>JADJXA010000025.1:0-300000 GCA_016716065.1 Candidatus Leptovillus gracilis | reverse complement strand
CAGTGTGGACAATTGGATTCCTGTGCATCTGCGCTGGGCCGATTTCCACCGTGTGGATTGGGAAGAGAACGCCGGCGCGCCGTTTACCGACGCTGATCGGGTAAGCGGCCTGGCCTTTGGTTTTAGCACGCACCCCGACACGACGAGCAACGGCGTTATTTGGGTGGATGACCTCAGCCTGGGGGTAGATGAGGCGGCCGCGGCCATGCCGGCGGCGACCATGCCGACGGCTGAGGTAGAGGAGACGGGGGGAGGGGAAACGGCCGTTAGCGACGCCGCCCCCACCAAGGGACCGGCCACACCATCCGTCAATGCCGCCGGTCCCTGCTCGGCCAGCATGATCGTCCTGGGAATGGTCGGCGCGCCGCTGGCCTACCACGTAAGAAAACGCCTACCACAGCAGCAGCGCACTTCTTGAGCGTGTTCGCCCCCGGCGACTCATGCCACAACTTGGATCAGGCCATCCAGCCTGCGCCCTATTCATTTGCCACCACCTTACGCGAAAACCGTGCGTAACCGTAATTGCTAATTTTTGATCGCTTGCGTGTGCCATAAAGCAAGGAGCGATCCCTGGACTTTAATAAAGAATCCAGTGTTGGTGCGTGCACGCAAGCGGTTAATGCCCATACTTTCTAATTGGCTGTTAAGCCCAAATTGCCAGTACGGGCCACAGCGGTGGGGCTGTGGCGGCGTGACAGACCAGAAAGCCAGGTGCAAGATTTGACAAGAACCGGCAGGTTTGTACAATTTCCCCCGTTGGATACCGCAGGCGTCAGGCAAAACCGGCCGGGGTTCAACCGCTTGATACGGGCGGCTTGTTGATTACCTGACCCGCTCGTCTACCCATCCCCAAACAGCGCTGTTGTTTCGTCGCTGATTCCTTGTAAGCGAGATAAATGACACGATTCCCGCTGTGGATCCCCCATCATTGTTTAAGTAGTTCGCCTAAACGCCCAATCTCCGATCGGCTTTTTGGGCTGCCCGGCGGGACACGGCCGTCTTCATTTGTCACCTTATACGGTCTATACCGCTGTCGTATTTTGCCTGACGGCGGTTGAAACCCAACTCAAACTACACAAAGAGCGAGGTGTTTATGGAAGTTAAGCCGATTACCGTCCTGGTCGTTGATGATCATGCTTTAATCCACGAAGCTATTCGCAGTCGCCTGGACGACCATGACGACATCAAGATCGTCGCTGAGGGCATGGCCGGCGAGCAGGTGCTGCCGCTGGTGGCCCGGCACCGCCCGGATATTGTGCTGCTAGATTTGCGTATGCCGCAGCACGCCGGGGACAGAGACAGCGGCACGTTTCCCTTCCTGGATACCATAGCCAGGTTAAGCCAGGCGTATCCAGAGACGCGCGCCATTATCCTGTCCCAATATGCCATCCCCGGAGAAGTCCAGGAAATTATGCGACGCGGCGCCAGGGGGTATGTGCTGAAGGGAGATATTTTATCTTTACGGTTGGCGGAAGCGATAAAAACCGTCCATGCCGGGCATAACTTCTTCTCCAAGGCGGTGCAGCAAATCCTGTTTGAGTCGCCCCGGTCTGACCGCGTAGCCATGTTGACGGCGCGACAGCAGGAAATATGGCTCCTCAAAATGCGAAACCTGGATAAGCCGAATGCCGAACTGGCGGCGCTGCTGCACATTTCCGAGAGCGCTTTTAAAGGGCACCTGACGAATGTGTACAGGACGCTGGAGGTCAAAAACACCGCTGAAGCGGTGGCTTATTACACCCGGATGCAGCAGTTTCCTCCCGTGTAGAGAGAACCGGCCAATTGAATACTGGGCCAACCGACGACCTGCTCGCGACCTGTCCGTGACTTGCTCGCCAACCGCCTGACCTGCCTGGCCAGGCGGGTACATGCCGATTCATCCCCTGATGCTGCCAGAAGTCGGGCGCAAAAGCAAAGATTTTTTATTCCCTGCCGGATACAACGCAGTACTTTAGGACGGGCGAAGACAGTACTTTAAGCCGGTCAAAAACGGCACTTAGTGCCGTTTTTTTTGTCTTTCTTCAGTTATGATGGGGCGAATCTTGAGAAAACAGATGCGCGAGGACCCGTAGAGGCAATCAAGGGCTGGCAGGCCAATGGTATCCATCCCCGGTGACAGCCCGAAAAGCGCGCGAGGCAATAGCCCGCAGACAGGATGGTTATGAAGCGTTCCGACGTGACAAAACAGATCAATACCGGCCTCTACCATGGGCGTATGGTTGCGGCCGCCCTTTCATTGTTGTTTGTGGGCTACTGCCTGATCTACATCTGGTGGGGTAACCCGCCCGGCGCCCCACTGATGATCTGGTACACAGATTCCCGTTCGGTCATTCATAATGCGCATCACACGCACCCAGAGTCACCGCTGCAAGTAGGTGATGTGGTGGTGGCCATTGAGGGCCAGGCGATACGCCGCATGTCCCCCTTTTTTCCCTTGCCGCACCAGGACGCCTACACATTTTTAGTACAACGGGACGGTGAGACGCTTTCTCTCCTTGTGCCTGTGTCCGGCTCGTTTGATGAACGGTTTGTCTGGTTTCTCGCGCCGTCTTCTTTGTTGGCGGTGGTTGGCTGGTTGGTTGGCAGCCTGATGCTGTTTTTAGTGCAAAGGGAAAACCGGCAGGCGTTGCATACCGGGTATATTTTCTTGCTGTCGGCGTCGGTGCTGATCGGCATTCAAGCCTCGCTGTCCGGCACGCCGGGCGCCTGGGTGACCGGCCACGTCATGATTTATTTCCTGGCTGTGGGTTGGGTCTATTTGGGCTTTTTGCCGCGTGTAGACCAGCTCAGTGGGCGCGCGCGCCAAACGCTGGGCGTGCTGCTGCTACTGGCCTCGCTCCTGGCGGCTCTGGCTGCTTACGAAGTGTTGGTTCTGTTTCCCCAGCCGACCAGCTTTGAGGAAATCGTAGGCATCAGCCTTTATGATCTCAGCTTTCTGGCGATGGCGGCGAGCCTGATAACCTGTGTGGTTATTTTGTTCTGGCGTGTCCTGCGCCTACCGCCGGCGTCCTATCTGCGCCAGCAGTTGTGGATTTTGCTGTTTTTCTTTTTGTTAGGCGTTTTTCCCACTATGTTGTTGACAATCGTTCCCAAAGCATTGGCCGACGTCACGCTGCTATCCTTTCCTGTCGCCATCGCCCTGATGATTTTCATCCCCGTCGGGTATCTGTTTGTGATATACCGTAAAGGTTTTTTGGGACTAGACCTCTTTTTTAGCCGCGCCCTGCACCTGTTGGTTTTGACGATGGGTATCGGTTGCCTGTATGCCTTGACGCTTTACCTGGGGCGACATTGGCTGGGGTTAGAAACCGCTGGGGGTGGCGTCATCCAGTCGACCGTGGTATTTGTGCCTGCGCTGCTTTTTGCCCTGTATGCCAATCGCCCGATGAGCCAGAGTATGCAGCGGCTGTTATACGGCCGTATTGCCGGCGAACAAGAACGCCTGGTTGAATTTGCTACGGACCTGTCCAACCATCCGGAGTTTGAGACGATAGAGCAGGTGGCCACCTCTGTGGCGCGCATCTTGGGCAGCAACCGGGTCATGATGATCTTAAAAGACGAGCAGGGGGACCTGCGGCCGATAGTCGGTGAAACGACGATGGACCTGATTGCCCAGGCGCAGTTGATTTTGCCTACATTGACGGCGCCGCTGGTGCGAACGGCGCTGCATCCCCAGAGCCACCCACTGTTGTCGCTTTTTGATTGGACGGAGTTGATAGTCCCCATCACGGTTCGGGGAGAAGCGGTGGGCCTGTTGGCGTTAGGGCGGCCCAATATAGACGGTTATTTCAATTTTGGGCAGGTCACGTTTGTGGCGCGTGTTGCCAGAATTCTCGCGGTCGCCAGCGAAAATATTTACCTCTTTGAAGCGACGCGCTGGTTGGGGCGCCGAATTATGCTGGTCCGAGAACAGGAGCGGAAGCGGATTGCCCAGGAGATTCACGACGATCCCTTGCAGCGCATGTTTTTTATCACCAACCTGCTTGATAAGATTCGCACTACCCCCGGTGACTGGAACAGGCAGCAAGTTGTGGCCGATTTGGGGCGGGGCATAGACGAACTGCTGTTGACAGGGGATACGCTGCGCGGTATTTGTCTGGGTTTATATCCGCCCGTGCTGGAGCAGGAATTGCCGATGGCGGTAAATTCTGTCGTACGTCAGTTTCGTCAAGATTATGGGCTGCCCGTCACGGTCGAAGTGACGGGAGACGCGAGCGTTGTACCGGTAGACCTGATAATGCCTGTCTGCCATATCATCACCGAATCGCTGCACAACGTTGTCAAACACGCCGCAGCAAACTCCGCATTTGTCACGCTGGTATGGGACGATGAAATGCTGTTGTTGGAAGTGGTGGATGACGGCCGGGGCACGGCCGCAGCGGGTCTGTCCGTCAACGATCTTATTCGGCGGCGTTGTATGGGGATTGTGGGGATGCACGAACGGGCGCATTCTGTGGGTGGAGACTTGCAGGTAATGGAAAACACCCCTCGGGGGACCCACGTGCTGCTGCGCTGCCCCCTTCCTCCCGATCCCTCGCGTAAAACATTCGTCGGGGCTTCAGGAGATGAAGCCATGCTCGGAGGTATGTACGAATAAATGCCCCTGGCGCTTTGCTACCGATGCGATAACCCGTTGTGCGAACTAACGCCGCGACAAATGGAGCTGTTAGAGGTTCTGGTTGCTAATCCCGCGGCTACGAACAGCGACCTGGCGCAGCGTCTGCATGTGAGCGAAAACGCGGTAAAGAAATATTTGAAGGAGATTTATCGCGCTGTCGGGGCGCAGAATCGCAGCGAATGTTTGGTTATGCTTCTCCAGACTGGCGTCGTCGTGGTGCAGGATGAGCTAACGGTTCAGGTGTCAAAGACCGAGGTATCGGGGCAACGTCAGACGACTTATACTGGTGGCATGGCAAGGGCGAAACAGAGAGAATTGGGGTGGGCAGGGCAAGATGGTACTTTGCCTAAACAGGGTGATTATGTATAATGCAGAAGGGTTTAAAACATTTGCTGTAATTGTGCAGCAAGCAAAAAAAAAGCCCCTGGTAACTGAGCTTTTGCCGGAGCGTTGTTACCGATGGGGCTGACGGTGTAAAGCTGATTATGACCGATTTCCCATTACCGGTCAAGTATCCCTAGCTTTCACCGCCAATTGTATACAGGAGAATGGCGGTGGTCCTCGCGGTCGAGACCTTACACACTTTATTTCCTTATATCGTCAGTGGACTCAACATCTACATGTCTGTGGGCCGCTTTGGCTTGCATGGCGCTCATGTGGTTATTCCTGGGTGTGGCAGCCCAGTTAACAAATAAAGAAGGCCAGGTATTGGCATTACCTGGCCTTCAATGATTTCTGTCTTTGAATTGCATCTTTCGCTGACTATTGGGCGTTGGCATCGCCTTCAGTGCGAAACCCTTTTATTAGGGAGGGGTTCTTTTTGCCCCTTGCGCTTATTAAGTTAGCACAGACGGAGTAAAAAGTCAAAGGTGGTTTGCCCGGAGACAACTTGGCTCAGGCACAGGCAGGCCCAAGGCAGGCGGTCTGCCCAGACAGGTAGCTGCCCAGAGAAAGGCGTATGGCATGAGGATATCGTTTACAAGACAGGGGTTCAATGATGAGGCTTAGCTGTGGACCAGTGCTAATCAAAATCTACATCTTTTGGTTGGTACTGGTTGGCAGCCTGGTCTGCCAAAAATGCAAAAAAGCCAGTGCGGCAATACTGGCTTCTTCTGCATAGAGTTTAGTTGTTGTCTTAACCGCATACTTTGAAGGTTTTGGATGCGTCAACATCCTGACCTGATTATGAAGCCCCTTCATTGGGGAGGGGGGAGATATGTCTGTATCTCCTATGCGGACAATTTCATTTAGGAGAATAGCACAGGCCGATCCCTGTGTCAATAGTTGTCACATGCGTGTACAACCATTGACCGCATCGGTTGGCCCGTGACTGCCGCATGGACGACTGTATGACCGCGGCGTCGCCAGAACTGCTGGCGGCCAATCGTCGGCTGTATCAGCTGCGGACACAAACTCAGGCGCAGCGCCCGGCAGCTTGCGCGCTCGCAGAGCAGTCTGCTCTGGCCCGACCACAGGCGAACCCTGAGCCTGTGGTGCGCCTGGCTGCTGCGTCTCCGGCCGATGGGGAGCGCGGTTTCTCCGCGGCCGTTCCATGCCCGGAAACGGCCGCTTTGCCTCAGATCATCGCCAGCCTGCCGGCTCATCTGGGGTGGGGGAGCGAGCCTCTGGCGGCCGTTCTCCGCCGGGCTGTTATGCCCGTGATGCCTCAACCGCCAGCCGGGGACGATGTGTCGCCTGGTGCGCGTTTCGCTCCCCAGGCCGCGTCTGGTGGCCTACCGCCGGAAAGACTTCCGTGTTGCCCATCTGTCAAACTATATCCGGACATCGGCCTGGCTATGCTGCGCCATGAGATGAGCGCGCCGGGACGGCTCTGGCTTATGCTGCATCATCTCGACCCTGAAGGCCGGGGTGTATTTCGCGTAGACATTATCCGACAACAACTCACCAACAGAAACTCAGAGCTATATCTCTGTGGCAAACGGCAAATGCGCAATCTGCTGCGAGATGGGGAGGGGCTGTTTTGGACACGGGATAAAACACACATCTGGCTGCATTCGACGGCGCGAGTCGCCCATGTGTTGGGCGTCGCACGCTTGAGTGGCCGACCGGTGGCCTTGCCGGTAAACGCTTTGCTGGAAGGCATTGGCGCCTTCCGCGCCCATCTGTACGCGGCCTTCCATAGCGGCCGCGTGCGAGCAGGAAGCGGCGCGACAAAGGGGAGATCACCTGAAGGACAGGCGGTGCCCATCGCTCGCGACACATTGGCCGGCCTTAGTGGAGTAGGGCGGTCGAGTCAACGGGCCTATGAAGCGCGGCTGAGGTTGCGTCCGCAGGCCAACTTCGCCATAGGCGAAACGGCCAGTGAGATGAACAAGGAGGAACGGGCCTGGCATCAAGGGCAGGCATTGTTTGAGTTAAGAGATTATCGCGGCGAACAAGGCAAGCAAGGTAAGAGCTATCTGGCCTGGCAGCTACCCAACAGTTATGGGGGACAGCACCAGCAGCGGCCTAAGGGCCGGCAGAAGCGCATCAACCGCCAACTCGAAGACCTGGTTATGAAAGGGATGCCGGGGAACATTGAGACGGAGGGAGAGGTGCAACAGCCAGAGAAGCGATATTACCCCAACGGCCGTTCCGCCGGGCAAGCGCGCGGACCACGGGTGGGCGACGTGCGTTATTGGCGGCAGCACAAGACGAAAAACGGCCGTTTCATCCTCTGGCGACCGGTACAGGGAAGTTGAAACACTTTTTTGTTTATTTAGGCGGAAAAAAGCTGCGCTCATTATAGGGATAAATTCTCAGTCTTCGCTTTTTGTCCCTATATCTGGGGGGCGAGGTGCTTGGTGGTTATGCGAAGCCGTCGGGTGCGGCGCAGCGGGAGGGAGGGGAGGGAACCTACAAGGGGGAATACTGCGGCAGGCAGCTGGCAGCGGCGGAGGAAACCCAATAAAGGAGCAGGCGGTATGGCCGGGGACGGGACAGGGCAGGGGTTGACTATTCCCTGATACGGGCAGCGCGTTGCAGCATGACCGTGTTGACATTCTGCGTTAGCACGCCGATGACATTCAGTTTGGCGTCCAGGAAAGGGTAGCCCTCGATAACCAGCTTATCTTCCGGGTTCTGGATAGCCGCTGCCACCTTGTCCCACTGTTTGCGGGCAACATAGACCAGATAGACGGTCACTGCCGTTTCCGGCAATATCGGCAAACCTTTGGGTAGGGCAGGGGGCTTGGGCGCAGTCATCGTCAGAATGACAGCATCGGGTCGTTCAATAACTTTACCAGGGCGACCAACGAGGGTGATTTTCACTGTAGATGCAGTTCCTTTTTCAGTCAGCGCTGGCGAAACAAGCGTTTCTCGCTCATCCCAGGGCAAGATGGGCGGCTGGGATATCGCCTTGCGCACGGGTCGGGCAGTTGGTTTACGTTCAGGACGATCCGTTGGCGGCTCTGGCTTCGACTCAGATTTAACGTTCCTCTTCTTGCGGTTCCAGGGCCAGAGAATACGCCGGATCTCCGGTGTTACCTGTCCGCGCACGATGTAGAAGAAGGTTCCGCCAGGCGTGCGGCGTTGCTTCTCGTCGTACGTGAGCATCCCTCCTCTGGCTTCTACTTCCAGCGCCTTCTGCAGGAATTCGTAAGCTGCTTCGACGCCGATCTGCTCTACAATGCGCCGGATTTGCAGGATGGCCGGGGGATGGGTCTCCTGGAGTTGGGCGGCGATGTCGTTGGCGGCCGTGGAAATCTCTTCATAAGTGATGGGCATAGACATAATTTTCCCCCATTATGCGCTCAGGGCAAACATCTGGATAGGATACAACCGTGACGTACCACCAGACACTGGCGCAACCAGCAGGTTGGCTGACTGATTGGCCCGCAGGCGACCTCAGACAGAGGTAAACAGCCCTTGACGGCAAATTGGCCGACTAATTGGCGATACGGTGGATGAAATCTGGCGCAAAGTTTTGTATACTATGGGCAGGTTCAGTGGGGTTATATACGAGAGAGAAATTCCTCCCCCCCAAAAACTGGCACGAGAGAAACGCGACTGGAACGCTCCGCTGGACTCAGGGTAAATACACCCTCCTTTCTCGTATACGTATTGCCCGCCCTACGGTCTTCAGGCCGCCCTCCTGGTCTGAAGACAAAACAAAACCGCTCCGTTTCGACGGGGCGGTTTTGTTTTAGCGGGAACCTGCGACCTGATTTGGCGGTACGGCCGTTGGTACCAACGACCGTTACAAAGTTCCCCTTTCATGCTGCTGTTGGCGAAATTAAACCAGGTCGAAAATCGGCGATGCAACAGGCACATGCTGCTCGCTTTTGCCCTTGAAGCATCGGACCCTTCCAGGTTTCGGAGCAATAAAGCGATGCAAGGCCACAGGAAAAGCATGGCCACATGAAAAGCATGTGGTCAGGTTTCCGGGGCAGGCAGTGCGTTAGAATCTGGTGCGAGGTTTTTGGGAGGAGCGGTACTGTTGCCCTCCCTGCCGTCGCCTGCGAATACAGAACCCGGCTGCTTGTACTTTCCCTTAAATCAAGGTAATATACGCTACAAGTATACTAATATAGGCGTATAGATATGTCTTTGTTCAAAACCTTCAAAGGTCGCTTGCGCGAACTCCACCTGCTCGACGCTCTGTGGGCCGCGCCGGACGCCACCCTGCTCATTCTCTACGGCCGTCGCCGTGTGGGCAAAACCCGCCTGATCACCCAATGGGTGCAGCAAAGACAGCAGCGGGCGCTCTATTGGGTGGCTGAGCCATCCTCCAGTCTGGACCAACTACGCTCCTTCTCCCAGACCATCTACAACTTCGCCAATCCCCAGGCCCCGGCGCCGCCGGATTTTACCTACACCACCTGGCAGCAGGCATGGCAGCAAGTAGCCAATCTGGCCCAAACCGAACGACTGGCGCTGTTTGTGGATGAGTTCACCTATGTGTTGGAAATTGACCCCGCGGCCGCCGGCGTGCTGCAAAACATGTGGGACCATGTTCTCAAGCAGAGCAACCTATTCCTGACCTTATGCGGCTCCCACCTGGGCATGATGCAGCGCCATATGCTGTCCTATCAAGCGCCGTTATACGGCCGTGCCACCCGGCAGCTGCACTTGCAACCCATCCCCTTTGGCTATACCCAGGATTTCTTCCCCGCCTACCAGGCCGATGAGCGGGTAGCGATTTACGCCATGTTGGGCGGCATCCCGGCCTATTGGGAGCGGATCAACCCGGAACAGAGCATCTCGGAGAACATACGGCAGCAATTGTTGACCCCCGATAACTTGATGCAGGCCGAGCCGCGCCTGCTGCTGCAAGATTTCATCCAGGAGCCGCACAATTACGTCAGTATTCTGCGGGCGATTGCCCGCGGCGACCGCACGCAAAAAGAGATTGGCGCGCGCACAGGGTTGGCGCAAGGCCACGTCTCCAAGTATCTCAGCGTCCTGCGTGACGCCGGTTTTATCGAACGGCGCGTGCCGGTGACGGCCGGTGAAAGCTCCCGGCTCGGCCGGTATCACATCGTGGACCCCTATCTGCGCTTCTATTACCGGTTTCTGGCGACGCGGCAGGCGCAGTTGGCGTTGGGGGAGGGGGATCTGGCGTTGGCGGAGATCAAGCGGCATCTCCTGGATTTCATCGCCACCCATACGTGGGAAGAGTTGTGTCGCGAGTGGACGCTGCGGGCCAGCGCGCGCGGGGCTTTAGGGGCGGCGTTGGTGGACCAGGTGGGCAGCGCATGGACGAGCCAGGCGCAGGTGGACGTGGTGGGGGTGAACACGATGGAAAAGATACTGGTGCTGGGAGAATGCAAATGGCAAAGCAAAGCGGCGGGGCGGGAGGTATTGACGAACCTGATCAGCAAGACCGGACAGTTTGTCCCGGCAGCGGGTCAGTGGCGGGTGTTATACCTGGGGTTTTCGCGGCTGGGCTGGAGCGAGGCGGCGCGCGCCTTTGCCGCTGACGGTGGCGAATGGGCAGCGTCGGCGACGGCCAATTGGCGCCCCATCGGCCTGAAGCTGCTGGATTTAGCGCAGGTGGATGGTGATTTGTACGGTTGGGCGCATGAGGCGTAAAAACACCTGGTCAGGTGAACGCGACCGATCCTGGTAGGCTTAAAACAAACATTGCTGTCACCAGCCGCCACATTTTGGTAATTGACTTGTGATAGGAAGGGCAAACCCTATACTCATCTCACGAATCTGGGGATTTCCCAGGTAAACCATTCAAACCAGGAGTTGTGAGATGAAACGAAATTGGAAGATTGATGAATTGATAGATCACTGGACACTGACACCAGGGGAACGGGAAATGGCCAAACGAGCCATCGGGGTCAACAACCAGTTAGGGCGGACGTTGCTGCTCAAGTGGTTTCAATGTGCGGGCCGGTTTCCCCAGCGGAAGCAGGAAATACCATCGGCTGTGGCGCAATTTCTGGCTCGTCAATTAGAGGTCAGCCCCGACGTTTTCCATGAGTTCCCCTGGAAGGAGCGTTCCATCGAATGGCAACGAGCCAAAATCCGCTGCCCGATAGCTGAAAATGTGGCGGCTGGTGACAGCAATGTTTGTTTTACCCCTTCTACCTGAATCTCCTCTAGCAAGAACAGTTTATCGGGCTGAAGAGGCGACAGTATTGAACTTGTATCGGTGGCTGCGGCTGAGGCCGAAGGTATCAGTCTGCATCACCCCTAACCCCAAAATGATGACGCCAAAGAAATTTGTTGATGATACCCGGGTTCCCAATCATCCTTATCAGGAACTCCGGGAAGTACTCCATATTTTTGTGACGGACGTGCAGGCTGAACTAGCTGGAAATCTGGTGGGCATCTACCTGGTTGGTTCGCTGGCTTTGGGTGATTTTGATTTAGATAGCGATGTGGATTTCTTGGTCGTGCTTAATACTGAACTATCCGCAGAAAACGCAAGCCATCTGCAAGCTATTCAGAGAAAAGTTTATGCGATTGATTGTTATCCTGCCAGGCATTTAGAAGGGTCATACATAAGTGTCGGTACTCTCAATGATTTGGATGGCGTCGGGGAAAAGAAACTGTATTACTTTGATAATGGTAGTACCACGTTTGAACAATCCGTACACGATAACAACTGGCATGTCCGCTGGATATTGCGAGAGGGCGGGATTACTTTGACAGGTCAAGAGGCTCACACACTGATACCACCAGTGCCTGTAGATGAACTATTGAGCGAAATGAAAATATCGTTGGTCCACAATATGCAGGCCTTCGCCATGTCAATCAATCATCCGCTGAACTTTTGGAACTCTCAATTTGGTCAGTCGTTTGCGGTTTTAACGCATTGCCGCATGATGCACACACTCCATACCGGTGCAATCCACTCCAAAAAAGCTGGGGTTGAATGGGCCAGAAATTCTGTGGATCCCCAATGGATAAAGCTGATCACTCAGGCCTGGCAGGACCGAGAAGGCGTGCGCTTTGGCGTCAAAATCGGTCAGAGAGCAGACGCGAAGTTGCTGGATGAAACCTTAGAATTCATGCAGCATGTGATGACAGGTACCACGCACCTGATGGATCCGCCATAACCTAAAAATTGCGGCAAAAGCGACTCTTTTTTGCCTATCTCCGGGTGAGACGCCGTAGCCTACCCAATCCCCGCCTCCCGCAAAATCCGCCGTGATTCAGCCACCTGCTCCGCATACTTCCCCAGTGTTTCGTTCAGGTCTTCGCCGGGATCTATGCCCAGGAATTGCCGGTCGGCGGTTACGGCCGTCGCGTCCAGCGACTCCAACCCCTTCTCGCCGCGCATGATGACCCGTTCGCCCGCCTCAAATATCTCTTTGTAACAGCGCTGGTACGAATCCTTGATGATGTTATCGGCTTCTTGAGCCAGATAATTCGGATCAGACGCCAGGAGCAACTGCGCCTCTTTAATCAACGCCTTGCACTCCTGCCATGCCTGCCGCTTCTCTTCCGTTTCCGCAAAGGGATCGGCGGCCAGCCGCTGCGCTGTCCCTTCCGCCAGGCGCAGCTTCTCCGCCCAGACAGCGCCATCATTCAGGCCACGTGTGCGAGCAGGCGCCACACGTACATCCAGGATGACATAGGAAAGCTGAGAGAGCGGCTGCCCGTCACCCAGCAGCTCGCCATTAACGATACTCAGCGCCGGCAGGGGAGATGGCAAGGGGTTGTCGGCGTCTCGTGTGCCCAGGATGGCATAATAACCATCTTGTAGATCATTGCCTGAGATGTTGAAGTCGCCGTTGAACTGCAAGATGGGCTGCTGTTCAGCCGGTTCCAGGAAGGTCTGGATGATTTTCTCCGACAGACCACCAATCGTTTGCGCCACCAACGCTGCGCCGGGAGCCAGGGAAACGGCCGTCAGAAACGAATCACTGTTGATCAGTCCCGCCAGGTCCACCAGCCGGTTTTCCTTGTCTAAAAGGAACTCGATGGAAACAGAGACGTGGGTCATAGACGCCGGAACCAGGTTAATCAGATTGGGACTAAGACCCAACTTCTCGGCTTGCCTGCGCCGGACGGCACGAGAACGCTGGATCGCTTTCAACGGCTTGTCTCCCAACAGCCTATGGTTGAGGGAAACTTGCGTGGTGATGAGAAGCTGGTTGACCCGCTCCCAAATGCTGCCATAGAAGGCGGCCTGAGCGCTGTGGACTTTGATGACAAAGTAACTTTCGCCGGGCTTCACCAGCAGCGCATTGGCGCCACGGGGTAAATAAATGGGCGTTGTCGTGCCTGTTGGGGCGTAGGGTTGCGGGTCGGGGGCAGGTTTGTTGAACATGTTTTCTCTCCTGTAGGCGATAAAAAACGGGTGGGTTACATCCCATAGAAAGCAAAAGCGGCCCAATAATAGGGGTCGGCATAGGGTGTCATATCCTGGTTTTCAGCCAGAGTGAAATTGACGTACTTCTCTTGAGCTAGCGCATAGGCCATGCGGCCGATCGGGACATCCGGTGCGGCAGCACGATAGTCGGCAAACAGATCACTCAATTCGGCGACGGTGAGGCAACGCAGCCAGCGTTGGGTGGCTTGCAGGGCGGCGGCCGGTTCGAGGCCGTCTGTGCCATTACCCCGGTGGAGCAGGTAGAAGTGGTCCATGAACAGAGCCGTGGAGAGGTCGTCCACCGGCCACAGGCTGCCCAGGACGCCAGCGGCCCCGGCCTGGAGAAAGCCTGCGGGCAGGCCGATAACCTCGTCGGGCAGGTCGTTGTAGTCGCTGATCGCCGTCTGGCAGGCGGAAAGCGTCACCAGGCGGGCGGCATTCAGGGGCAGGTTATCCAAGACCTGGCGCAGGGTGAGCCGTTCACCGCCGCTGAGGATGAGGCCGGACTGCAAGGGCTGTTCCGGGTCAAACGTGCCGTGGCAGGAGAAGTGCAGGTAGCTTGTGCCGGGTATGGCGGCGGTGATGGCAGCGTGGGTAGCGGCCGTTTCGCAGTAGAGATGGGGCGTGCCGCCGAAACGCAGGGCGATTTCTTCCGCTTCGGGCCGGGCGTAGCGCAGGGGGCGGACATTCATCTCACCGGGCAAGGGCAGTGGGTTGCCGACGACCAGCAGGGTGGCGGACTGGTCGGCCTGGTTTTCCAGACGGCGGCGGCTGGCGGTCAGGGTGCGGGCGGAGGGGGCGTAGCTGATGGTGAAGGTCTCGCCGAAGGTGGGGGGCTGGTTGGTAAGGGGGCTGGTTGGTTGGTCGTCGTTGTGTGCGAGCGTTGCCGCGTGGAGGGGCAGCAGGTTAAGCCGCCCGCCGGGGATGAGGGTGACGCGCTGGAGGCCGAGGGCGTGCAGGCGGTGGGTCAGGGGAGAGAGCAGTTTCGCGCCTAGGTGAGGCAGGCCGTCCGCCAGCGCCCGGCGCAGTATCGTACCACCAGAGAATTGGCCGGATAGATAGCCGACTTCCCGGCCGTTTTCCTCTTTGAACAGGAAGGCATCGAGGTTATCTGTGGTGAAGGCATCGGCCCAAAGTGGTTCGATGAGGACTTCGGCGGTGGGCGCGGGGCGATGCAAGAGGAGGGCCAGACTGCCTGCCGGGGTAGTGACGACATAGGCGAGCGGGTGTCCGGGTTGCATGGCCGTTGCCACTTCCTCGAAACGAGGCGGCAGCAGGAAATGCTCATAGCCGTCAAGCTGGCGAATGGCGGCGATGGCTGTTTGCAGGTCGGTTCGGGCCTGCTGCACCTGTTGGCGGTGGATGACCCAGCCAGACTGGGTGGCCCAATCCGGTGGCGTAGCCGCACCGGGGCTGGTCAGGCGCTCTTGCCGTTCGGCGGCTTCAAGTTGCCGCAGGCGGGCAGCGGACGCCTGATACTGCTGGAACAGGGCGGGCGCTTGCTGCTGCACCTGTAACAGGTTGGCTTCGTCGCGGGCCAGCCGGTCGTTGAGGCCACGCGCCTGCCCCTGCTCCAGAGCAATGGCGGCGGCGAACAAATCGCCAACGCGGGCCAGGGCGTAGGCGGTTCGAGCGTACAATCCTTGCCCTTCGCGCTGCCAGCTTTGCTGCTCGTGCTGCAAGAGCTGGGTCTGATAGAGTTGTTCTAGCGCTGCCAGGCCATATTGGTAGGCCCGAACGGCTTCATCCCATGTCTGTCGCGCCAATGCCCACTGTCCCCAACTACGTGCAGCTACGATGACAGCTTCCGGTTGCCGCTCCCGACCCAACAGACATGCCTGTTCGTAAATCCGCATCGCTTCTTCCAGGTCAGCCAACTGGCCGGTGCGGGCGTAGCGGTCGCGGAGGCCATTCCCCAGGTTGTTGAGGTTACGGGGTAGGCCGGGGGAATCGGGCGGCGTGCGCTGCACCGCCGTCTGATAGACCCGGATCGCTTCTTCCAGGTCGGTTAACTGGCCGGTGCGGTCGCAGCGGTCGCGGAGGCCATTCCCCAGGCTGGTGAGGAGAGACGGCAGGTCGGGGGAATCGGGCGGTGTGCGCTGCACGGCCGTCTGATAGACCCGGATCGCTTCTTCCAGGTCGGCCAACTGGCCGGTGCGGGCATAGCGGTCGCGGAGGCCATTCCCCAGGTTGTTGAGGTTACGGGGCAGGTCTGGGGAATCGGGGGTCGTGCGTTGTACGGCCGTCTGAGAGGCGCGAATGGCTTCTTCCAGGTCGGCTAACTGGCCGGTGCGGGCGTAACGGGCGCGGAGGCCACCCCCCAGATTGTTGAAGAGAGATGGCAGGTCTGGGGAATCGGGCGGGGTGCGCTGCACGGCCGTCTGGTAGGCGCGGATGGCTTCTGCCAGGTCGGCCAACTGGCCGGTGCGGGCGTAGCGGGTATACAGGCCATTCCCCAGGTTGTTGAGGTATACAGGCAGGTCGGGGGAATCGGGCGGTGTGCGCTGCACGGCCGTCTGATAGACCCTGATGGTTTCTTCCAGGTCGGCCAACTGACCGGTGCGGGCGTAGCGGTCGCGGAGGCCATTCCCCAGGTTGTTGAGGGAGAGGGGCAGGGCGGGGGAATCGGGGGGCGTGCGCTGCACCGCCGTCTGATAGGCGCGGATTGCTTCTTCCAGGTCGGCCAACTGACCGGTGCGGGCGTAGCGGTCGCGGAGGCCATTCCCCAGGTTGTTGAGGCGAGACGGCAGGTCTGGGGAATCGGGGGGCGTGCGCTGCACCGCCGCCTGGGAGGCGCGGATGGCTTCTTCCAGGTCGGTCAACTGGCCGGTGTGGGCGTAGCGGTCGCGGAGGCCACTCCCCAGATTGTTGAGGTTACGGGGCAGGTCGGGGGAATCGGGCGGGGTGCGCTGCACGGCCGTCTGATAGACCCGGATCGCTTCTTCCAGGTCAGCCAACTGGCCGGTGTGGGCGTAGCGGTCGCTGAGGCCACTCCCCAGGTTGTTGAGGTACATAGGCAGTTCGGGGGAATCGGGCGGGGTATGCTGCACGGCCGTCTGGGAGGCGCGGATGGCTTCTGCCAGGTCGGCCAACTGGCCGGTGCGGGCGTAGCGGTCGCGGAGGCCAAGACCTAGATTGTTGAGGTTACGAGGCAGTTCGAGAGAATCGGACGGGGTACGTTGCACGGCCGTCTGGGAGGCGCGAATGGCTTCTGCCGGGTCGGCCAACTGCCCGGTGCGGGCATAGCGGGCGCGGAGGCCACTCCCCAGATTGTTAAGGTATACAGGCAGTTCGGGGGAATCGGGCGGGGTACGCTGCACGGCCGTCTGGTAGACACGGATGGCCTCTTCCAGGTCGGCCAACTGGCCGGTGCGGGCGTAGCGGTTGCGCAGGCCATTCCCCAGGTTGTTGAGGAGAGACGGCAGGTCGGGGGAATCGGGAGGCGTGCGCTGCACGGCAGTCTGCCACAATTCCAGAGCGCGAGTCAGATCGGCAAGCTGTCCTTGCGCCCAATAGCGACGCAAAAACACCCCGCCGCTGTTATTTAACGCCGCCAGTTGAAACCAGTTATCGGTTTGCGGGAAGGCAGGGTGCTGCAAGATGCGCTCCCAGGCGGCGGCCGCTTCGTCCAGGCCACGCCGGTCGCCGCGCTGCACGTAGCGTTGTTTGCCGATCTGCGCCTGTTGTAAATCAGCCTCGAATTGGGGTGGTGCGACCGGGCCGCCGCCCAGAGCGGCTGCTAATCTGGCCTGCAAATCCGGCCGGGCCGCCAGCGCTCGCTCCAGGTCATCCTGGCTGTTGATCGCCACGTCGCTTTGCGCCAGTTCAGCCAACACCTTGCTCACGGCCGGGGGCAGGCTCTTTTCCGCCGCTTGCGCCTCCTGAACCCGCTGTTGGCGAATTTCCGCATACAGAGCCGGTACGCCAACCTCCCGCGCTCGCGCCAACCGCCGCTGGTGGTCGCTGACAGTGGGGTTGCCAGGGTTCGACTGCACCAGCAGCGTCATAACAAAAGCGCCTTCGTCCGTTAATAAGGTTGCTTTGCGTGCCTCAAGGTAGGCTTCAGCCCCAGCCAATGTCTCTTGTCGCATCCAGGCTACCAATTCATTAGCTAGGGCTTGCGCTCTCGCGGGGTCAAGTCCTGGGGGGAATTGACCCTGTTCCGCAGCCTGTTCAGCGGGCGAGTTTTGCTCAGCCATTTGGCGGGCAGCGGCTTCCAGTTCCCGATAGGCGTCGGGGTCTTCCTCTTGCAGTCGCGCCAATGCCTGTTCCGTCTGCGCCGTCATCTGGCGCATAGCGGCTTCCGGGTCATCGCTCAAGGCAGCGGGCAAAAATTCACGCGGAATGGCGGGCATGGCTTCCAACCATTCATCGCGCCAGGCGCTACCCAGGACATCGTGCAGATAACCAAGTAATCCCTGTGCCTGTTCCCGGTCCTGTTCCTTTGTTGTCCCTTGCGCTGGAGAGAAAATCAAAGGAGGCATGTCACCAGGGCGATACAGCAGAAGGGGCGCATCAGCCTGCCAGAGATAGCCGCAATGGGGGCAGAGCAGGTCATGGAGGGTTCCGGCCTGGATGCGGTCGAGCAGGTCGGGTCGTTCGCTGGCATCTACAGCGAGCCACATGTCAGCGGTAAAGGAGCGTCCGCAGGCGGGGCAACTAAGGGCAGCCGGCTGGCTGAGGCTGTGGGGCATGGATGGTTTCCTCCTACCAGAATCATGTTGACTGACTGTCGGATTTCAAAGCGTGAGCATGTGGCTCAACTGGTAGGGGAAGTGTAACCGATTTGGCGAAGATGGGTAATAAAACCCCCTCTTTCCCTGCGTGCTTTTCGCCAGGATTACGCAGCCCACGGCCTTACGTCATCATTTTGGTGGCAACCGCCCGCACGGCGCAGATGGTTGGTTGGGAGTGCTTTTGCCGCCACTTCTGGCGTTATGTCTATAAAATGCCCGATAGTACACCAAAAAAGTACCCGAAAGTATACTAAAAAAGTACCCTATCGGACACTGTCGGCTCTCCCGTCGTTGCCTACAATCGTCCCTGTATGAAGACGACGGGATTGTGTACCTCCTTTTACCTCCTGCTGGCCCTGCTCCTGGCCGCCTGCGCCGCCGAAACGCCGCCGCCGGCCGGAGCCTGCCAGCCCGATGCGCACGGCCTCATCCCCCTGCCGACCCGAGCGCTCGGCGCCGACCCCGACCTCATGCAGCCGCCGCCCGCGGGCGGCCAGAGCGGCGGTGGAGAGTGCCTGCCAGCCGACACGCTTCCCCTGGACGACTCCCTGGCCTTCAGCGCCGCGCCGCTGCGCAACGAAAGCCTGGACATCGCCGACCAACAATTGCTGGCCGCGGCCGTCGGCGACGACGTGCTGGCCCTGGCCTGGCTGACGGCCGGCGACCTGACCATCTCGGTGGCCCGCGGCGGCAGCTTCTTGCAGGCGCGGCGCATCGCTCCCGCCGTCCACGCCGACCTTGTCTTTTCGGCCGTCAACCGGCTGCACCTGGTCTACGAACAGGATGGGCAAATCCATTACCGCGCCGCCGACCTGGGGGCGCGGCAGGCGGACTTCGATTTCTGGCGGCAGGTGGGGCCAGGCCACAAGCCGCGCATCACCCTGGACGCCAATAACCGCGCCCACGTCTTTTATGAACTGGACGGGGCCATCTGGCACGCGGAACACCAACACGACCTGTACTGGCACATCGCGCGTATCGGCCCCGGCCACACACCGCGCCTGACGACCTTCTACGACAACCCGGCCACGCCCAACACCAACGAACGCGGCTTTGCCCTCAGCTACCTGGAAGGCAACATCCTCCACCTGCGCACTTATGGTATGACGCCGCTCTTGCTGCCGGGCTGGACGACGGTGGCGCAGTTGTCGCTGGCGGAGATGCCCATGACGGCCGTCACCCTGCACAGCGCCCGCGCCGCCGACGGAACCTTGCTGCTGGCCGCCGCCTGGGTGAGCCACATCCCCGCGCCGCCACCGCCGCCAGTGCCTGTGCCGCCGACCTACACGGCCGTCAACCCCTTGTCGCCTTTCGCAGTGGTCCACCCGGAGCGTATCTACGACCCGTTTAACGCGGCGCGCATGGCCGTCACCGACGCCGTCTTCGACGGCGGCCTGATGCAAACCGTTTACGTCACGCCAGGCGCGGCCGTTACCTTCTCGGCTTACGGCCGTGCCTGGTCCAGCGACGCCGACGACCCCCTGACGGTCGTCAACCCGGCCAACTTAAGATTACAAATTGGGCTGGACCCGGCCGGCGGCACAAATCCCAACGGCGCTGGCGTCCTCTGGTCGGCGGAGGCCAACCCGCTCAACCAGTACGTCCCGTTGGCCGTGTCGGGCACGGCCGTGTCCAACAGCGTCACCCTTTTCCTGCGCGCCCGGCCCGACGCCATCCGCGCCCACAACGAAGCGGTTTGGGACGGGGCGGAACTGAGCGGCGGGGCGCTGGTCAACGGCCGTATGGACACCTTCACCAATGGCATCCCCGACGGCTGGACCCCCTTCTACGAAGACAGCGGCGCCGGCGGCGTTCCACCCCGCGACCGCTATACCGCCTACGCCGCCTGGTCGGCCGATGGCGGTCAGAGCTGGACGGGGCCAGTGCCCGTGAGCGAAAACCGACTGCCGGGGCAGGGCCTCACGGGAGCGTTGGGGCCGGACGCCTACCCCTTTGTCAGCATAGCTGGGACCGAGCCAACTCTCCACGTATTTGCCATCTATGCCAGTGGCGACCCACCGCCGGGCACGACGTTCATCCGTTACGGCCGTCCGGTGGTGGTGGGCTGCGCGCTGGCGACGGGGAGCTGCGACGAACCGCCGGGCGTGGTCCTGGCGGCCGATACGCCGCCGGCCGCCGACCTCATCCTGGCGGCCCATCCGCTGCAAGCGCGGCGGGCACTGCTGGCCTGGAGTGGGTTGCAGACCGACTATGTGAGCCGGGATGTGTATGCGGCTGGGGTGAAGCTAGAGCGAGAGCGAGAGCTAGAGCGAGAGCTAGAGGAAGAGTAAGAGCGAGAGCTAGAGAAGGCGGAAATTATTACAAAGGGACGAAGGGACAAAGGGACGAAGAAGAGGAGAGAGGAGAAGTGATGAAAAGGTTTTTGTGGGTTTTGCTGGCGGGTTTAGTAGTGGGCTTAGTGGTGGGAATGAGTGGGGTGGTGGCGATGGCGCAGGGGTTGGGGCCGGGGCCGGATGAAATGGGCCTGCCGGTTGTGGACCTGGCGGCGCGAGGGTTTTGGGCGGTGGAGGTGGATGATAGCCGCGTGGACCCGGTGATGGTGGTTCCGGCGGTGAGTAAGACGGCCGTATCCAGCGCCGCGCCGGGGCAGGAAGTGGTCTACACGGTGACGCTGCGCAACAGCGGTCCCGTGACCGAGACGGTGACGCTGGCCGACGTCCTGCCGCCGCAGGTGGAACTGGTGGAGGCCGACAGCGCTCTGGCCTACAACCCCGCCGACCACAGCCTCCAGTGGACCGGCGAAATTCCCCCCGGCCGACTGGACTACAGCCTGACCAGCCTGCCCGACGGCCTGCCTTATCTGGACCTGGGCGGCTACGGCCTGCCCAACCTCTGCGAACCCTTCATCGCCGCCGGCGGCGACTGCGACGACACGGCCGTCACCTTCAACCTGGGCGCGGAAGGCTACAGCGTGGTGCTGTACGGCCGTCGCTACGAACAACTGCGAGTGTCGGCCAACGGCCTGCTCTTTCTGGATGAATCCCCGGATGGCGCGCCCCATTGGCTGCCCACGACAACTGCCCCCGGCCTGCGATTGGCCGGGTTGTGGCAAGACCTGGACCTGACGGGCGGCGGCCGCTGGCACGCGGCCATCCTGTCCGGCTATCTGGCCGACAGGCAGGTGTTCTACGCCCAGTGGCACGACACCCCCCACGCGACCAACCCCGACCTGACCAGCCGCTTCGCCATCGCCTTGACGGTGGACCGACAAGGCCACGAGCCACCAGACAGAGGCAGCGAACTTTTTTACCTCTACGACCACATCGCCCAACCCGACGCCCTTACCGCCGCCGGGTATGCCATCGGCCTGCAAGACAGCGCCGGGCAGCGCGGCTTCACCTACGCCTACGCCGGACCCGATACGCCATCACGCGGCTTTCCGCCCGCGCCGGGAACCACCCTGCGCTGGCAGCCCCATTTCTACGGTTCCGACGACAGCCGCAGCTTCCACTACCGGGTGCAAATCACCGGCGACATCCCGGAAACGGCCGTCAACACTGCCACCACCACCTGGGGCGACGGCCGTACCGAATGGGCCACCCACTATCTGTCCATCCGCCACCAGACCTACCTGCCGCTGCTGTTTGGCGGTGGCGCGGGAGGGCAGTAATGGACAACAACGGAGTCACCCATTATCCACTTCTTCGCCCGGCTATTTTCTTCCTGCTCGCGGCCGCCTCGCTTGGCTGCGGCCTTATCAGCGCCGTGGAAAACCCCCACACGCTGGCCGGGGTGGCCTATTGGGCGGCGGCGACCACCACGTCCGTGCCCACCGAGACCCGCTTCCTGGGAACCACCACGCCGGTCTACGCCGACACGCCGGTCCCGGTCTACATCACGACCACGCCGCAGTGGACGACGGTGACGCCGATGTTTGCCGCCACCCCCACGCCCTATTGGGTGACGACCACGCCGGTCTACATCACGGAGACGCCGCAGCCACCGGTGACCACGACCCCCGGCCTGCCCATCATCGGCTTCACCACCCCGGTCCCACAGACAACGCCCCACTACCGGGTGGGCAGCTTCTACATGCACAGCGACGTGACCATCGGCGGCCCCAACAACCTGGTACTGCGGCTCATAGATTGGCAAACCGCCCCCAGCCCGCGTCAGCCGGAGGCCAGCTTCTACTATTTCACCTTCCGCCTGACCAACCATGGCGCCGTCGAAAGCATCGTGCCCCTGTCCGACCTGCTGTTCATCCGCGCCAGCCACGGCCAGAGCCAGCCGGTCACCGGCCGCTGGCAGCCGGGCAACGAACCGCTGCTGGCCGCCAACCTGCCCCTGGCCGACAGCCAACTGCTCTCCCCCTTGCAGCCGCAGGAGACGCGGCAGGTGGTGTTGGGCATCACCGCGCCGACCGGCCAGGTGCAGGAGATTGGCCTCTTGACCAACTGGCGGCAAACGGCCGTGCGTCCCATCTGGTTTCTGCTGACCCCCGATCCGACAGGTCCCCACCAGGACGCCGAGCAGCCACCACCACCCACACCCATTGTCCTGGGCGATGGCGACCCCGGCGGTCCCACCGACCCCGGAACCGGCGGCGGCATGTGGCCGACGACGGGCTTCATCACCCGCGGCTTTGGCTGCAACGCCTACTACACCGGCATCGACGGCGCGGGCTACGGCTGTCCGCCGGAGCAGCCGTGGTTCCACAACGGCGTGGACATCGCCAACACGGCCGGCACGCTGGTCTGGTCGCCCATCAATGGGACGCTGCACTACGCCGGACCACACAGCAGCGGCCCGGACTGCGCCCACATCCCCGGCTCGGAAGCGCCGCACGAAGGACTGGGCAACTACCAGCGCCTGGGCGACGGCGAGACGCTCCACTACCTGGGCCACCTGCGCGGCTTCCTGCTCACGGCCGGCGGCGTCAGCGCCGGGCAGAATATCGCCGAGATGGGCAGCACCGGCTGCTCCACCGGCAGCCACCTGCACTGGACGATGTACCAACACGGCAATCTGGTGGACCCGGCGGGGTGGGCGGAGTGATTGCGGAATGCGGATTGCGGAATGCGGAGTGAAGAAGAAATGGTCAATTGTTCAAAAAGAGCGACCACTCTAGCTCTAGCTCTCGCTCTAGCTCTCGCTCTAGCTCTCGCTCTAGCTACAAGGAAGGAACCATGTATCAACAACTGACATTAGTCGGCCGATTAGGGCGGGAGCCGGAGATGCGGACTATGCCGGATGGCACGGCCGTCACGAATTTTAGTCTGGCGACGGAGCGCAAGTGGCGTTCCGGGGAGACGGGCGAGTTGACCAGCGAAACCACATGGTTTCGCGTGCAGGTGACGGGAGCGCAGGCGGAGGCGTGCCACCAGTACCTCCAGCGCGGCAGCAAGGTGTTGGTGGCCGGACGGCTGACGCCGGACCCGGCCAGCGGCGGACCGCGCTTGTACAAGCGCAGCGACGGCACGATGGGCGCGAACTACGAAGTGCGCGCCGACCAGGTGCGCTTCTTAAACGACAAGCCCCAGGAAGAGGAGGCGTAGATGGAGGTATTGCTGCTGCTGCTCATCCTTTCCGTGGTGGTGCTCCTGGTGATTATTTTCCGTCCGCGTCGTTCACCGTATGTGAGCCGGACGGCCAAAACGCGCAATGGGCTGCCGCGCTGGAAAGAGCATGAACCCTATTGAATGGTGAAGTTTGAATTGTGAATTGTGAATTGTGAAGTGGAGAAGAAATTGTCAATTGTTAATTGCTTGCCCCTTCGGTGTACTCAGGGCTGGCTCTGAGCTTGTCGAAGGGGCCAACGGGAAGAGGGCGAGAATCTGCGAAATCTGCGTAATCTGTGATTCTGTAACAGGCTGAATAGGACGACATGATGATGAAACAGGGTGAATGGGTGAAACGAGTGGGGTGGTTGGGCGTGTTTTGTGGCGCGGTGGTTTGGTTTGTATTGTTGGCTGCGCCGATGTCTACGGCCGTTGCCCAGGGCGAAACAACAGTGCAGCTCACCATCCGACTGCGCGACAGCAACGGCCGTGCGCTGGCCGGTGAAGTGGTGAAGCTGTCGCGGCTGCCGGAGGAAACGGCCGTTGCCTGCACCACCGACGCCGAGGGCCGATGCGCCTGGCCGGTGACGCCGGGGCTGTACCAGTTCCTCTTCACCCGTCCGTTGGACGACATTTCTGCCGCCATTCTGGGCGAGAGCGGGCTGCATGGCCTGGGGGTAATGGTGGGCGCGGCGCCCAATGGCGAGACGCCCAACGGCGAGACGCCCAATGGCGGTGCGCCCATACCTGTACCGCTTACCCTTACCTACCACTTCACCTTCCACAGCGACGACCGGGTCTACTTCGACATGGCTCCAGATTCGCCGCTGCCCGTGCCCAAGATACCAACAGCCGAAGAAGCCCACGGCCACGTCGACGACCATGCCGACGAACAGATTCCGCCGATTGTGCCGGTGACGACGGCCGTTTTCGCTGCCGCCGCGCCAATCACAACCACACAGCCCACAACTGTGTCTACGACCACGGCCGTGCCTGCCGTATCGCCCATTGCCACGCCATCCCCCTCCGATACCCAACCTGCGCGCCTGTCGCCGGTCTTCATCTTGCTCCTGGCCGCTGCCGGCGGCGCGGGGTTCGGCTACCTGACGCAGCGTTTCACCAACTGGCGCGCCGGGTGCAAAGACGCCCCGGCGACACCCACCGACACAAAGGACGGCCGTTAATGCTCGACCCCGGACGCGCTCTGGCCGAAGCCATCTACTTCATCCAATATGTCCTGGCGCAGCTGCTCTGGTCGCTCGACCGCTCGCTGCTCTCCATGGCCATCATCGCTGAGGATGTCAACGACTGGCTGACGACCAACGTCGCTTTCCTGGTTGACCTGCTGACCAACGCCCTGGCCGGGCCGATGGGCGCGCTGTTTGTCTTCGCCCTCACCCTGCTCGGCGTCTGGTATCTCATGAGCAGCATCACCCCCACCAAACGGGTGGTAGACCCGCAGAAGCTGCTGCTCTACGGCTTCATGACCTTCTTTTTCTTCAGCACCCCGGTGATGGTCATCGAGATGATGGAAGGCTTGCGCCAGGCGGCCACCGCCGGGGTACAGGCCTCAGCGCTGGCCGAGGCCGAAGGCGAACTGTTCGGCACGGAGTTCGGCGGCACCGACACCGGCCTGCCGGCGGCCCTGCCCGACGTCTACCCGGCCGGCGACGGGGTCATCGGCAGCTTCGACCTGGTGGCCTACTTCCTGTCCATCGGCAACGTGGCCGAACTGGGCAACACCGAGTTCCCGGCGCTGTTTGCCGCCGCCTACTTCCCCTACGGCGACCCATCGGCCATCAACCTGGCCGACGAAGCCGACCAGGAAGCTGCCAAACGGCTGGCCGCCGAAGGGCTGGAGCGGCTGCTGTTCGCCCTCATCGCCATCCCCACAGCCATCGCCGACCATTTCCTGCGCCTGTCGCTGACCGGCGCGGCGCTCTTGCTCTACGCCGGCGTGCCCTTCGCCATGATGCTGGCCTTCTTCGTCCACACCGAAGCGTTCATCGGCGCTTACCTGCGGCAGTTCATCAACCTGTTCATCGAGACCTTCCTCAGCGTCATCATCGCTTCGATAGTCATCGGGCTGCTGGCGATTGCCGCCCAACGGGGCATCGGGCTGTACATCGGCGCGGCGATTATCGCCACTGTCATCCTGGCCTGGCGCATCCAGGGAGCGTTTAAGCTGGCGATGGCCGGGATGCACCTCTTTGGCGGCGGCGTGATGACCGGCGGCGCGACAGGGACCGACCTGGTCAACATGGGCCGCAACGCGGCCGTGACCGGGGCCGGCGCTGGTCTGGCGCTGGCGGTCGGCGGCGGGGCGTTGGCGGCGGCAGGCATGTTGAAGGCCGACGCCAAGGCGGGCGGCGGCTACCTGAACACAGACCCGGAGAAAGCCGACGGCCGGGTGCGGCAGTTGGAGGCGATGGCCGGCTACGCTGTGGGGAAATCGCCCACGGCCCGCAACATGATTGAAACCGTTCACGAAGTGCGCACCTTGGCCGCAACTTCCGCGACGGCGAGCCGCAGGTTCACGAACCGGACCTGATGGACTACCTGCGGGCAGGGTCGAGCATGTCGAGCTTCGGCTCCAGTCTGTGGTTGACGACTAAATTATCGCCATCCCTGCGCAGCGCCTATGAGCAAATTGGCGGTTACGGCCGTCGTCCTGATGGGTGGTCAGCCGCAGGGCGGGGGCGCTGGCGGGATGACGAATGGGGCAGCGGCAGAACGGGCAATGCACCGGCGCGGCGAACCGATGGCGCGGGAGATACCGCCACACGGCCGTCTGGCGGCGGCACAGCCAACGCGCCAGCCAATGCCCCGACACCGCCTGCTAATAATGAAGGCAGCGCTGCCACGTCGCCCACCGGCAGCACCGCCAACGCGCCAACCGCTCCTTTCGCGTTCCCATCCGCGCCTGACATCCGTCTTTCTCCACTGACAGCCAACCGGCAGGCGGGATTGGCCAGTCTGGCCGCCAACCTGGAGGGGCCGGCGGCCACGCAGACGCAGCGGGTGCTGGTGGACGTGGTGGGCGCGGAGCGGGCGGCGACGCTGCAAACGGCCGTGAGCGAACACGGCGCGGCGGCGGTGCAGGCGGCGATTGACGCCGTCGTCGCCCAGGTAGCGGCGGCGCAGGCGGCGGGACAATCGGCCCAGGACATTGTGGCCTCGTTCCAACGCGGCGACGCCCTGCCGGAGTCCCCGCTAAACCGGGAACAACTGACGGCCGTCGCCGATACCGTCCTGCAGCCACGCCGCGAGATGAGCCAGGCGGAGTTAGTCAAGGCGATGGCTGATAACCTGGCCGCGGGCGGGCGCAGCGACGCCGACCTGGCCACGGCCGTCGACAACCCCAGCCACTTTGGCCCGCAGACAGGCGCTGTCCGCGCCGTGCTGGAAGGCATCGAGCGGCTGCAACTGACAGCCCAAGACCTGGAACGCATCGCCGCCCGGCTGCAAAGCGGGCAGGCAATCGCGCCCTACCTGACCGGGCAGGGGTATACGCCCACCCAGGCCCAGGCGTTTAGCCGCGACCTGAGCGGACTGGAAGGTGGGCTGTCCCTACCGCAAACGACGGCCGTATCGCCCACTGCGCAACAGCCGACCACGCCACCCACTACCTTGTTACGCCGCTCCCCGGAGCCGCCCACAGAAGGAGACATACTCTGATGAAATCTACTCGGTATCCCTGGG
Organism: Candidatus Leptovillus gracilis; assembly: GCA_016716065.1. Taxonomy (NCBI): domain Bacteria; kingdom Bacillati; phylum Chloroflexota; class Ardenticatenia; order Promineifilales (SeqCode); family Promineifilaceae (SeqCode); genus Candidatus Leptovillus; species Candidatus Leptovillus gracilis. The sequence continues at coordinate 272,649 of JADJXA010000025.1, read as the reverse complement.
CCATTGCCCTGTTCACGTTCATTCTCGCCCTCATTTTGGCCACGCCGGCCCTCCTGCCAGGCCTGCTGGCCCAGACGCCCAACCCGACGCCGCCGGTGGTCTACCTGACGCCCACCGTAAACGCGACGGAAACGCCAACGGCCGTTCCCAGCGCCACGCCAGACAGTGGCGGCGTCCAACCCGACGCCTTTGAACCCAACGACACACCCGAGACGGCGACGCCGGTCAGTTGGGGCATGGTCCCGGCGACGCTGCACCAGGGCGATGTGGACTACTACGCCCTGTACCTCAAGACGGGGCAAATCGTCAACCTGCACACCCGTTCGCCCCACAACCTGGACACGTACCTTCAGGTGTGGCAGGGGGCGCAGCTGCTGGCCGAAAACGACGACAGCACGGCGACGGATTTAGGTTCGGCGGTGCTGTTCACAGTGCCCGCCGATGGCTGGTACATCGCCCGCGTATCGCCGGGCGGCATCGCCAGCGGCAGCTACGAGCTGCACGTCGGCCTGACCGACCCCACGCCGACCATGACGCCATCGCCCACGGTGACATCTTCACCGACGCCCACGCCGTCCCCGACGCTCACCCCGACCCCGACGACTCCGCCGACGATAACGCCGCCGTTTATGGGTGCGGGTGGGACAGCCGGAGCCGCGTCCCATCCCATCGCCCCGGTTACGGCTGGATTGGTTGCGGCCGCGCTGACCACCACGCCGACGCTCACGACAACGGCCGTCCTGACCACCACCATTTCCCTGCACCTGTTAGGCCCGGCGCAGCCGGCGGCCACGCCCCAGGTGACGACGGCGCGGGTCCTCATCTACTACGACGCCAACAACAACCGGCAGACCGACCCCGGCGAAGGCGTCCCGAATGTCAGCGTGCTGGCGGTGGACAGCCAGGGGCAGCGGTTGGTTCGCAGCTTCACCAATCTCCAAGGCGAGGCGCTCTTTACCTTGACCAACGCCCCTTTCGAGCGGGTGGCGACGCCCTTCGTCTCCGCCTGGTCGGCCCGCGTGCGCCCCGGCATGGTCAATGAGCCGATTAGTCTGGGCCTGCCGGCCGTGCGGCTGCCGGTGTTTTTGCCCGTTAGCCAGAGCGAGAGCGAGAGCTAGAGGAAGAGCTAGAGCGAGAGCGAGAGCTAGAGGAAGAGGAAGAGCGAGCGCGAGCGCGAAAGCAAGAGTAGGAGACCGAGATAGCGGGAAAGGGTTCCGCAATCCGCACTCCACACTCCGCAATCCACATGGGAGACGACGATGACGAGGAAGAAGAAAGCAGATGAACAACTGAGCCGGATTCTGCCGGAGTATCAGGAGAAGGTGCGAGAGGCGCTGAACCGGGAGATGCGCGAGGCGGAGAAAGATACGGCGGAGAACGAGATGCTGGCGTATTTGCGGCAGCGGTTGAGCGAGTTCGAGCAAGGGGATTACATCCAGCCGGATGGAAGGCCGAGTACCACGCCGGTGAACCTGGGGCAGGTTTACGACAAAGGGCTGGCCCCGATGGTCCAGGATGTGAAAGAAGGGTCGCCGGAGCAGCAGCAAGAGCGGCGGCGGACCTACACCAAGTTAGCTGTTTTTGTGGCGGTTGTGGCGCTGTTTGGCTTTCTGGCCGTCTACAACAGACCGGGGCGGGTAGCCCAGGCTGTCGAGACCCTCGAAGGCGCGACATTGGCGCTGGTCGAAGAGAGTGGGGCGACGGCCGAACCGCTGCCCAGCCCGACGCCAGCGCTGCCGACTGGAGCCGATGACGCCTTGCAGACGATAGGCGGGTTGGGCGGTAGTCTGACGCTGGGCCGGCCGAGCGCGTTGGAAATCCGCTACCAGGCGACGGAAGAAGGTCATCGCCCTGCCGATAGACCCGGCGCGGGTGAGCAACCGGGGAGAGCTGCCCTACAACGCGGCGGTGATGGCCTCGGACAATCCGGTGGCCGTCTGGGTGTTTGGCACGGTGCTGAATTATGCCATTGGGCTGCCGGAGAAGGTGGTCGCCGACCTGCTGCCGGGCGACCGGCTGCGGCTGACGAGCGACACCGGCTACGCCCTCGCCTTCGTGGTGACGCAGACGGAGACAAAGGCCAACCATGAAGCGGCGGGACTGCTGTCGCAGAACCGGGTGGGCATGACTCTGTTCGCCCTGCCGGCCAGCTCCGCCGAGGCTGTGCCCATCGTCCAGGCGGCCTATGACTTGACGGGCGAAGATGCGCAGACGGCCGTTTACCGGGAAATGGGGGAGCCGTTTTTTGCCGGTGGTGACTTGCAGATAACCGACGTGGTTTACAGCGACAGCCGCAGCGGCGAACTGCTGGTGGAGATAACGGGCGCAGGGCAGGGAGCCGGCTTGTTGTCGCTGCACGGACAGAGCCACCAGACGACGGCCGTGCCCCTGCCGGCTGAGGCGACCTGGCAGCTGCGTTTTGTTCTGCCGGCCAACAGCGGTGGGGAGGGGGTGACGGCCGTCTACCGGGAGCTGCCCGGCGGCGAGAGCGCCTTTATCCGCCTGGGCGAAGCGCCCAACCTGCTGGAGCAGTTAGAAGCCGGCGAGCCAACCGCCACCTGGGACGCCGCGCGCGGTGAGGTGACGGTGGCCGTGAGCGTCTACAACCCCGGTCCCGGCGCGGTGCTGCTGCCGGGTGAGTACATCCAGATACCAAGTGAAGGAGGTGATGCCTATGGAAGCGGGTTAGGAAGTGGGTTAATGAGCGGGTTTGCCAGTGAGCGACTGCTCGAAGCGGGGGAGACGGCTCAGGCGAGCCTGAGCTTTCCCCATCCCGGACCGGAGACGCCCCTGGTGGTGCAAATTGGCCGATGGCTCTGGGGAGCCAGAGGCGAAGGAGGAGGATGAGGGGATTGCGGATTGCGGATTGCGGATTGCGGAATGCGGATTTGCGGATTGCGGATTGCGGATGCGGATTCTTGCAGGATGTTCAGCAAACCACAATCCCCCATCCTCTCCCCGTCCAACAAACGAACGAATATCAATTGTCAATTGTCAACTACCAACTACCAACTACCAACTATCAACTGTCAACTGTCAACTGTCAACTCATTATCAAGAATGGAGGAAAGAAGAAAAAACATCATGCACGAGAATGCATTGCATCAACCAAAACAAACCGACCAACGGTTGTCGGCAACCGACCAACGGTTGTCGGCAACCGACCAACGGTTGTCGGCAACCGACTATCAGCCACCAGCCACCAGCCGCCTTCTGCGGCGCGTCATCCCGATGCTGCTCCTGATGGTCGTGGTCCTGGCGGGCTGCGCCGAAGGCGAAGCGCCACCACCAGCCATCTGTGACACCTACGACCGTGGGCTGTACACCGCCCAACTGATGGGCGGGGCGCTGCTCATCCTGGCAGTGGCCATCCTGGGTTTCAAGAAACAGGCGGCGGCCATCATCTCCCCACCCAGGGGGCGCAGATAGGGGCGATAGCCGGGACGGTGTTCCTTGGCCTCATCCTGTTGGCCTTCTCGACGGAAATCGGGGTGCAAATCCTGACAGGCTTCGGCATCCCCGACCTGTTCACCCTCTGCGGGCTGTAAGGCGAAGGGCGTAGGCCAGAGGAATGTACACCCACTTTCACACCGAGTTCGTGCGGCAAAATAAAGCGCTCATCCTGCCCCGGTTGACGATGACCCAATTCATGTTCGTCATCGTCAGCCTGGTGGTGGGCATCGGGATGCTGAATCTGCCGTGGTGGATGGCGCCGCTGCTGATGGTCCTGGCCTACGCCGCCGGCCACGACTTGCGCGGGGAGATGGTCTGGATGCGCCTGCTGGTCTACGCCCAGGTCCGGGCGCGCCAGACCATCGCCCACCCGCGCGTCGTTAATATCGAGTCCCAATGGCAAAAGGAATGATGATTGCGGATTGCGGATTGCGGAGTGAAGAACGGCCGTTGCTTGGCAGCGGGCAATTCTGCAACAAGACAGGCTCCGGCATCCACCTTCCGCAATCCTTCCGCAATCCTTCGGCAAGCTCAGGACAGGTTCCGCAATCCGCAATCCGCATTCCGCAATCCAAAATCCGAAATCCGAAATCCAAATGAAAATATATCAACTATCACTACCCAACTTTAGTCAAATCGAGCCTACCGAGCAGGCGGGCATTATCGGGGCGCTGACCGGGCTGTTTGCCGGGCCGCTGGGCGACTACCGACAGTTGACGATGGTCCTGCCAACACGGCTAGACAACCTGCTCCGCAGCCGACGGCGGCTGGCGATGAGCCGCAGCGACGAGCGAGCGCGGCGCGGGCTGCTGGAAGAGGTGCGGCTGCTGGAAGAGATAGCCCAGGCCGACTTCCTCAAATGCCGCCACTACCTGATAGATTACGCCAACGTCCTGTCACCGGCCGACCTGACCCACTGGTTGGTGCGCGCCGAACCGGGCTACCCGCAGCTGCCCATCAGCGGCGAGTACGCCGAGGCGATAGACCACATGGTCCCGGTGCTGCGCGACAGGGGGACGGGCCGGTTGCAGGTGGACAACAGCCGCTACCGCTACGGCGTCATCGCCTCGTACCAGTTGACGCGCACCTGGGATTGGCAGCGGCCGTTAGGCGACATCATCACCTCGGCCAGCGGGCCGCTCATCATCTGCGTGGACGCGCGCAAGGTACACACGGAGCGGGTGTCCGGGGCGACCAACTTCTGGGAAGGGATGCGGCGCAGCAATGAAAACCTCGACGCCGAGCAAGCGAAGCAAGAAGCGGTACAGGCGCTGCTGGCGCGCAGCGAGGCGGTCCACCACGTGCAGGTGCTGTTCATGGTATTGGACAAAAATGTAGACCGGCTGCGCGAGCGGCTGCGCCACCTGCGCAACACCCAGAGCGCCTACTTCAAGCTGGACAGTCTGCACGGCTACCAGGCGGCGGCGGGGCGATGTTCGGCCCGGAGGCGCGGCCGACAGGCTTGCCGCACGGCCACCACAACGTCCTGAGCAGCGGCGCGGCCGTCTGCGCCGGGATGTGGGGGATAGGGCGAGAACAGGAGACCAACGGCATCTATGTCGGCATCTCCCACGACGAGAACAGTCCCCACGTCAGCTTCCTGGAATGGAAAGGCAACGACCCGTTTCATGCCATCATCCTAGGACTCACAGGCCTGGGCAAAACAGTGTTTTCGCAGGCATTGGCCTGGCGGCTGGTCGAGCAAGACGTGCAGGCCATCTTCCTGGAACCGCAGGGCCACTGCCGCCGGTTGGCGGCGCTGGCCGGTGGGGAGAACGTCTCCTACCACGAAATCTCCTACGACCAGGCGCGGCTCAACATCCTGGACGTGGTCTACGAGAACGAGACCGAGCAGTACGACCACGTTATCACCCTGCTGGCGCTGCTCTTGGACCCTGTCGGCCACCAACCCCGCCGCTTCGACAACGCCGAAGTCGCCGCCATCCGCAAAGCGCTGCGCCAGACCTATGCCCACTACGACTGGCAGAGCGAACTCCTGGTAGACCGCACCCTGACCCCGACGCTGGAGAGCTTCTGCCGCCAACTGCACATCGTCGCGGAAGAAGGGGGAGAGCGGGAGACAAGGAGACAAGGAGACTGGGAGAGCGGGAGACGGGGAGAACGGGAGAACGGGAGGCAAGAAGACTGGGAGAACGGGAGACAAGGAGAACGGGAGACGACCTCTCCAAGTCTCCCAGTCTCCCCGTCTCCAAGTCTCCCAGTCTCCTCCTCTTTCGTCGGCGGTGCTGCTTCTTCTCTGGCGCAGGAGATAGAGAGTCTGTACGTCTACGGCGATTATGCGCCGGTGTTTAATGGGCCGAGTAATCTGGACCTGACGCTGCAAGAGCGGCTGGTGTTGTTCAACTTCCAGCATGTGCCGGAGCAGCGGCGGGCGTTGTTCTACTACGCGGTGCTGGCGGGCATCAACTTGCAGGTGCGGCGGCATCCGCGTAAGCGGGCCATCTTCGTGGACGAGGTCCACTACATGGCGCGGGAATCGCGGCTGATGGGTTTCCTGGCCCACATGGTCAAGACGGTGCGCACCTACGGGGCGGCGGTCATCATGATAGACCAGAACCTGGAGGCGTTCATCGGCGTGGAAGGAGCGCGCGCCGAATCCATGCAGGCGGGCATCAACGTGGCGGCGGGGCAGATGATTCTCGACAACCTGGCCTGGAGCGTCACCTTCCCGCTGCCGGAGAAGGCGGCGGCGCGCTTCGCCCAGCAGTATCCCGGCGAGATTCTCTCCTCCCACGTGCAGTTCCTGGCCCGCTACAGCAGCAACAAAGAAGCGGGCGCCGGCCGCGCCGTCGTGCGCTACAAGGGACGAGCGGAGAAGGTGCAGATGGTGCTGCGGCCGATGGAACGGCAGTGCCTGTTGGGAAGCTGATGAAGTTTGAATTGTGAATGGGGAAGTTTGAATTGTGAAGTGGAAGAAGAAGAGGAAGAAATTGTCAATGGTTCATTGTCAATTGTCAACGGAGTGCGGAGTGCGGAGTGTTGACCACTGGTGACCAACCACTCCCAACTCCTCTATCCACTCCCAACTCCCAACTATCAACTATCAACTATCAACTATCAACTGGTGGAGGAACAATGAGTAGTTCAGTCTTAGAAGAATTCGAGCGGTTACAGGCGGAGGTGTTGGCCAATGCGCGGAAGTATAACGAATGGTCGCGGATTATCGTGACGGTGATGATTGAAGAATTAGAGGCGAAGATGCTGGCCAGCGACCTGCCGGTAGATGAAGAGGAGACGGGCAACCCGTTCTGGGGGAAGTTATAGCGCCGGGCAGCCAGCCGGGTAAGCGGCTGGATGGCCGTCTGCGCCATAGGCCGACGGCCTGCCCGACAAAGGAAGGACAAATGAAACGATTGCAACAACATTGGGCCAAACGAGAACAACAACGATGGGAAACGGCCGTCGCCTGGTTTCGGGTGCGCTATCGGGAGGCATCTGGGGTGGGGCGGAGCGCGCGGCTGCTGTCGGGGCCGGTGGCCGGTGGGCGAGTGGCCTTGCGCTACCAGCCGGGAGCGGTGGCCCAACTGTGGTTGGGCGTGCCGCTGCTCTACGCGCCGCTGCTGTGGCAGATGGCCGATGACTTCGGCTTCGTCTTGCACCAAGAAACAGTGCCGCCGGCTGAGCCGGAACTGCTGGCCGCCGCCGCTGACCTGCCCTGGGAACGGCCGTTTACCGCCCACATCGTGGATGGCAGCCTCTTCGTCAGCGGCGAAGAAACAGGCGGAGCCTACTTGCCCTCGCCGAATGGGGTGAAACAAACAGATTGGCGGCTGCCCGAACCACCGCCGGTGGGGATGGGGCTGGCGGCCGCCTGGCAGCCGGCAGAGCCGCCCGCCGACCTGCTGCCCACCTCCGGCGAAGGCGACAGTTGGCTGTTGGGTTGGAACCAGGCGGGGCAGATGCTGGCCGGGCCAGGGCGGGTCAACCTGTACGGCGCAACAGCCGCCGACTGGCTGGTGGCCGGGTTGACCCAGACCATCGCCGCCGGTCATGGCGGGCTGGTCATCCTCGACGGGGTCGGCGACCTGGCTCCCCGGCTGAAACGGAAACCGGCCGTCACCCGGCTGTTGGGGCGCGGGGCGGCCGAAGGCGACAGGCTGCACTATCTGGACATAGACGGCGCGGCGGTGATAGACGGCTTCGACCCACTGGCGGCCGTGTCCGGCGAGAGCGAATCACGGCGGCGGGCGCGGCGGCGGCAGTGGTTCCGGCTGATGGGCGTCCATCGCACAGGGCTGACCTTGCTGGACGAAGCGCCGCTGGGCGACCTGAACGGGCTGCAAAAGTGGCTGGCGGCGCCGGCGCGGCAGCGCCGCGGGGCGGCGGCGGGGTCGTTGGAAGCGGCGGTGGGACGGCTGATGGCCGACCGGCAGGTGCGGCAGTGGCTGGAATGGCCGGCCGACCGCTATGGCGGGCTGCCGCAGGGAGCGCTCATCTTCGGCTGTCGCGGACAGGAATGGGCGCGACGGCAGCTGCTGTTGGCCGCGCTGCTGGCCGCCTGCGCCGTGCCCGGCGTCCGACTAGTTTTGCATGGGCTGCCCTGGGGAGAGCTAGAAGAGCTAGAGCTAGAGCGAGAGCTAGAGGAAGAGCTAGAGCTAGAGCGAGAGCTAGAGGAAGAGGGGGAGGAAAGCGAGGAGGATGAAGAAGATGACGAGGATGACGAGGATGACGAGAGGGGAGGGGGTGGGCGGGTGGGGAGGGAAATGAGGCGCGGCCGGGGGTGGAGGCGGCCGGTGCTGCTGAGCAATGGACCGCTGCTGTCAGGCAGTTTGCCGGTCCTGACGGCCAGCGAACCGGAGCATACCGCCCGGCTGGCGCGCCGCTTCCTGGCCGATGACCCGGTCCTGACCGAGAACCTCCACCTGCTGCCCCCCGGCGAAGGGCTGGTCTGCCATGAGAGCGGACTGCACCATACCCGATGGTGAAGTTTGAATTGTGAAGTGTGAAGTTTGAATTGTGAAGTGGAAGAGGAAGAAATTGTCAATTGTTAATTGTCAATTGCCAACGAGGGGTGTGGAGTACCAACTCCCAACTCCCAACTCCCAACTATGAACTATCAACTACCAACTATCAACTATCAACTATCAACTATCAGCTATCAACTAAAAAGGAACCCATGACAACAGAAGAAATGCAGTATCAATTAAAAAACCTATTCATCAGCCTGGTCTGCGTGGGGATAACGCTGCTGGTCCCGGCGGCGCTTCTCTTGAACGGCATTGCTGGGACCATTCGCCCCACGACGCTGTATGAGATATATCACACTTTGCCGGAGGATGCCCAGGGCTTCAGCCAGACCGAACGGCTGGACCTGGCCCTGCTGACCTTGACGTATCTACACCACCCGGAACCGGCGGTAACGGCCGTGCGCTTCCTGGAGAGCCAACGGCTGCCGGGCACAAACCAGCCGTTGTACAACGAGCGGGAACTGGCCCACCTGGTAGACGTGAAACGGCTAACCGAAGAGGTCTCCCGTTGGCGCGCGCGCCTGACCTGGCTGTTGGGACTGAGCCTGCTGGCGCTGCTTGCCTGGCCGCTGGCCAGAGAGCGAGCGGCCAATGCGTTACACAGAGGCGTCTTCATGAGCTTCTTCCTGCTGTTCGTTTCCATCGCCTTCATCACCCTGTTCTGGCCGCTGTTCTTCTACAGCTTCCATTACTGGCTTTTCCCACCTGGCAGTTGGAGCTTTGCCGCCAGTGACAGCCTGATTCGGCTCTTCCCCGAAGATTTTTGGACCGCCTACGCCAATCTGCTTCTCCTGCAATCCATGTTCTGGGTTTTCGGGTTGGTTTTTGCGGCCAGCGCAATCTCCTGGTCCGTTCGCCCAGCCGCGCCACCGCGCCAGCGGCAGCAACAGGCGGAGCCAGGCGAGGCAGAGAGTGAGCAGCTGCGTTTACAAGCGGCAACATCCGCCGGACTACTGACCATCGAACAGTTCACCTACTACTCCGACCTGGCCGCCACCGAACGGCCGTCAGAGTGCGACAAAGAGGACGAAGACCCTTTTGGGTAGCAACCAACGGAGTGCGGAGTGTGGAATGCGGAATGCGGAATGCGGCCACCAGCAACTCCCAACTGCCAACTGTCAACTATCAACTCCCAACTATCAACTATCAACTCCCAACTATCAACTATCAACTCCCAACTATCAACTATCAACTCCCAACTATCAACTATTATGACTCAATCCATCCTATACAAACTCATCATGTTCAGCCTGCTGCTCACCTTGCTCATCGGACTGGGCAGCCACGGCATCTTACTGTTTACCGGAGCCGAAGACAGCCCGCTGGAACGCTGGCGGCTGCTTGGTTTTGTTGGTCTCGGCCTGAGCCTGGCCACCCTCTGGTGGTTTTACCGCTGCTGGCAGCGGCGGCAGACGGCGCTAAACCAGGCCGAGCGGCTGCTCTACTCCCTGGCCCCACGGCCGGGACCCGACCTGGTCACCTGCGAATTCTGGCGGCGCGCTCCCGGCAGCCACCTGAGCCGTGGGCGACTGGACCTGCCCGCGGCCCACATCAGCCTGGAACTGAACGGCGACCACCATCAGAGCCTGTTCAGCCTCAGCACGCCGGCCGAACTGGCCCAGGAAATGACAACCGAAGTGAGCAAAGAGTGGGCCAAGGTAGAAATCCGCCGCCTGCGGACGGCAGCGGCGACCATCTCCGCCGCCGAGGCTGGCGAAATCTTCGTGGACATCCCCCATCGCGGCGACCTGAGCGCCGACGCGGCGGATTCCGCCTGGCGCTGGCGCACCCTGACGCTGGCGCAACCAGATTTCCACCCGCTGCGCACCGTCGAGATACGCTACGGCATGGCCCGCCCACCCTCGCCGGTGGGGGGGCTGCTGGCCGAAATCGAGGCGCTGCCGGTGGGGACGATAGGCGGCGTGCAGGTATTGGTGCGCCCGGCGCCACCATCCAAACGGCAAGCCTGGGAACTACGCGCCAACCTCATCCGGCGACAGCTCAACAACCGCGGCAGCCACAGCCAGACGCAGACCCACAACAACGAGAGCGGCTCGCTGCGCCGGGCCACCAGCCAGCAGTACGGCCCCATCAACCCCGACCAACTGCAAGCGGAGTTGGCGCGCATCAGCGAGCGGCTGACCGCCGGGCCGCTCTACGAAGTGTGCCTGCGCGTCTGGGCTTGCGGGCCGACGGCCGAGCGGGAAGTGGAACGGGTGAGCAACGCCCTCATCTCCCAGACCCGCAGCGGCTGGAACCATCTGAAGGTAGACAAGCGGGGCACAGACGCCGCGCCGGTCCTGGGGCGACACTTCCCGGCGAGCGGCGGCTTCATCATGGGCAGCAGCGAGTTGGGGCAGCTCCTCTACCTGCCGAATCAGGTCGAAGCGGCGCCCTACGCCCGGCTGCACACGGCTGGCGCGGAGCCATTGGCCGCGGCCGGCCAGGTGGTCGTCGCCCGCGCCGACACCGTGCTGCACGGGAGCAGCGGCCAGACAGGCGGCAAAGCGTTCACCCCGCTGCCGCTCGTCCTGACACGCCGACCTGTCAAGCGCTTTTACGGCGTCCAGAACCGCAGCAGCGGCGAAGAGACGATAATCGGCCACAGCTTCCAAGACGCCACCACCCATACGTTCATCTGCGGGGCGACAGGGTCGGGCAAGAGCGTCTTGGGGGCCAACCTTGTCTTGCAGGATTGGCTGGCCGGGCATGGGGCGCTGGTGATAGACCCGCATCGCAGCCTGATAGACGACATCCTGCAAGGCGTGCCGCTGGAACGGGAGGGCGACGTCATCCTGCTCGACCCCGGCGACCTGCGCCAGCCCTTTCGCTTCAACCTGTTCGACGTGGGGCAGGGGAAAGAGACGGCCGTCGAACGCCTGATGGCCGCCCTGCGCGCCGGGATGGGGACGTCGTGGGACAGTTCCGTGGGCATGCAGGAAGTATTGTTCCACGCCCTGACACTGGCGCTGCACGGCGCGGAAACCGCCTCGATGCTCACCCTGGCCGACCTGCTCGACGAGCAGACGCGGGCAGCCTACCTGGAAAAAGTGCAGCCGACATCGCCACAGGCGCAGCAGGCGTTGGCGTTCTGGCAGAAGCAGTTCCCGTCGTGGAACGGCCAGGACCAGAAGCGGGCGATAGGCGCGGCCAGAAGGCGGGTGGAGAACTTCACCCGGCGGGGATTGGTGCGGCGGACGCTGGGGCAAGCGGGTTCGACTGTCAACCTGGCCGAAGCGTTAAACAGCGGCAAGCTAGTTCTCTGCCCGATGCACGACGAGATGGGCGAAGAGACGAAACGCATCTGGAGCGTCTTGCTGCTGCAGGAACTCATCGCCCTGCTGCTGGCCCGCGACCCGCGCGGCGACCTGCCGCCCATCACGGTGGCGATAGACGAGTTGGCCGAATCCATCGGCGCGCTGGCCGAGTTTGTCGGCGTGCTGCTCAACGAGACGCGCAAGTATGGGGCGGCGGTCATCCTGATGAACCAATCCTACGTCAGCCTGCCGCCGGAAGTACGCCAGGTGGTCATCGGCAACTGCCGCAGCCAGATAGCCTTGAGTCTGGGGGCCGAAGACGCGCAGGTGGCGGCGCGAATCATGGGGGCGTCGGTGACGGCCGAAGATATACAGCAGCTGCGGCCCTACCGGGCGTATGTCCGGCTGGCGCTGGGCGGCGGGCAGGCGGCCCCCTGCCTGGTGCGGACGCTGCCGCCGCTGCGGGCGATGGCGCGGCCAAAGACCGCGCCGTGGCCGACGCCGCCGGCGGCGCTGGGCGACGCGGCGAGCGCGATACCGGCCAACCCCGGTCCGGAACTGGCGCTGGAGAGCCTGTTTAGCTGGGCGCGGGAGATTGAGCCAGGCGACAGCGAGGGGGCTGGACAACTGCTGGCGGTCTTGCAGGAGCTGCCGCCGGCGAAGTACGAAGCGTTGTGCGCCTTGCGGGCGGCGCACAACGCCTGGTGGGTGGAGGAGGCGATGAGGACGCCGGGCATCCTGATGGGCAAAGTGAACCGTCTGCGGCTGCTGTCGCGGCTGCGCTGCGGCATCCCCTGGTGGCAGAGCGACGCAGATTATCTGCGGGCGGTGGCTGAGAGGCAACGAGTAGTGGCCGAGGCCAAAGCCGCGGCTGAGGCGGCGAAACTGGCGGCGGCGCAGCCGGGCGGCGACGAGGCCGATGAGCCAGAGGACAGGCGGCCGACGATCCAATGAACGAATTGTTGCAGATGGCGCTGGCCTATCAGGCTGCCGGACTGTCGGTTATCCCGTTGGGGCGGGACAAACGGCCGTACTGGGAACGGCTGCCCCAGGTCCCCGACCGACGACGACCGGGGCGGACAAAGGGCGTGTGGCAGCCCTTTCGGGAAATTCCGGCCGGTGAGGTGCAGATTCGCGCCTGGTTTGGCGACGGGCAGGCCAACGTCGGGCTGGTCGGTGGCCGGGTGAGCGGCGGACTGGTGGTCTTGGACTTCGACCACGAAGCCGCCGCCATCTTCCCCGCCTGGTTGGAGCGGGTGGGGGGAGTGGCCGTCAGCCTGCCGACATCCGTGACGAGTAAAGGCTTTCACGTCTACCTGCGGCTGGTGGAACCGATCGGCAACCGGACATTGGCCTGGAGCGGCGACGGCCGTAAGCGCATCGAGACGCGCGGGGAGGGGGGTTACATCACCGCTCCGCCGTCGCGCCACGCTTCCGGCCATGTTTACCGCTGGTTGTGGGGCGAAGCAACGGCCGTGCCAGTTTTGTCGGCGGCGGCTTTTAAGTCCATATTGGCCGCCGCCGCCTACTTTGACCAGCGGCCGAAAAAGAAACAAGCCAGCCGACCCACGAACGGCACGGCCGTTCTCCCCTGGCGAGGAGATGCTCTCTTGCGCCTCCAGCGCTACGCCCATGCCGCCCTGCATCGGGAGGTGGTCGCCCTGGGGCAGATGCCGTCGGGGGGTCGCAACGATTGTCTGAACCGGGCTGCTTTCTGCCTGGGGCGCTATGTTGGCGCGGGCTTACTGCCGCAGGCGATGGTTATCGCCCACCTGCGTCAGGCGTGTCAGCGCAATGGTCTCATCGCCGATGATGGGCAGCAGGCCTTCTGGAATACCCTGGTCAGCGGCCTCGATGCCGGAATGCGCCAGGCAGTGGACCCGCAACAATTGTTGTCACGCCTGGATGAAGGGCGATGAAGTGATTACTGTTGTTCGTATAGAGGTGTTTCTTGCACTCCGCACTCCGCACTCCGCACTCCGCAATTAAATTTCCCGGCGACAACAATCTGGACATCCCAGCGTTGGTCCACACGCCGCTGGCTCAGGTTCCGGCCTGGCTGATGCCCTACCGGCAGCGGCCGGTGGCGAGCGAACTGGTTAGCGGGGCGGGGCTGCATTTCTTTTTGGAGGATTACCGCTTCGAGGCTGTGTGGAACCGGCCGGGGCAGGCGCTGAAGGGTTTACGGCCGTACACGGCCGTTCTGACGCCGGATTTCAGCCTCTACCGGGATTGGCCGGTGGCGGCGCAGGTGTGGAACGTCTACCGCAGCCGCTGGTGCGGCGCCTATTGGCAGGCCAACGGCCTGACGGTTATTCCCACAGTGAGCTGGAGTACGTCCGTGAGCTACGATTTCTGCTTTCTGGGCCTGCCACGTCACAGCCTTGTGGCCCTCTCCACCGTCGGCCTGCGCTGGCGGCAGGACGAGACGGCGCGAGCCTTGTTTGTGGCCGGTTTCCGCGAGATGACGCGGCGATTGTCGCCCAGCCGGGTGCTGTGTTACGGCGACCTGCCGCCGCTGTGCCATGAACTGGCCGAGATTATTTCCTATCCCACCCGCTGGCAGGGTATCCGCCAGGCGCGGCAGTGGGGAGAACGGGGGACAAGGAGAAGGGGAGAGGGGGAGAGGGAATAATGGGAGGACGAGGGATGTTGAGTGGGGGTAAAGAAGGGCGGCAGGTTCCATATCGCTTTTATCGCGGCGGCGGCAGTGGGGGTGGATATATAAAGGAAGAGAGCCTGCCGTATACCGTCATTAGTCCTGAGACGGCGTTGGGTGGGGCGGTGTATCCTTTCCTGGCCCAGACCCGCCGCGCCTGGCGCATTGTCGTCCAGCCGGTGGACAAATTGGGCGATGTGGCTGCTGCCGACACATTCGGCCAGACCACGCCCACGCTGCGGTGGGTGAACGGTGACCAGGTGACAGATTTGTACATGGACGGCATGGACACCCAACAATTCCTGGACCAGACCGGCCTGAAGCTCTCTCTGAAAAAGGGCAGCTTTGTCCTCTCCAAGCGTATCTCGCGCCTGATGCGGCCCCATTTTGTCAGCGGCTTCTTCCCGACCGACGACGTGACCGTTGCCTACATGGAGCAGAGCAAAGAAGAAGCGAAGGTCTGGGACGGGGCCGGCCTGATGTCGCGCCGGATGCTGGGCAAGCTGGCCTTGTCCGAAGACCTCTCCCCCTCGCGCCGCGCCCGCTTGCGGCGGGAACTGGCCAACGCCGGCCGTGTGGAGTTCACCGTGATGACTGAGGCCGGGCAGGATAAAGGCCACGCCGTGGTGGTGGATGATTTGCGCGACGCACACGGCCGTGCCGTAGATTTCCTGCTGCCCAAAGACACCAAAGGGGAAATCTCGCTGACCGGCGGGCGACGCTTTGTCGGCGTCAACTTCGTCCATGGCAAGGAGCAGATGCGCCTCGACGTGCAGAGCCTCATCAACCTCCACCCCTTCTTCGACGAGCGGCAGCTCCACGAGTGGTTGGGCCAGGAAGGCGACTTGTTTGCTGCCGGACTCAATGGCGATGTGGTGGCGGCGATGCGCCGGTTGGAGGCGCACACAACGTTGGCCGAGGTGGAAAGCTGGCCACTGCGCGAATACCTGGCCAGCGGCGGCGACCCGCGCTGGTTTGCCGGGCACACCAAAAGCCTGATGAACCGCCACCTCGACCGGCTCAACTACCAGACGCTGGAGAAGCTGCGCCTGCCCATTCCTGGCGCGCGCCACTACGTCATGCCGACGGCCGTGGCCCAACGGGCGGGAATTGAAGTAACAGTCCCCAAAGGCCACATCCACCTGGACGCCGGACGAGGCACGGCCTGGGTCAACGACGAAGATTGGTTGTCTCTGCCCGATTCGCCGCAGGGACAGGGCATCGCCGGGATTCTGGGCGGGGCCGACCACGACGACGCCCTCTGGCTGCACGCCTTCACCGACCATGACGGGGCGGAAAAAATCCTGGCCTGGCGCAGCCCCAACCAGGTAGGCGAGTACATCGTCTTGCAGCCGACGCCAGATTCAGCCATTCCCGAATGGGCTGTCGGCAGTGGCAGTGGCCGCCTCATCCGCTTTCCCGACGCCGACAGCCGCAAGCTGCCGCCGCGCATTGACCATTTGGAGCCGGACTATCTGGGGTTGGTAGACGCCGCGACCACTGGCGGTCTAGGCGAAGGGGCGGAGGCGTACACGGTGGAGGTGATGGAAACGGCCGTTAACCGCGCCTTAGCCAACAAAGGAGCGTTGGGCATGTACTGTAACAGCCTGATGCTCAACAAAGCGCTGACTGGCGGTCTGCCGGAGCAGCCGCCCGCGCCGCTGGAGGACATCATAGACAGCGCAGTCAAGACGGGCGCCGACCTGAGCCAGGTGGTGGCCTGGAACTACGCCAACAGCCGGGAGATTCTGGCCAGCGGCGCGCCCATCCCGGCGGTGCTGCACAAACGCCTGAGCCTGGACTGGACGGCCGAGGAGCGTCCGCCCCGTCCGCGATTTTCCACCGACCACTGGCTGGACGAGACGGTGGCGGGCATTGAAGGGCATATCGGGCGGATGACGGCCGTGCGCGACGAGATGGCTGCTGCCGCAAGACCCCCATTGGCCTTATTGGAAGCCGCCTTTGCCGAGCCGGAAACCATCGCCATTGGCGCGGGGCTGAACAAGACCTTCGCTGCCGCGCTGCGGGAGCCGCTGCCGCCTGTGCCAGTTACGCCGGGGGAGAAACTGAGTCAGGCCGAGAAAGAAGTCATCCGCCAGACGCAGCGACAGGCGCGCTACGAACGGGCGCGCCAGGCGGTGTGGGACAGCCTGCACCACCATCACCCGGAGCGGCACAATGCCATCCTGCGCGGGGCGATGGTCAGCGCCTTGCTGTCGGGCGGGTCGGATGCGGCCGTGTGGCAGGCGGGAGAAAGGAACGAAGAGGGGGAGCGGCTGCCGGGCATCGGGCACAAGTCCGTTGCGGCGCTGCGGGAGATTGGGCTGTTGGAGAGTATCCGGGAGAGTGAGCGGGGGCTGCTGCGGGAAGGAGCGGAGACGGCCGTAGGCCACGGCCATTCCGTGGCTCACGAAACGGATTACACCATCCTCCACATCCAGGAAGCGTGGGTTCATTATCACCGCCAACAAGCGAAACAGCCTGCGACGAGTATGGGTGATATGAACCGACAGACACGCCGGGCGGCGCGGCAAGCGTTGGCCGAACACGCGCCCACAGCCTACCGCGAATATGCGCCTCTATATAAAGGAAGAGAGCGGCCGCAAAGCAGCCTACACCGCTGCTGGCGAAAGGGTGGGGCAGGTCAGTCCGGCAACGGCCGTGCATGTCCAAGACGGCCAAACCGTCACCCTCCGCTACGCCCTGGGGCGCGGCGGGGATTTGCAGGCAGTGGTGAAAAGAAGCTAGAGCGAGAGCTAGAGCGAGAGCGGAGGAACAGAGGAACAGGGATATTTTCTTCCTCTAGCCCTTTGCTCTTGTCTGCTAAATCTTAAAGGAGAAACGATGACGAACATAGGTTTTGACCCCGGTTACGGGAATACGAAGATTTACGGCAATGAGGGCGGCGTGACGCTGCCTTCGCATGTGGCGATGAAGCAGAACGGCCACCTGGGACGGATGGAAGGGATGCAAACTAGACGGCCGCCGCTGGCGGTGACGGTGGGGGAGCGGGCCTTCTACGTCGGGGCGGGAGCCCATGACTGGGGCGCGCCGGTGGAGAGCCTGGACTACGCCCGGCTGAGCGGTTCGCCCGAAGTGCGGGCGACGCTTTACGCTGCCCTCAGCCAGTACCAGCGGCAGCATGGGACTATCGCCAGGCCTATCACCCTGATGGTTGGCCTGCCGTTGGGGGCGTTGGGCGACGAGCAGCGGACGATAGGGGCGGAGATGCGCGGTTGGTTGACCGGGGAGCATACCTGGCAGGCCAATGACGTCGACCATCGTGTGACCATCGTGCAAGTATTGGTCACATCGCAGGCGACGGCCGCGTTGTACGACTATGTCCTCGATGACGACGGTCGTTTCCTGCCCAATCGCGCCAACCACCTCAACGAGGAGATTGGCGTGGTGTCGGTGGGCTTCAATACGCTGGAACTGATGGTCATCCGGGAGAAACGGCCGTTGGCCCGCTTCACCGGCGGCAGCAAACATGGCGTGCGCGCCCTGCTGCAAACGATGAACGGTAACGGCAGCTACTCGTTGGGGGAACTCGACGAGCGGCTGCGGGCGGGTCAGGCCGGCAGCGCCGACCTCGAACTCTGGCTGTCAGGGGTGAGCGGGCAGATTGAGAAGCAGTGGGGCGACCGCTGGCGGCAGTTTGCTCAGGTCATCGTGGTCGGCGGCGGGGCGCTGCTCTTGCGCGGCCAATTGAGCGGCTACTTCCGGGGTAAGTGCCACATCCCCGACGAGCCGGTGCTGGCGGTGGCGCGGGGGATGCACAAGCTGCTGCGGCTGCGCGACGGCCGCCAGACGGGAGGCAGCCAGTAATGGGGCGGGGTGATGGACCGGGACGGCCGCCGTTGGCTGTCCCGGCCCGGTTAATCCGTATTACCCTGTCGCTGCGGCCGGGGGAAGACGATGACCTGCTGGTTTTCTTCAACGAGCTGCCAGCCGGCAGCCGAGCAAGGGCGGTGGTGACGGCGCTGCGGCAAGGTGGGGTTCGGGAAACGGCCGTTGGTGGGGCGTTCGATGAAGCCGACCTGCTGGCCGCCCTGGACGACTTGCTTTTTTAGTTCTTTCTTAGACCTATTCTCTGCGCCAGAAAACGCGAAGGCGATTTTCTGGCGCAGGAAACCGGTATAGAAGCCGATAAAAGGAGACGAAAACGATGGCAAATCCTGTAGTGAAACTACGACAGACGAACAACAAACAACTGCGACAGCATCATGCCAGCAGCCGGGCGCGTGAGCCATTGAAGATAAGCGCGCGGCAGCAAGCGCAGCTGCTGTGGGAACAAAACCGGTTGAGTGATCGGGACATCAACCTGATTCGCGGTTTTATCGCCGTGGGAATGTTGACGCGGCATCAGATACAGCGCATCTTCTTTCGCGATCATGAAAAGATGGCTGCCAACCGGCTGGCCCGACTTTACCACCAGTATTTTCTGGACCGGACCCTGGCCTGGGGAGACGAGATGCGGGCGATGGGACTGCCCGCCTGCTACATCTACACGGCCAACCGGGTCGGGTTGGAAGCATATGCGCTGTGTACGGGCGCGCGTTATCAACAAGTCCCCTTCAACCGGGATCGTTACTTGCTGACGCGACAAAACCACAAGATGCTCCACGATTTGCAGATAAGCGAGATGTTCACCCGCTTGCAGGTAGGGATGCAAGCGATGGGTTGGGAGATGACCTGGTTCAACGAATGGGCAGCCATCTTGAGACAAGAAGAAGAGGAACTGGTCCGGCCCGATGGCGTGGCGATTCTGGAGCGGGCGAGAAGCGATATGGAGGTCGGCTACTTTATTGAGATGGACCGGGGCAATACCGATTGGCAGAAGAAGATTGCCTTCTACGACCGCGCCTACCAGCGCAGCGCGTGGCGGCAGGTCTTGCGCGTGACGGACTATCCGGCTGTGTTATGCGTTGTTGTGTCGGAGTGGGTGGAGGCTGAGGCGATACAGATAGTACGAGAAAAACGGCCGATAACCCGTTATCTGTTCAAGACGTGGGAACGCTTTTTGGCGGAGGATGTATACCAAGGCTGGCTAGACCCTGTGACGGCGAACGAATCCGGGCTAATCGGCTAGAAGATTGGACTGACGATCAATTGCGTGTGGGTAGACTGTGGGTAATGTCTAGGGCTAATGTCTATGGCTAATGTCTATGGGTTTCCCACAGTCAGGCCACAGGCCACCCATTGGGCGTTTACCAGAGAGAAAAGTGCCCATAGAGGCCGGGAGGGTATTCAGGCAAAATGGGGTATCCAGGTCGGAGAGCGGTGAGACTGAGGCAAAAAAGGGGGGAAGAATCCAACAGCGGCCCGTGAAGTAGGTAACAGAGTAAGCATAGGCGAGAGGCAATGGGGGAGTAGGGAATCAGTCTCGCCGGGTGAGATGGGAAGGGCGGAGCCGGGGGTCGAAATTTATGACACAAGCGCAGCGGGTAGCTGTTATTGCTAAAATAGCCTCGTCTGTCACTTGATGCTGGCCTAAACTACAATCCCGGTATGCGGATGGCGCTGAGAATGAAAACAAGGAAAGAGGTAGGTGGAATAGGAGACGACAGTAAAACCCGTTGAGCAAAAAGACGTGGGTTTCTACGGTGGTGTGATAACAGATGTTTTAATTGAGGCCGATGGTCGGCGGTGGTGTCGTATTGGAGATGCAACACAAAGGCGGGAAAACCGGCTCTGATCATTGATCTTTCCCAGTCTAAACTGCTACAATGACTCTAGTCGTGGGGCCAGAGGTAGCGGTTATCGGGTGTCCCCAGGCTTAAATTCAAAATGGAAGGGCTTCGGCTGAGTGCGGCTTGATTCAACTCAGGATTATACGGCGCGAAGTCTTCGAAGCCGCCGCAAGAATCCTTACTTTGTTAGTCCGAGTCGGGAAAGTTACCGAACTGGCTTAGGTGTAGGGGGATGTCGTCGAGGCTAGGGATTCGTAAGGACAATTGAATTTTGTTCATGCCAGAATAATGGCATGGTATCAAATTGATGTCCAAATGACGTCATGGGGACAAGCAGGGCAATTTGTGGAAGATGGTAGGGCATCGAAGTGATACCAAAATGATGTCAAGCGCTAACCGTTGAGATATAGCACCATCTCAAGGGGACGCACCGTAGCCCCGCAAACGATGAAAGCCAGACCTGCGCCAATGAACAGAAAAACAGAGAAGCAAAAAAAGAGTGCCTTCGGTGGCTTTTCCCAACTCGACCAAGCCGTCCCCTTCCTTAGCGCGTAGCGCGAAGGCAGGGAACACTAAGCGGCTGTCGGGTTGGGACTAGCCCCCATGCCCAGCCGAAGGCAGGAAAATGGGACAAGGGGAGAAAAGAAGAAATGGGCGCAGGCGGAGAGGAAGATAAACGAGGCAGCAACCAGATTAAAATCCGTTGAAGCAGAATTGGCTACAGCCTACAGGAAAACCTGAATGGGCAGACCAAGTAGCGGCAAGCCAACGCCACGCGCCAGACCCGCCAATCTGCTTACCCCCCTGCGTTAGGGCGACCAAACAAATTCAAAATAGCGGTTTCGAGGAGGTTGGTTATGAAACGTATCTTCTTACTTCTCATCGGACTATATCTGTTCAATCCTGGAGCATTATCGATAACATATGCTGACACATCTCATTGCGGTAACTTAGCCATAGATGAAATTTGGGCAAGTGCTGATAATGTGCATATTGTCACATGTGACGTTACCGTTCCAAATGGGCTGTCGCTCACTATCACAGAGGGAACAATCGTCAAATTTGCATTGGGAGCTGAAATCTACGTTGACGGCACACTCGAAATTTTAGGTAGTGCCAGCAATCCTGTTTATCTAACCTCCTTGCGCGATGACACCATTGGTGGCGACACTAATGGTGACGGAGGCGCCACCGTTCCCGTTTGGACTGATTGGCGCGGTATCGAGTTCCGCGCTGGGAGTGACGACATAAATTCAGTCATTCAACATGCAGTCAGCCGTTACTCCGGTCGTGATAATCGGGCAAATATCACGCTTGTTAGTTCATCGCCCGCTATCACTGATTCGATTTTTTCTGACAGCCATATGGCTATTTATGCAGACTTAACCTCAACGCCAGTACTCACCAACAATACGTATATCAATAATCATATCAACGGTCTTGGCTACGCCGGTGGAACCATCGAATCAGATACTGTTTGGAACGTGACCGATACCAGTTACTACATCACCAATGACATTTATGTAGGAACGGGCATCACTTTAGCCATCAACCCTGGTGTTATCGTTAAGTTTGAAATTGGTAGAGACCTGACGATTGATGGCGCTTTGCAGGTGCAAGGTACAGCGAATAATCCTGTCTACTTCACATCGATTCGAGACGATGTGGTCGGTGGGGACACCAATGGAGATGGTGGGGCCAGTACACCCGATTGGAATCATTGGCGTGGTATTGAATTCCGAGATGGCAGTATTGATGCCAGTTCAATCATTGACCACGCTGTTATCCGATACGCAGGTGGGGATTACCGGGGTAACCTCACGCTCAGCAGCGCTTCCCCTACGATTGCTAACACAACCTTATCGAATGGGTATGCGGCAATTCGCGCCAATGTCAGTTCGTTTCCTACGTTAACCAACAACACATACATCAACAATTATTTCAACGGTTTTGGTTACGAAGGGGGAACAATTAATTCCGATTCGACATGGAGCATCACTGACACTTCCTATTTTATTATCAACGACATTTTTGTCGCTACTGGCAGCATATTAACCGTGAACCCTGGTGTTATCGTTAAGTTTGACATTGGTAGAGACCTGACGATTGACGGTGCTTTGCAGGTGCAAGGTACAGCGAATAATCCTGTCTACTTCACATCAATTCGAGACGATGTGGTTGGTGGTGACACCAATGGGGATGGTGGGGCCAGTACACCCGATTGGAATCATTGGCGTGGTATTGAATTCCGAGATGGCAGTATTGATGCCAGTTCAATCATTGACCACGCTGTTATCCGATACGCAGGTGGGGATTACCGGGGTAACCTCACGCTCAGCAGCGCTTCCCCTACGATTGCTAACACAACCTTATCGAATGGGTATGCGGCAATTCGCGCCAATGTTAGTTCGTTTCCTACGTTAACCAACAACACATACATCAACAATTATTTCAACGGTTTTGGTTACGAAGGGGGAACAATTAATTCCGATTCGACATGGGGTATCACTGACACTTCCTATTTTATTATCAACGACATTTTTGTCGCTACTGGCAGCACATTAACCGTGAACCCTGGTGTCATCGTTAAGTTTGAGATTAGCAGAGACCTGACGATTGACGGTGCTTTGCAGGTGCAAGGTACAGCGAATAATCCTGTCTACTTCACATCAATTCGAGACGATGTGGTTGGTGGTGACACCAATGGGGATGGTGGGGCCAGTACACCCGATTGGAATCATTGGCGTGGTATTGAATTCCGAGATGGCAGTATTGATGCCAGTTCAATCATTGACCACGCTGTTATCCGATACGCAGGTGGGGATTACCGGGGTAACCTCACGCTCAGCAGCGCTTCCCCTACGATTGCTAACACAACCTTATCGAATGGGTATGCGGCAATTCGCGCCAATGTTAGTTCGTTTCCTACGTTAACCAACAACACATACATCAACAATTATTTCAACGGTTTTGGTTACGAAGGGGGAACAATAAATTCCGATTCGACATGGGGTATCACTGACACTTCCTATTTTATTATCAACGACATTTTTGTCGCTACTGGTAGCACATTAACTGTGAATCCTGGTGTCATCGTTAAGTTTGACATTGGTAGAGACCTGACGATTGACGGCGCTTTGCAGGTACAGGGTACAGCGGATAGTCTTGTCTACTTCACATCTATTCGAGACGATGTGGTTGGTGGTGACACCAATGGAGATGGTGGCGCAAGTACGCCCGGCTGGAACAACTGGCGCGGCATCGAGTTCCGAGATGGTAGTATTGATGCCAGTTCAATCATTGACCATGCCGTCATCCGCTATGCCGGTTATGATTACCGGGGTAATCTTAATCTGACCAGCGCTTCACCGACAATCCAGAATACAACCTTATCACATGCTTATCGTGGTATATTGGCGAGTTCTTCTGCGCCAACTTTGGTGTGCAACAATATTTTTAACAACCAGGGTCAAGGTATTTACAATGAGACACCAAGCAGTGCCATAGATGCCCGTGATCAATGGTGGGGGAGTACCTCAGGTCCTTACCAGGAAAGCACTAATCCGGCTGGAACAGGTAATGCTGTTACTGACGGTGTTCTTTACCAACCTTGGTTAACAGCGCTTTGTGGAAGTCCGCCGGTAACAATGAATTACGTCTTTTTACCACTTGGGGTACGGTGATTGAACGAAGAATGTTGAGGAAGGCGAATTTCTGTGTTGTGTTAATCAAACAGATCAAACAAATAGTTGGGTTTAGTTGCCTAACAATAATTCCTGAGAACGTATCCGCTTAGTGAGACAAAATCTCCTTCACTCATTAGGGATCTTCTCTGGTGAGTGAAGGACCCGTCGGGCATGGTAGGTTGCAGATGTTAGGCTTTTTGTCGCAGGCCTTTTCAAAGTGGTGGTTGGTTTTTGGTTTACCAAACGGAGGAAAAATGAAAATATATCGGACTGTGTTATCAAAGGGTATTTTTTTATTTCCCTTGTTGCTGATATTGTCGGCTTGTAGCGGACAATATCAGCAACTACCATATTTTGGCGCATTTTTGGTGAATGGGGATGATTTAATCGAGCTTGAGAAAGGTACTGCATTTGGTGTGCCCAGATTCGGTGAACTTGATGGTGTTCCTGTTACGCCGGATTCACAACCTGTTGTTTTACTGTGGCAACCCGATACTCAACTACAATATCTTCAATTTTTCTCTGTCAGCCCCAAAGAAGAATTGGACTACACAGCTAATCCAAAGGATGAGGGGGTCTTAGAGCTTCAGTCACGCACCCCCCTGGAACCGGGTCGCTATTGCTTTATTCAGGGTGATCCGCTAGCATTAGGTTTGCATAGCACCTTAACAATTACATAACTGGAATCACGGAGGCTCTTGTACAGAAAAGCGAAGCAAACGGCCATCCCGCCAATGCAGGTTGGCCTGATTAAATCGCTGGCATGTCATTTCCATCGCTCGTTGATGCTCCCGATAGCGGTAGCTATCCAAAACAACCTCAATGTGGTCAGGATGCCAACGTACATACCCCGATTTACGATAAATCAGTTCGGTCGCTTTGGCCAACGAGAGCTTTTGCCAGGCTGGAGCGAAAACGTTTTGTTTGGCCCATTCGTGCAGATTCGTCAACAGAACCTGCCAGTTCAGCATGATCTGGTCTTTTTCCAGATGACGCTGACGACAAAGCGTTTCCGTATCAATGGCGTCCCGCTTCTGCTGGCGCTGGGTCAATTGCAGCTGTAATGCGGCAATACGATGCTGCTGTTCGACGGTTTTCTGGTGCAAACGGCGCAGTTTCTTTTGCAGGCTATTTTCTCGCTGCTGCAATTCCTTTCGCCGCTGCCGCAACCCTTGCTGTCGCTGCTTGACCGCTTTGCCCTCCCGCTGCCCCTGCGCTATTTTGAGTCGTTGTTGCCCCATCTCCGTTTGCAAAAGAGTCCGCTGCCGGGCATGGGTCTCGTGCGCTTCTCTTTGCTTTTGACGCAGATTCTTGACCGCCTCTCTCGCCTGCAACAGTTTGTTTTCGATCACTTCAACCTGTGCTTGCGCCGCCTCCCACTGCCGCTGGCGGGTGCGATGCGGCGCCTCGTCGTAGGTATAGCCATAGTTTTCATTGAGATTGGCGCCATTGATCATATCGCGGATACGCTGCTCATTGTGGGGCCAGCGCTGACGATGACACCAGGGAACAACGGCTGCGGGCAGGTTTTCCGGCAGGAGACCGGTATAAATCCGGGTCGGTTCTGTCTGACCAATGGGTCGCAGCAAAACAAATTGGCGCGGGTCGGCCGCAGCTTTGTCTTCATGGCGCCATTGGGCGTAAACCGCTTCGCGGCTGTTGTCGTCAATGACGGTTTGCCATTCCCCTGCCATGACAAAGGAGGAGAGCGGGTAATTGTGTTGGCGGGATAGGATGCTCAGATAATGCCCACCAGCGGCGGCATAGGCTTCTCCGGTGGGCAGACCGCCGCCTTCGCTATCGAAAATATTGCAAAGGATGGGTCGTTGCAGCGTCTGACATAACCTCTCCTCCAATTCAACCAGAACCTGGGTCATGTGGCTATCTATCTGATAATTCCAACATCCCAGCCAATAACCGTCTGGCCCATTGACAACCAACTGTTTTGTCCCCGGCATGGTCCGTCCCCACATGGTGACATGACCGGAATGGCTCCTTTCTTTCGTCCAATGGGGCTTTACATGCCAATCGGTGAAGATAGTCAAGGGCTCTGCCCCAGGATATTGACTTTGAGCGTAGACGTTTGCCAGCTTGTCGGCTAAGGCATCCCCTATGTTTAACCGGGTCAGTTTTCCCAGAAAATGTTCCACCGTCAGATATTTGTACGTGAAGCCGTACAAGGCCTGTAATCCTGCTCCCTGATAATAGTAGAGGTCGCGGGGACGTGTCAGGTTGAGAATGGGTAGATACAGCAGATGGTCTATCTTGTGCCACAGTGTCTCTTTCTCGACTGGCATAGGGCCGATTAGGTCGTTTGACGCTTCGGCTATCGCCGCTGCTTCCGCCTCGTAGACGGTTTCTTCCACCGCTGCCACAACGCCTATGGCGGCCTTAGCCGCTTCCAGGGAAAAAAATCCCAGCGTTTTCCTGGCTGCTTGCTTCCGGCTCTGCTGCTTGATTGGCTGTGCCGCTCCCAGCCGACTTCTCGGGCCGACCCATGGGCGCTGTCAACCCTTCCTGGCGCAGCAAATAATTGATATGTCCGGCTCTAAATTCAACGCCGAACCTTTCTTTTATTTCCTCAACCAACTGGCTGGCGCGGATTGTAGGGTCTTGTCGTTTCCGTTCATACAACCATTCTTTGAGAGCGGAGTTGGCTTTGATATCGTGACCGAAACGGCCGTCCAGCAGCGCTTGCCAGGTACGACCGCCAGCTTCATACTTGCGTTGCAGCCGATTCGCTTCCCGGACCGTCATGGCGGCTATACCAGAAATGGCGCGTGCTTCCGCCAGCGTTTTGCCGGCGGCGCGTGCTTGCAACAATTTTTCCTGTTTCTTGGCTTTGTCAATTACAGCAGGTGGATATGCCATCAGTCGCCTCTAATCGGGGCAGTTAGAATTTTGCTAGAGTATACTGACTAATAACACAATCGAAAAATCCAGTTATGTTGTTGTTAAAGAGCATGCAAAGGTCATGCTAGGGATGGGCTTGCCAATGTGGTGTTTCGAGATAGCCGGAGAGGGTAGCGAAGCTGTCAGCGGTGATGAGTCCGTATCTACTCAACCATCTATCGATATTCCAATTAATGATGTTTGCGGGATTTCTACTGATACGCCTACTACACCATTTGAAGGTATTTGGGTCAATGAAGCAATGGCAGAAAACGTAGACCTAATTGGTTTTCAATTTTGTCTCGATTCCGAAATGATGACGGCAGAAGGTGATAAGTGGCCTGTCATCACAATTGATATGTGGGGGAAAGGGTTAAGAGGCGGTTCAGCTACAATAACGGTAATTATCCAAGACTCTATTACTAATAACACTATCAACTTGAATGAGAATGACACTATCGTTTTGCTAGACGAAAATACTCTTCAGTGGAATGAGCCAGATTCTGCAAGTCGAAACGGTGTAAAGTATGTTCGGGTTTCTCGTTAAATCCGCACTCATCATTTTATGGAAAATCGAAAGCGAGAAATCTCATGACAAAACCCGCTAAGTTCCTCGTTTTGTTTTCTTTTATGGCGTTCTTCATCATGCTACCAGCATGCTCTCCATCTAACGTCACACCGGCACCTCCAACACAAATTTCAGACGTTGAATCATCTACACCTACCGTTCAGCCAACCAGTACACCGATTCCTTCGTCAACGCCTGTCGTTCCTACCGCTACTGTTACTATGACGGCTACACCTACAGCTACCCCTCAACCCATCCAACAAACTATTACCATTCCCGTATCCGGTGATACGTTTATTTATGCGCACCCGAATGCTTCAGCCACCAACTACGGTTTGGAAGACAGGTTTACATTGGGCGGAGATTCAGATGGCAATCCATATGTAGTATTATTAGACTTTGATATTTTCGATTACATACCATCTGGTTCGGTGATCATTGACGCTAATTTGCAAATAACGGCCGATGAACCAGTTTTTTGGGGGTTTTCATTTACTATTCACCCTATTATTACATCTTGGGACGAAAAGATTGTTACTGCGAATTCCCAGCCTACATATGATGCAACAATCGCCCTTGACTATAATTTGGACGAAACAAACCAGTCCATGTCCTTCCCAATAGCGGAAATTGTCCAAAAGTGGGTTAGCGGTGAGCTAGACGAAAATGGCTTAAGGCTATCGGCAAATGTCATGCAAAATACTGAAACTTTCTACGCTAAGGAAGGATATCAAACAAACAGCGTACTTGTCATTACATATGAAACAGTTCCCGGCCAAACCATTGTAGAAGCCGTAGATACAGAACCCGCCGATGTCGAAGGGGATTCCTTTCACTTGGAACCGGATTTACTGCTTGTTATGACTCCCTGGGAGAAGTTACAGCTTGGCATGGAGAATAAGGACATTGATACGAGGACTGCTGCAGGTACAGCGGAACTTGCCAGCATTCTTGGGCTCGATTTACAAAGTCCATCTGGAATGGGACAATTAAGGTTATTGATGTATATGTTGATTCAGCTTGGGTTTGGAAATGATCGTAACGTTCCCATAGCCGTTGCTGAAAGCCCTGATATAACGATTGATAGTGTTCTTGAAAGAATTCCCCCAAATGGCTTCCTGGGATTTGATGCACCAGAGATAAATCTAGAAGATTATGGTCAATATTGGGGGGATGCCTGTAACGCAGAATTGACTTGTGCTGATTCACGCATTCTCAGTTATCTGGAGGGAGGGTTAGGCATATACGTGACAGATGGACTCATGTTGATGATCATGTCTGGCCCACCCACTGCCTCCGTTAATATTTTAGACTTAGTGGATGCACGTTATGATGGCAGTACGGATATATTAAACACCATTCTCTTCTTTCAGATTATGCATGATACGTTTGGGATTCCCTATGATCTGATGGAAATTTACCCTTATGATGGGCTGGGTCGCGTGAGCGCCAATGAAGATTATTGGCCGACAAAGTATATGGCAATATATTGGGCTGGCGATGGCGAGTTCGTTGTACCCAGGGTGACAGCAGGTGACTTATCAGAACAGTACGATGCTATTTTGCAGTATGATATTCGCGTAAGTCCGCCAAATATTCCTTTTACATTTCGTCGCTGGTTCGATCCGCTGAATCCTAATGCGAATTCATTGCGAGATACGGACACTGAATTGCAGTTGCTGCTGACTCCCTGCTCAAATTCCTCCTGCACAAAGAGCTTGTTTGATAACGATCTCTTTCGTGACGGATATTATGAGATGGGCAGTTACCCATATGAATCTATTGAAATCGAGTTGGATGTTGAGCCTGCGGCCAATATGCCATATTGGTTGGTGGGTTATCTTACAAACAAACCGTTTCTTTTAGAAAGCCCATAGTTTTATTAAAAAAGCAGACAAATTGATGTAGTGCAAGGTTTGGAAATGTGTGAGGAGTGCAAACCGGCTTGTGTTTAGTCAGGTAGGCGGCCTGCGCACAGACCTCATTGAGCTGCGAACTTATTTGAGGCAAGACGATGGGCATTTCTAATTGTCGTTGGCCGTAAGTTAGCTTATCATGCTAATTATGTTGGGGGAAATACGTAATATGGCAGAAAATTCACACCTCTCGAGAAAGAGGTAATGGAAATTGGCCTAAATTCCTCATCTGTTACTGACAATTCTCTCGAGTGCTGTCAGAAAAAGGACGTATTACGTATTTGCCCCATTTGCACGAGTGTTGGCTACAACGGCCGTCCCTGTTCTCCCCACCCACATCTCCCTCTTCTACCACCAAAATCAATATGGCCGCTGCTTGCCCCTCTGAGATTGCAAGTTATCATTTCCCCCAGAAGAATACCCTGCAATCGGTGCAGGGTAATAAATAATTCGGCGGCTGCTTCAGATCACAGGTCACTTTCGGCTATAATAACTTCCAAAGTGCTGCAACCTCCTGCAAAGGGCGTGGGTTTGGCTGGGGATAATGATATGAGGTTGGATAATAGGTCTACATCTAATTGATGTCGCAGAGTACAAGGAGACAAGATGGCAACGCTTCACATTGAACACCCAATTACTGATCTGAATACTTGGTTGACAGCGTTTGGCAGGTTCGCCGAAGCTCGACAGAAAGGAGGCGTTCGGGCGCACCGCATCTACCAGCCCGTTGATGACGATAAGTACATCCTCATTGATCTAGATTTCGACACCATTGAGGAAGCCGGGCGGTTTAAAAAATTTCTCGAATTGAATGTTTGGTCGTCACCGGAGGCATCACCAGGATTGGCAGGCAGCCCGCAGGCGCGGGTACTGGTGGGTGTTGAACCGGGCACATAAGTTGCCGCCCAACAAGCAAATGTACCCGACGCTACGGACCTGGCATTTATTGAAGTCACTCTTGGCACTTTGAGGCCGTCTGTTATTGGCGGTTCTGTGGGCGTGAGCAATTTGCGAGGCGTTAGGGCAACCGATTCTTCTTTCCCTGGTATGAGAAACGGCCGTCCCCCTCTCTACCTCCCCGCTTGTGCCAAATTCAACGCCAACGGCCATTCCAACATTTGCCCATCACTCAGGTTTTGCGGCCAGCCGTAAGAGGCCAGCACGGCCGTGTCCAACCGTTGATGAATAAAATCCAACTCCTCTATCTGGCGTACGGGTAACAAAGCCGCGACACGGGGTCGCTTGATTAATGGCAGATGAGGACAAGCCGATTTCTCTCGAGTAGTCAAGTGCTTTTCGACTTCACATCCATGCCAATGTGTATAAGGTTTATGCAGGTCGATATAGTCACGAAGCAGAAATTGACATCTGGTTCACTCGAGAGAAACCTACCCTTTTTCATTCAGCATTAATCGAGTGACCCAATATCGCAACTTTGTTACCCGTACGCCACTTAGGCCATCCCATGTTCCGTGCGAGTTGAACGTGTCTAGACTGGTTTAGGTACGCCTTTCATGCCCTTGATCCCTTTCGCTAAGGGACGCTCTTGCCAGATACTCCTCAAATCAGCCGTCCAAAATCTGTTTCGATGGCAAGTTACAGGTAATTTCAACGGGTCTTCCTGTAGACGGGAATTTGCATCGCTGGACATTAGCGTTCAAGTAATCCAACCTTTACCATGCCGGTCAGCCGTTGCGAGCGCATCTTGGCAATTTCCCGTTTGCCTCACGCCGCTTTACGAAGATGCTCTGTTCACAGTCAGGTTTCCCCTTCTGCTAACTCAGGTCGGCTTGTAGGGTGCTAGTATCTTCCTACAGAACCCTCCGGGTTCAATTCAATCTCGCCGTTTCACGGCGCACTACACGTATCCGGGGTATTTTGCATATCCCCCGCTCAAACGTAACCTGCATGAGAATTCGTGATTTTGCGTGTTTTTTTAATCAAACTATCCGAAAAAGGCCGGTTTAACTTGTTTTTTTTCAGAAAGATGAATTATTTACAATGCTTCCAGGACACACTTTTAGCTTTCATTACTCGAGTGAAAATCTCAGGTTGCGGTTTGGCGGGGGATATGTAAATAACCCCCTCTCGGAAACGGTACTCACCCGTGCGCTCGACGCCTGGCAGAACGTCATCAATCGCCCCAAACGCTACATCCCCAACGACCTGCGCCAACGCCTGACAGACGCCATGCGCCGCGGCGACAAGCCGTGGAGCCGCGTCCTGGCCGATGTCAGCCAGCGTGTGGCCGAAGACTGGCTGCATGATAATCTGCGGCAACTGGCCGAAGACCTGCGCTGGCTGGCCGCCAATCTGGACCAGGACGCCAGCCAGACCTTACGTCAGTTGGAGGCGCGGCTGGACTACAAGCAGTTCTTGCGCACCTCCAGCGGCTTTGCCCAGACGGGCAGCGACCGCGCCGCCGGAGTCGAGGCGTTTATCGGCTATGCCGTCGGGCAGGGCACGCTGCAATCCTTTCTCGGCCACGTCAACAGTCTGGCGCAGCAGCGGGTAGGCAAAGACGATGGGGCCGCCACTATCCCGGCCGTCACCCTCTCTACCATCCATCGCGCCAAAGGGTTGGAATGGCCTTACGTCTTCATCCCGCAGTGCAACCAGGGCACGCTGCCCTTCACCCGCCAAGACGCCATTAATATGGAAGAAGAGCGGCGGCTCTTTTACGTCGCCCTGACCCGCGCCCGGCAGAGCGCCTATCTCTACGCGCTGGAATCGGAGCCGTTGTCGCAATTTTTGCGAGAGAGCCAGTGGCATAAGGTGTTGGACGGGGTGCAGGCGGTACAGGCCACACTGCGCCAGCCACCAGCGGAATGGCAGGCTCCGGCGGCGCTGGCATTGGCGCAGCACAGCGCCGCCTACCAGTGGTCAAGCTACTTCCAGAATTGGTGGACTGCGCCAGACGCGGCGCAAACGGCCGTGAAACAACAGATGGCCGCCTTTGCCACGGCCGTGCGCGGGCGCAATTGGCAACAACGGCTGGGGCTGACGGATGAGGCGCTGGCCTTCTGGCTCGGCGCTGATGGCTCGGCCGCAGCTGTGGCCGATTTCCCCGGTTTGGCGGCATTGGTGGCGTCACCGCATTCCTCCAAAGGCAAAACCAAACCGTCGCCCGCCGCGAGTGCAGCGGCCGTCACGCCGCCGCCAATTGTGATTAAACCGGGGGTTTGGGTGCAATGCGATGCCGGTTGGGGTCGGATTGAGCAGGTGGCCGATGAGGCAGGACGGCCGTTGGCCGAAGCGCCTGCCACCAACACCACCCTCCGCCTGGCAATCACGCTGCGTCCCGACGAGGATGCCGAACAGATCGCGCTGGACCTGGCGGCCGCGACGATTACCTTTTTGCGGGCGGAGAAGGTCTATACCTGCTCACTGTGCGACAAGTTCTTGGCCGCCAGCACGCAGGCCATTGCCCGCTGGCACAGCAAAACGGCCCACGACGACCGGTTGGCCTTTCGCGCTGAAAAGGGACTGACGCGGCAGTTGACGATGGTGGTGTATGCGGGGAAACGGCCGTTGGCTGGTAAGCGGCGAGGGGGGAGGAAGTGAGGAGGAAACGGTCGTTGGTGCGGGAAAATGCTATCCTTGTAGGAATATGTGCAGATTGGAGAACTTAATCTATGCTCCTCTTCATTGGTGGTGCAGCGCGAACGGGCAAAGGGATGCTGGCCCGCCGTCTCCTCGCGGAGATGCAGCTCCCCTACCTCAGTCTCGACGTTCTCAAAATGGGTTTGGCGCGTGGTGTACCGGAATATGCCCTCGATCCCAATGCTGGCGGGATGCAGGTCGCCAACCGTCTCTGGCCATTGGTACGCGAGATGAGCGTCAGCCTGCTCCATGACCAGATGGATTACGTTTTTGAGGGTGAACTCTTGCCCCAGGATGTGGCGGCGCTGAGGAGCGCCTCTCCAACGCAGGTCTTCGCCTGTTTCTTGGGGTACAGCGCCATCACGCCGACTCAGAAATTGCAGGAGATTCGGACGCATGGGGGGCAGCCCAATGACTGGCCGCAAGAATATACCGATGCCGCGCTGCTGGCTATCATCCATCGGGAAATTGCCTTCAGCCAATATGTACAGGCCGAATGCGCCCGGCTTCACCTGCGATACTTCGACTCGTCACATTATTTCATGCCCGTACTGGACGATGTTGTCGCTTATGTACAGAGCGAGAGACAATGACGCCGAAGATGCCAGGAGCGGGGTTCGTTCGTGGCGGGTGAAGCTGGCGTTGTCCTCATCTTGAGCTTTGGCACGCGAGCAAGCGACCTGACGTTACTCGGAATCGGCCAGTGGGGGCAGGATGATATGCCCAAACAAGTCGCCCAATTCAAACGCTTCAATACCCTGCATTCCCAGCATCAGCGAGAGTTGACCACCGTGGTAAACATCGTGCGTTAAGATGCGCCAGACCGTCCACTGCCGGGAAACGGTATAAACGTCACCGTTCCAGGTATGGCGATAGGTTTTCGCCAGATCGGCTACCGTCCAATCCTGGAGGGTGCTGGCAATCATAGCCCAGGTGATTTCTAGCCAATGGACAAGTTCGGCGGCGTTCTCTGTGATGGGGAAGGCGTTCTCCATAAGCTGCCGGTTGCCATCGCCGTCTACCTCCCAGGCGTCAATGTTAGCCACCAACCCGGCGCTTCCTGGGGCGGGCATCCGCGCAAACCAGGTAATCCGTCCCAGGCTGATGTGACGCGCCAGTTCACCCACCGAGTAGAGCGAGGCCGCCGGCCGCCAGGCAAGTTGCTCCGGGGTTAACGGCGCGATAGCGTGAATCAGGCTGGTTTGAAAGCCTTGCCAACCGTCAAAAACAGCTGCCAGTGATTGCATGTTTCCAGACATTAGCCAACTCCTGGTGTCTGCTTCTGGGTCTCCAGAGAATCAGAAGCAGATTGTGGGCAAGTATTATAGCAACTTTTTGGGCAGGTAACGGCCGTTTTCCACCATTGCCTTATCAGCTTAAACGGCCGTTACCCACCACCCCACGCCTACCTCTTAAAAACCTGCTGCGCTAGCGTCTTCTGCACACCGACGATGTTAGTTCCCCGTTTGAACTGCCGCTCAATGGGCATGGAACTGCTGCCGACGTATATCTTCATCTCCGCGTCCATGTCGAACGTCCCGGCCGTCTCCACCGAAAAATGGGTGATAGACCGGTAGGGGATGGAGTGATATTCTGCCTTCTTGCCTGTTACTCCCTGCTTGTCAATCAGGATGAGCCGATGGTCGGTGAAGACAAACAGGTCGCGCACGATTTTGAACGCCTTGACGACCTGCTCCCCATCGGCCAATAAATCATCTAAATCCTTCTGAATCGCTTTAGCATCCGCTTCCGTCGCGTTGCCGAAAATTCCTTGTAACATGTCTGTGACCTCTTTGTTTCGTTTGATTGTGTGTAACTGTTACCTGTCGCAGTTGGCTTTTTTCTGCCCATCGTTTACGCCGACCGGTAACTCCGATTGTTTGCACCCTGAATATCAGTTGCCCAAGTCACATTACGAACCTGGGCTTTCAGTGTTGCTCGTCAGTAGCTTTCTGTTTTGGGTCAGTGGAGTATCGGTCGACGATCCCCACTCGTTGAATGGGCTGTGCCGATGTCACGAAGGCGTGACACATTCCGTCGGTGAGCTTGTCGAGGAATTCATGGCTGCAGTGGTAGAGCCGAAGAAAAATGTGCTGAAAGATGTTGTTTCAAGTTGCAATGCTGAGTTATCGATCATTCAATACTACGTGACGGGGTGTAACCCCGGATGACATTTGAACGGAAGAGTGCTTTCTGTTCTTGGAGAAATTGGGGCAGAAGTCGCTGTCGATATCTATTGCCTCGCCGAAGATGAATGAACTTGCGCCTAACTCTTTGCTGCAGCCGACGCCGGGAAGCGCTGCGGCTCTGTCATACGCCCAGTAGCCGGCGCAGCTGAGCAAACCGTTAGGGGCAGAAACCCACACAAGTCCACTTTGTTGCGCAATACGCAACAAGACGTACAATCTATCTCATGATCAAGTCATTCAGGCACAAAGGGCTTAAACGCTTCTTTGAAACTGGTAACGTCGCTGGTATTAACCCTTCTCATCGCCAAAAGATCAGAATTCGTCTCGCGGCCCTCGATACCGCCACGACTCTGGAAGATATGGACTTGCCGGGTTTTCGCCTTCATCCGTTAAAGGGCGATAAACAAGGCGTTTGGGCAGTGGATGTTAGCAAAAATTGGCGCATTACATTTGAGTTCATAGATGGCAATGCCTATATTGTGAACTATGAGGATTATCACTAATGAACATGTACGATCCGCCCCACCCTGGGGAATTTATTCGAGAAGTATATTTAGAAGAACTACAAGTCAGTTCCCGCACGGTCGCCGCTAAATTGAAGGTTGCCCCATCTACTTTTACACGCCTACTAAACGGAAAAAGTAGTGTTACGCCGGAAATGGCGTTACGCCTCTCAAAAACATTAGGCAGATCTCCCGAAAGCTGGTTAGCTATGCAAAACAACTATGATCTGTGGCAAACGCGGCAGAATTTCAATATAGATGAGGTTGAAAAGCTCGAATTTGTGACGCAATAGCTCATCCAGTAGTCTATTCTGCTAAATCATTGGTGGTTGTTTGGGGCATAGGCGAAACCCGGCCAGATGAAGGGTAACACATTTGGGACACTCTATTTCGCCAGAGAAACGCTGGAAAACACCCAAAGTGCCAGCTTCCTCAGGGGCGCATCTACGACTTGGGGGAGGCCAAAGCAGAAGGGAAAAAAGCATCAAAACGGCCGTTAACCCAATACAAACGCAAATGAAGCAAATGGTTGAAGCCGTCTTCGCTCCAGCGCATGCCGACACCCTTGAATCGTTGCTGAATCAACCACTTGCAGGTACTTTCAACCAGGCCGCTGCCAATGGGTAATCCAGCCTGCTTTAATTTGTCGTACTGGATGTGCTCCCGGTGTTTATCGAGATAATTGTACAGTTTGGTCAAGGCTTGTTGCGCGGATTCTGGCAAACCGGGTACGGCGAGAGCTGCCTGAATATCGGCCAAAACCGCGTCTTGCTGACCATGTCGCAAGCGGTGGCGGGCCTGATGGAACCACGTTTTGGCCTGACTTGTGCGGCCATCCAGCCACACCTTGACCCCGGACCAAAGATTTTGGGTTGCGTGGTAGAAATCTAAAACCCCAGTGGCCGAGGCGCTAAAGCGTTCGGCAAACAAACGCCAAAAGCCCCGCCCGCCATCGCTTAACCAGACAACGCGGGGCGCTCCCTTGATGTCTTGTTTGCGCGCTTCCAGCCACATCCGCTCGGATAAGTCGTCCACATCACCCAAAACAGCCGTCACGCGGTGGTGATGCAAGCGGCTCATCGTCTGGCCCGCGCGGGTGATATGCTTGCCTAAACGGGCAAAGATGGCGACCTTGATTTCGCGCCATACTGTTTTGCCCGCCGCTGTCTTGGCTTGGGGGCGAAAGGGAACCATCACCCCGTCAGCGCCCATCAGGAGAGTTTCCGCGGCAAGGGTCGCGCTCAACGCTTCCGCCTCTGGCTCATTCCCCAGTTTCAACGCCGCTAACTCGGCCACCAAATGGTTCATCATCTCTTCTCCAGTCACCTGAACCCACTCCCAGATACTTTGCGGCGTGACGATGACCTGGCTCAATTCTTTTAACAACATGGCTGCGGTTTCAAAGGGCACAAAAATGGCTGTCAAGCAAGCTATCCGCCGCAAACCATCATCGCTTTTTTGATTGGGCTTTAATCCCAGCGCCTCATCCAATGGCGCTACCTGACCAATGGCACATCGCTTAGGACAGCGTCCCAGTCGGCGCTGCCAGCGAATGAGACCAATGATGCTCTTGACTTCCCGAGGGGCAAAGCCTTTGCTCTGCAACTTCCGGCCACATATTTGACAATGACCCCACTCTGTTGGGGCTTGGGCTCTGCTATTCAAGGTTTCTTCCACCAGACTCACTGCCAGAATGCGCGATAATTGCCAGGCGAGCAGGATCATTAAGGAGAGCGTGGCTGCATCGCCCATCTCATCAACTATTTTTGGCATTCTGGTTTCGCTTCACGTATAGTTTCCATTAAACACGACATTGTTCTAGGCGATCCTTTCGGGTTTGTGATGATTCTTCGAAAGTTTAACCTAAAAATAATGTCGTGTTAGTTTCCTCCCCTAAGTTCTTTATGCGCCCCTTCCTCAGGAGAAGCAACTGGCCGAAATGGATTTTCTGCATCGTAAAAGTCAACCATGTGCGTTTAGGAAAATGGTTCTTCGAACCCTATTAGCTTCGCTTCTACGCTTTTCTGCCGCGTTTTTAGAGAAAATTGCGCCTAAATCCCACCTTTTCTGTTCTCTCGGCCGATTTCAGCGGCTCAATTTCCCTTTTGGGGTAATCAAGCGCATTCCAGTAACGTCTTGGCGGAGTCTGATGTCCCAAATGTGTTACCCTTCATCTGGCCGGGTGTCGTTTGGGGCATAGGCTGTGGGAATTGTGGCTCAGAAAGGCAAAGAGACCGAACAACACTTCCACCTGTCGCTGGCGTGAGTCCTGAATGGGCCAGCGGTTTGGCTGCGATTCATTCATTGGTCAACCGCGCCAGCGCACCTGACGGTGGCGTTGGTGCAGCTTATGTAAATTTGTGTTGTGCCGAACGTGAAAGATATTGGTAATTGAAGGTCGTTCTACAAACCAAAACGCCGCCCTAACAACAGCTTAAAGCTGACGCGCCAAAGGAAACGAGCGCGCAGCTTAAACAACTGAACGGCGGACGTATGAAATGACTAAAATGAGACCAATGTACTTGTCTATAATCAAGTCGAACCTGTCACGAGCAGTGTCAATAATAAGGGATTTCAAATTGAAAAGATTTCCCAGAATCAGAAAATTTTTGATCGTAATTATTGTAACTTTATTTCCGCTGCTTGTAGTTCTCGTCATCTATATCTTTATAGCTGGGCCAAAATTGCCGTCAGAAACGGACGCAATCATTGATGAGGTGCTGAATCGTGCGCTTCCAGAGCAAATTGTTGGCGAAACGGGTTTTGCTTCGTCAGCCGGTTTGAAAATTTGGTATGAAGGCATTCCCCCTAAAGGGACACCAAAAGGAACTGTATTGCTTATTATGTCCAATGGCGGTGATGGTTTTTTCTGGCCGCCGTCTTTTATGCAAGCATTTGTCGCTGCTGGCTATCAACTCATTCGCTACGATCATCGGGGAACTGGCATGTCTGATTGGGTTGAAGAGTGGGACCGCCAAAACCCCTATTCACTTGTTGATATGGCGGGCGACGCGGTGACAGTATTAGATGCACTCGAAGTTCAAGAGGCGCATCTTGTAGGTGTTTCATTGGGAGGAATGGTGGCCCAGGAAGTGGCGATCAATCATCCTGACAGGGTTGCATCACTCACGCTAATCATGGCATCGGGCGATGTCGGTGATCCTGATCTGCCAAGCCTGAGCACACGGTATTTGTTGGGGAGTACATTAAAGAAACTCTCCCTGTTAAAGTACCGCATCATGGGTGGAGAGAAAAATCTGATCAAGGAGCGTGTCGCAGGGTATATTTCGCTGCTGGGTGATGACGGATTGGATATTCAAGAGATTGCTGAAGTCATTTTGTATGATCGCAGAAACCGCAGAGGCATGAATGCTCGCGCAATATTTCAACATATCATGGCCGTGATTGGTTCTGGTTCTCGCTATGAAAAATTAAGGGCGTTGGATATGCCAACATTAGTCATTCACGGCAAAAACGATCAGTTGCTCCCGATTGAACACGGAGAAAAACTTGTGGACATCATACCGAATGCAAAGGGGTTGTGGGTTGATGATATGGGCCACGTTTTCCCGTTGCCAAAGGCCTTGACGAAGGACATTCTTTCCCATATTGGGGGAGATAGATAGCTAAATTTGACACGATATTACGCCGCCTGAGATAGCTTGCACCTGACCTATCGGCAGGTAAAGCGGACGTTAGGACGGCAACTACCGTCTTATGGTAAAGAAAGGATAACCTGTGCTATCGTTTGATTCTAGACCAGGCTATGAAATACCACCTCGCAATTTGCCAACTGGGGCACTTTTACGTTGCCAAAAACAAAACACGGCCGTTACTGCCATCAACAGTCACTATCATTCCTTCATGCAATCGGGTCATTGCCTCAGGAACATTTACCACAGCCGGAACACCATACTCACGCGCAACAATGGCGCCATGTGACAACTGCCCCCCATAAACTAAAACTAGCCCAGCAACAAGTGGAAATACAGGTGTCCAACCTGGATCTGTAGCCAGCGTAACCAGAATATCACCACGCTGTAGCCGTGCAGCCTCGTTAGGCTGATGAACTATTCGCACAGGGCCAGTAGCCATACCGCCACTGGCCGGGATGCCTTGAAGACCCTGTTCCGCGGATAATGCGAGGTTAGGTAAAGGTCGGCTCTCGGCATCGAGCGCCTCTGGGATTGGATAGGAGCACCAGAATTCATAAGCCTTCCGTCGTTCCGCTGTACGCTCCAATAAAGATTCAGCCGTAGCTGTCGTGCTTCCCCTCACTGCAATGTCAATTTCGTCATGGGTAAGAAAGAAAATATCCTCGGCGACAGATAGAATTCCCCTTTCATGCCAACGGCGCCCTAACTCCATAAATAGCTGACGGCGAGATAGTTCCAGCTTAGCCATAAAGTGACGGCTGTTGTCACGGCGGCGTACCTGATTTTGCGCCTGTTGCAACACCCGGCGAAACAGAACTCTGCGGATGAGGCCCAGTTGTTTTTCCATGTTTTGCTGAGCAACTTGTGCGGATGAATGTTCCTGTTTGTCTCGTTGCCCAATATCCCCTACATATCCAGCCACTAAGGCAATAACCTGCTCTGGTGCTTCGACCCAACGGGGCAGTAAAATTTCAGGTTCAGCCGGACAACGGTGACCATGATCATGCAAAAATTGCTTAAGTAATGCCCGTACCCCGGTTGCTTCTGGCAAAGTTTGCAGTTTATCCCAGGCTGCCTGGGGCGGATTTTCCCGGACAACGTGAACCAGATTGGCATCGTGCAATGCCTGAGCAAGCCGTTGTAGGGCCGGACCCATCTCCGCGGCGTAGACACCATCCAGGCCAGTAATTAAGGTTTGAGCTAACCGGGCATCATGTCCCCACTTCTTTGTCATCCATTCCAACGGGGCAAATGAAAGGAAAGCTCCCGTACTCACCGTGACATGCCGCTGGTACACCTCGGCGCGGCGCGGCTCCCACACAGTGCGAATAGTAGACCATACTTCTTCTTCACTCATACCCGACAGGTCACGCTGTTGGAATTCATCTGTCCAGACATCAATTTGCCGGTACAGTTCAGCCTCATCTCTGGGTAAGAGTGGCTTTGAGGACGAAGGTTGTCGTTGGCTTTTCAACCCTTGCCAGATAAGTTGGGGGCCTTTAGTCAGCAACCGCCACGGTCGGAATCCCGCTTTAGGTGGTAGATCAGGACGTCTGCTACCCCAGGTAGCATCAATAAAGGATGTAGGTAGTCCTATATCGGCCACAAATTGTCGCATTCCCCCCTCATTGGCATAAATGCGCCCATAGATACGTCGCGCCATCTGCACCTTCTTGCCAGATGCTAACTGCACCTCTGCGGCATTGCCTATCATCTGTAAACTGGAAAGCGTCAAAGGGGTGACTGGATTAGGAAGAACTTCACCAAAGTTTGCCCGTGTCCATAAATCGAAGGGATGAGATATCGCCTCTTCCGGCAGCCAACTATCATCACCGGGTACATTGATTTCATGGGGTGGTAACGGCGTCAGGGGTATAGAGGGAGCCTTTGTGGTGATGGCTCTACTTTGCAGAAGAAAGAAGCTGTTATTTTCTACAGCCCATTCAATGTCCTGGGCAGCGCCGAACAACTCAGCGACGGCCAATCCGATAACAACCAGTTGCTGGACCTGGGCGTTGGTCAGAACCGGGGGTTCCCTCTGAGTAGTTGTTTTTTCAATTTCCTTGTTATGCCGGTTCACAACGTATCTGTCCGGTGTGGCCCGCCCGCTTACCAAATCCTGGCCCAGACCAGGCACCGCTTCAACGACGACTGTCTTTTGAGTAAGCGTAAGGGGGTCCTGGGTGAAAAGTACACCAGAACAGGTTGCGGCTATCATTGGCTGTATTATGACCGCCATGCTTACCTGATGTTGATCAATACCACGCTGGTTGCGATAAACAACTGCCCGCTCCATCCATAGGCTGGCCCAACATTTTTTCACAGCCTCAAGAACGGCCGTTTCACCTTGAACGTTCAAAAAACTGTCATGCTGTCCCGCAAAGCTGGCTGCCTCCCAATCTTCCGCCGTCGCCGAGGAGCGAACAGCAACCAATTTGTTCCCCAAGTTGTGATAGGCATTCAAAATCGAATCAGATAGTGCGCCTGGTAAACTGGCAGCCAAAAAGTGTTGCCATACAGTCTCGTCTGAAACAGGCGTGCCTGTCCTGGCCTGAAAAAAAACATCAAGCTTGTTGGCCGTAACAAAAGCCCAGTAAGCTTCTGTGGTAACGACTATACTGGGAGGCACAGCAAAGCCGGCGGTTAACAAATGATTCAGGTTGACTGCTTTTCCACCAATCAAAGTAACTGAGGATAGGCTGTCTGCTACCGGTAACGTGACAACGGTCATTCATTTTCTCCTGTGATCTGGGCAGCAGCAGAAGCCCCATTCACCAATGTCTGGATAGCCCACACCGCATGATCGGCTGCTTCTTGCCAGGAAAGGTCTAAATAATCGGTAAATGCACGAACAACCGCTGAAGTCGCCAAAACAAGAACAACGTTCCGCAACCGTTTTTGTTCTTCTATCGGTAAGTCGGCTATGAACGGCGTCAGCATCTCTTCTACCATTTGCAGACGTTCCGGCCGTGTGGTGCGACGGATGTTGCCTGCCGCTTCGCTCAGGGCTGCCGCCCGCAGCGATTCATCCATCTTGTCCGCGTTCGAGTAAAATGCTTTTATCGTTGCCAGATAACTTTCTAAATCGGGCTGTGGCACTAATGTGGGGGCGCCGATTTTCTCGGCCAGATAGGCTGGCAAGGCATTGATTAGGGCTTGTTTGGTCGGAAAGTAGCGATAAATCGTGGGAATGGATATTTCTGACGCCTTGGCAACGGCCGGGATTGAGACATCGGCCAGACCATCACCCATTACCTTGATCAATCCTTCCAGGATGCGCGTGCGGGTCTGTTGTTTTTGCCGTTTTCGTATCTTACTTTCGTAAGGGCGTGTCGAATCCGTATTCATGATACGAATCATATCATGGATATTTATTGCCTGTCAAACAAGCTGTAGAACAGGGGTGTCCGTCAGATTTTTGCGTAAACGCTAGATGGGTGGTTTTTGAGCAGCTTACGGCCAAAATTAGCCTCTTGAACAGCCAAAACAGCCTGTCAAATAAGCAACCTAGCCTATTTTGTGCATCAAACTGCTTCGCATTTTGCCGTTTGACCTACCTGAAATCAGCATCACCCACTTGAAATGATACTGCTGGCGAAATGCCTTTTCTTGAACTCAAGCAGCCGCCAGTGATGGTTTGAGCCTGGCAAAAGGGGAAATGCGTGTTTGCGCCTGGGGCGTGCCAGACCACCAGTCACCCAGACGTAAAATGTTCATACCCAAGGCCGTCAAGATATGCTGTAGGTGCGTTTTAGCCAGCCCGATATAGCGAGCATGGCGCAAATCAGCAATGGCAATACCCTGGGAGATTGTGCCTTCGACACCGGCTCGTTTGGCATACTGCTGCCAAAAAGCCTCCTTTTTTTGGCGTTGGCGCGCCGCCCGGAGCGCTTCATATCCGGCTTGCGGTTGGATGGTCAGACTGCGTGTGGAGGTGGCTGATTTTGTACACTTGCCGCGCACCAGACAATTGTCGCAATGTTTCTTATGGAACCGAAAGTTATAAACGGTCGTGTTTTTCTGCTTCAGTAAAGACCATTGATGGCTGGGATGACCTTGAGGACAGGTAGCCTGTTTCTTCTCCCAGTCAATGACAAATGCGGCGCTCGCGAAACCTTCACCCGCCTGGGCTTGCCAACTGGGGTCCTCCGCGACGGGACCGATTAAATCAATCCGTTGTTCCTGACTATCGACCAGATTATCAGCACTCATATACCCCTTGTCGAGTAGATGCTCACCGGGTAACAGGTCCCGTTCGGCCAGATGGCCATGAATTTCTGGCGTCATCTCATAATCAGTGGTGGTCGCTGCTGTCGTTTCAACGTTGACAATGAGATGAGGGAGTTCTTCATCACAACTTTTACTCAGGTGAACTTTATAGCCTGTCCACTCCGTCTTCCGTTTCTTGCTGAAACGAGCTTCGACATCATACGGGGAGTTGATCAACAAACTGGCTGGAGGAAGGTCGCTAGCCGGTCGCCACTTCAATTGCTCATCCTGAATCATAAATTGCTGAAGCCATACTTGCCGTAATGTCTCCATGGCCGGTAAATTACGTAATTGAGCTAATTCGGGATGGTTCCCCAGTCGTTGCCATAGCTGCATCCCATCTCGGCCAATCTGTTCGCCCAACGTATAGCGGTCTTCCTTGCTTTTAGGCAATCGATAATCTTCAAAACGACGATTGTAACGATCGTACCAATCAGCGGGGACCCACTCGCTTAACCAATCGGGGACGACAGTGGCCAGCACGTTCAGCGCCTGTCTGATTGTCTCCCCGATACATTCCAGTCGGCTCAGGCTGCGGATAGCGGCTAGAATGTGGGTGGAGTCTGTCCGCATACGTCCCCGCACTTTGAGCAGGCCTTTGTCACGCAAACAGGCCAACATTGTTTCAAATAACAACAATTCAGCGCTGCCCTCAATGAGGCGTGTCCGAAATTCGCTTAGAACAGAAGCATCGAATCCAGGGTCGGCGATCTCTAGACCAAGCGCGTACTTCCAATCGATTCGTGCGCGGACAGCGTCTGCTGCCTGGCGATCAGATAGTCCTTCCGCAAACTGCATGACCGTTACCAATGCTAAACGGGCCGGGGATTCGGCCGGTTGCCCCCGGTCAGGAAATAACTTAACGAATTGTTCATCAGCAAAAACTGGACCCAGCTCATCCCGCATCCGCATATAAGTATTCCCTTTGGGGAACGCAGCACGGGCAACCATCGCCGTTTCTTCAGGAACTACAGGAGTTTGCTGAGGATTTAAGGACATGAAACTCTCTCCGATTTTTGACCGCTATTATATGCTTTTGGCCTCGCAACGGCTCTCAAACAATTCGCCAGCAGTAT
This sequence comes from Candidatus Leptovillus gracilis, assembly GCA_016716065.1. Taxonomy (NCBI): domain Bacteria; kingdom Bacillati; phylum Chloroflexota; class Ardenticatenia; order Promineifilales (SeqCode); family Promineifilaceae (SeqCode); genus Candidatus Leptovillus; species Candidatus Leptovillus gracilis. Next base: position 228,241 of record JADJXA010000025.1, on the reverse strand, counting down.
CGTTTCATGATACTGCTGGCGAATTGTTCCGTCGCTCCGAAAATCACAAAAATTAGCCGCTTCAAGCTCAAAAAACGATCAAAATCCGTTTGTTTCAACACCGATTTTCGGCCTGTTTTGAATTCGCCAGCGGTATCGTTTCATGTGGCCAGGTGTCTTAAAAGGTGAAGATAAACAGCGCGACGAGAGCGACAAAGATACCTATCCACTGAAAGTTATCCCAAAAAATCTTGCCGTTTAATTCGGGGCTGAGCAGTTCCAAAATAAAGCCCAGAACCATAGCGGTCTGGGCATAGGCATAGAAGGCAAATGTATTGATAGTCGGCACGGATCGCCGCCGCCAGGTATAGTGGGCCACGGACAGCGAGATAAGCAGTGCCATGATATAAGGAAACAGGTAAGTTGCTTCTTGCCAGTTCAAGCGGCCTCCTCCATCTGTGACTATCCCGATTGCGCCATAGCATAACATAATGCTCATACACGGTACAAGGAATTATTTGCTTTTACCCAACCCTCCCTTGAAGAAAAGCATAGCCTGTCCGTTTGCGACTGAAGGCTTTTTACCGGTTAAGGGGCCTCCCGTGACGCCGGAGGCCCCTTAACATGCCGTGTGTAGGCCAGGGCAAAACTGGTCTTGCCCTGGCGAATCAAGTTGTTACCGCCGGCGCAGTACCCAACCGCTAATCAGCAGTAGGCCAAGCAGCAGGGCAAGGGAGAAGACGGCCGTGTTCACTCCCACAGCGCGAATGGTTTGCAGGGAAACGGCCGTGGGTTCATCCGGATTGCTGTCGGTCAGGCCAAAGGGCGAGTAGGCGCTGACGCCATCAACCTCCACGTAGTAATGGTCGCCACCGTTGCCGCGTTGTTCGCCATCAGCGTCCAGGCGGTCCCAACTGGCCCCATTCCAATGATAGACGCGCATAGCGCCGGTGTCCTGGTTGTTGCGTTCGTCACCCAAATACCAGAAGCGGACGGCGGCCGTTTGCGGCGTGGTCGGCTCGATGTCGAAGCAGCGGTGGGCCAACTGGTCGCCCTGGTTGCAGCCGGCGGTCTGGTTGCCGCGAATTTCCACCGTCGTCGGCCCCATCGCCCCGGCCGGGATGATGTCTACGCCGTAGTATTTTGCCCCACCGCTGCCGGTGATATGCAGGAAGCGGGTGTAAGTGGGATCGGTGATGTCGATGGTCTGGCGCAGCGTGCCGTTGTTGGTGAGGGCGCCGTTGATGGCGAGGGAACGGCCGTCGGGAATCGTCAGTTCCGCACCGGCGGCTACCGTCAGGTCAAACACAGCCGGGTCCATTTCCAGTACCGGCCAGTCTACTCCAGTGAGATAAGCCGGGTCCACCAGGACGCGCGCAAAGCCGTTCGGGACGCCGTTGGGCGTCCAGTTCAGGGCATTGTTCCAGGCGCTGCTCTGGCTGCCATTCCAGGCATAATCAGTGACCACGGTCATGGTGATGGGCATGTTGGGCACTGTGCTGGGCGTGTCGTGGGCGATAAATAGTTCACCGGTATATTGCCCAGGCGTCATCGCCGTGGCGTCGAAGGTCACATTAATTTGCTGGTCGGTCGCGGCAGCGACTGTGCCAGAGGCTGGTAGTTCGCTTAACCAGGGAAGGCCAGCGTCTACAAGCAGGCTGACATCGTCAACGTGGAAATTGGTTACGGCCAAAGAAGTACCGTATTCGGTTGAGCTAAAGCGCAAATTGTGGGCGCCGCCATCTGCGTAGGCAGAAACATCAACGGTGGCCTCTTTATAGTCCCCATAACTGGCTGCATCTGCCTCCGTGACAGAAAACAGCACGTCGCCATCCATGGAAACATTCATGAACGCCGGGGCGCCGGTGCTTCCGATTAACAGCCAGAAGGACAATGTCGTTACGCCGGATGGGATTGTGACAGTCTGATCAACCGAACCGATTTCTGTGGAATTTGCTCCGCCGAACCAGACCCAATAACTGCCGGTTCTGGACACATCGGCGCCACATCCACTATCACAAATTGGCGTGCCAAAATTAGTAGAAGCCTCGCTCCAACTGGTATTTGGCGTTCCGCCTTCAAAGCTGCCATCCTGTGCCACATCAGAGACGCTGCCACCTATTTCACCAATCTGGTAGTTGGCTGTGTCAGTACCGCTGTTGGTGATGGTAAACGGCCGTATCAGACTGCTCCCCGTCGGAATTGTAACAGCCAGACTTTCCGGGGCATAACTGAGTAAAGCGCTGCCCAGGGAGAAGTCGTGGTACACGGTGTTGTTGGCTACCACGTTCACGGTGTCTACGTCTGATGTGTAGCCGGTGGCGACGGCCGTAAACGTCTTGCTACCGGCCGGGGAATAGAGAGTATAAAAGCCATCGTCTACGTTGGGGTCTAACGGCGTGGCGGCGCTGTTAGTGGTGTAGCTGTCTTCGTTGGACACGGTAGCGCCGTTGACGCCTGCGGTCATGTTCGCGTTGTAAACGTTGCCTACCACCAAACCACCGGAAGGAGCAGTACAAGACGATGCTCCTCCAATTAAAACATCATCTACCTGCCACCACCATGACCAACTGCCATTGTAATAGTGGAAACGGACCATCACATTAGGTTGATTGCCGGCCAAAGCGGAGATGTCGATAACGGCCGTTTTAGGCCCCAAATCACTTGCTCCGGAGCGTGTCCAAACGTTCGTCCAAGGCCCCGCCCCGCCATTGATGCTTACATCTACATTGGCTACCTCGGATGTAAATGAGTAATCCCGGTATTCGTACTTGAACTCAAGTGTAACTACAGGCGTTGATGAAAAGTCCATTACAGGAGTGCGTAACTCGGTGTTTTGTACGCCAGAGGAGCCATAACTATCGCTGTTAAGGACAGCAAACAAGCCAGCCCCACCCGTATTGTTACCGACATTGCCAGGATTGTTGAACTGCCAAACCTGACCATTTCCTTGATTGTCAACTATGCTCCAACCCGAAGGCAAACTTCCGCTATCGAACTGTTCAAACAAACCGCCACTTGCATAACCTGGCGCTTCACAAGCAACCAGATCAGCATTCAAGGCAAAGTCCTGGGTAGTATCACCGGCAATCGGGCCAATCAATTGGGTGGCATCCGTGTAACCATCTACCCAGGCGCTGACGATGAACTCATAGCTGCCGCCTTGGGGCAACTGCACACTGTACGCGCCCGTTTCCGGGTTGGTCCAGATGGTGCTGCCAGGGTAGCCGGTAATGTCGATGCTGGCGTACAACGGCCAGCCGGTAGCCGCATCCGTTACGAAACCGGAAACTGTGGCGTCGGGCACGGCCGTTAAGGCAAAATTCTGAGTAGTCACCACGCCATCTTGGATGGTCACGCCCGTTTGCGTACTCGGCAGATAACCAAAAGCCGAGGCCGTGACGTCATAATCACCGACAGAGAGACCACCAATTTCATATTCACCGGCGGCGTTGGTGTTTACGCTGCGCATATTGCCACTTAGAATAGCCTCAATCGTAGCGCCAGCGATTGGCAGACCGCTGCCGACATCGGTAACCGTCCCTTGTAGCGTACCATTAGGACACTCGGCTTGCGCCGCCTGCACGGCAGCTTCTACATTAATTTCGCCCCAGCCGGTGGCATAGTTGGGCCAGCGTGCGCCGGTACCCAAATCATTGTAATAAATCGGCGTGGCCGTCTGCTCGATGATGGTTTCCGTGGTGGCATAATCGCCTATCAGGCAGGAGCCAGCCTGCCACATCAGGGCCACCAACCCGGTAACATGCGGCGCCGACATGGAGGTGCCGCTCCAGCCATCTTGATACTCTGTGTCGCTGCCCGGCGTGCTAGAACGGATGCTTACACCAGGAGCGATGACCTGGGGTTTTAAATCCGCCCAACCGGCCTGGGGATTTACCGTGTCGGGATTGTCTGTTGGCCCCCAATTGGAGTGAGTGGCATATTGGCCGTTGCTTTCACCCGAAGAGCCTACGCCGGTGACGTTACCGGAGCGGGCCGGGTTGCCGACGGTGTTTAGGCCGGGCGGCGAGGAGTAAGAACAGTTGCTGGCGTTGCCATTGGAGAAAACCGGGTAAATACCGGCGGCTTGCCAGGCGGCGATGGATCCCGCGTACCAATTGTCGTATGTTTGACCACAGTCGCCCCAGGAGTTGTTGACAACGTTGGGGCGCATGTCGGGGTTGGGAGAGCCAGGGCTGCCAATGGGATAGGGGGCGGCAATCCATTGGGCGCAGGTGAGCAAGGCAGCATCGGGGCAGCCGGTGGTCTGGCAGGCGTCACAGGCAATCCACTGAGCGCCCGGAGCCACACCGATCTGGTTGGTTAGGGCTGCGTTTTCACCAACGATGGTGCCCATTGTATGCGTGCCGTGGCCGTGATCGTCCGTTGGTATGGCGCTGCCGCTGGCCGCGCCCAACCAGTTGTAGTCGTGGCTGCCGGTGGCCGTGCCACGATATTGGCGAACCAGGGCTTCGTGGGTAGCGCGTACGCCGGTATCAACGTTGGCAACAACCATACCTAGGCCACGATAACCGTCTGCCCAGGCTTGGGGGGCCAGCACATGGGCGATGTTGGGTTCTATGGCGTTCGGCGCATGGCTATTATCCAGTGATTTTTCCGGTTCAATGATTTGCATCACGCGGGGGGCGCGGATGATTTCGATCTCGCTGAAGGAGAGCAAACCGTTCAAAGTGGATTTATTGGAGCTTTCAACGGCAATGATGTTGTCAATCCAGAAGCTTTGGTATTTTACGCCTTGCGAATCGAGGTGGGCGCGCACATTGGCCTGGGAAGACCTGGCGGCCCCTTGCAGAGTTTGCACCACATACCAGCCGCGTTCGGCCCACGTCATGTTGTAGGCGGCTGATAAATCTGGTTTTTCGCGGAAGTATATGAGGTAGCCCGTTTCGCCTACACTTTGAAAACGGGTGATGAGGGCTGGTTCAACTTCTACAACTGCTTTGGGGGAGGCAACGGCCGTTAAAGCCACCGACGGGTCAAATACAGCCTGCTGCAAACGAATCTCCAACCCGGTATAGGCCCGTTCCGGCAAAACGGGCGAACCTGGCGGTGGGGTGTCGGTCACAACCGCAGGGTTCGTACCCGGCTTTGGCTGTTCTGCCGGGACGCTGTCGTCTGTTTGAGCCGAGCCGGTTTGTGTTGGCGGCTCGGCTGCCACCGGATAAGGTCGCACAGCTGTCAGCCCTAGGAAAATAACGCTAACAATAAAATAAATAACTCTCTTCTTCATGTTGGATCTTTGCTCCTTTGTTGTTATGTTGTCAAGCGAAACCACACCAGAGCTGAACGGCTTTAGTGGAGTCTCTGACTATGTAGAGTACTACCGGTACACGCAACAAGACTCTCCGTCAGAGGGAGCTACCAATACAAAAAAAGATGTCCACGAAAATCGGTCGCTCTGCAAAAGCTATGCAATTGTTGAGGTAAAAGGTTTTCTCCGTCCCCTTTGTTACTGCTGAGAGTTTTAGAATTGCTAATGAAAACAGTTTGGCTGAAGTCTAACGTCCTATTACACACGCATTTTGTGAAAGATCTTGCTGCAACAGCCGTATGACAGATGGGTTTTCGGATTTAATCAGGTAGAAGGAGTAAGGATGTCTACCTAAAATCCACGGTGCCCATCTATGATTTAATAAGTATAGTCACGTAAATTACAACAATCGTTTAAATATGTTTAGGTTTTGTTTAATTTTTCAGCGCGAGAAGATTTTGCCCGACCTGGCGTTTCCTACCCATACAATCGTTGACCGAAAAGTGGGATTCCCCCAAAAAAGTGGACACATGGGACACATAACCCAAACAAAACACATTAATCCTGATACAGCAAAATTAGCTTCGATGTGGGGATACCCGGCCAGATGAAAGGATACCGCTGGCAAATTCAAAACAGGCCGAAAATCGGTGATGAAACAAACGGATTTTGATCGTTTTTTGAGCTTGAAGCGGCTAATTTTTGTGATTTTCGGAGCGACGAAACAATTCGCCAGCAGTATCATGAAAGTTGACACATTTGGCACATTAGACTCTGCCAGTGTGGTTCAGAAATGAGATTAATCGCTTAAAAAGTCGCAAGAGTAGAGAAATGCCGCATTTTGGGCGCAATTTCCGCCAAAAATGCAAGAAAAAGGCTCAGAAAGGCTTCTGCGTGATTGGCTGGGCCACAAAGACAAGATGCCTACAGGGTGAAAATTTTTATGCTGACCTCGAGAACACTCCGTATTTTGTTGGCGAAATAGAGTGTGCCATATGTGTAAAGGTGTCATGTGAACAGGTATCTCTTGGGTAGTATTCAGTGAATAGATTCATGTGATTTTACCTTGCACATATGCGCCTATCACCGCCAGCCTAAAAAAAATAGGCTTGAAATAAAGAAAATAGAAAAACAACTAAAATAATTCCAATCGAAGCACTAACCATTACACCTTTAAAAATCAACCGATACAAATTATCGCTAAAAGCAAAACTTGGCTCATCAAAAAAAAGCAATTTCCAAGACACAAAAAGACTTACAAATCCAGCGACAACGGGTGAAATAAAAATCAAAAGAAAAGACATACTTTCACCCCACCTGAGAACCCCCGCAAAAAGCTCGAAAAATAAGTAGCCAAGAAAACCTGAAACTACGAAAGAAAGTAACATTATAAAAAATGCTGCTAAAAGTTTTTTCCATATGGACATCGTACCCTCCCTTTCATTTTCCTTGCGTATATGTGCCTATAAAAAAGTAAACGGCCGTTACCGCCCTGCCCTTATTGGCCCAAAATCAGAATATGGCAGAAAATGTGCCACATTAAGCACTTTCCTCAATGATTTTAACCGTGCTTTGTGTTCATCACTCACCTTTCTATTGACACATTCCGGCTGTGCGCTGGCGCTCTACTCTACAAAATACCCATATTGCCCCATAAGCTGTTTGATACGAGCGATGAAAATATCGCGCGCCTGATTCGTTGGCATATCAACTCTCCCTTGCGACTATTTTATCGATATGTAAACCTGACGGACAAGTAAGCCCGACTAACGGCTCGCGTTACCGGCGGCGGGTGGGTTTGGATTCATCTGCAAAATGGAAAAAGCCCAAAATCAGAACCAACTCGTTTTGATGGTGAGAATCCCGCCGTCCGTGTGCACGCATTGTTAGACTGAGCCTGCCATTCTTGCTTTTTTGAAGTCCAGCGATTCCCATTGCGATACACATCACAGATAGAATCAAACCAGGCCAGTGGTTATTCAAAAAAGTTGCCGCTGCTTCCATAAGAATAAACCATTTCGAAAACTCGATAAGAGAGTAGGCGGCCATTACCACTAAGAGCAACCCATTAAAGGCTTTCTGATAACCCTGCCTAAGTTGAAGGCGCTCCCGTTCCTCGTAACCGTTACTTCCACCGATTAGGCCACCTAAAACAGCCACCGTCAGCATAAATGACAGTAGTTCGAAATCTGGCAAGAATAGAAACGCAATACCGATGATCCCGACTATAAGTGCCAGAATATTCATGAGACGGTAATTCACTCTAGTCTTACTTATTGTGTTCATGATCCAGACCTTCTCCTTTCAGGGATTCGTCATTTGGCGAATTCCAATCATCTAGATCAACTATCACTCATGCCTTTCTATGCTTCATGGATTGATGGTTCTGCCCTGTTTACAAGGTACAAATCGTAACAGTTGACCGAGCCTTTGCTCATGTCGGGTAAGGGGGAGGCATTGCTGCCACCTCCTCCCCTCAAAACCCACCGTGCGCCCCGTTCGGCTACGCTCAGGGCAGGCTTTTCAACGCAGTAGGCTTAAGCATCTCAAAAGCCTATTGCTAGACCCGCCCGCCCGTTACCGGGCAGACTTTACGATACCCATACGGAGCCATCGCATATTGTAGGCGATAGGTAATCCTATCGTGCCAACCTGCTACAACATGGGAGAGCGCATCAAGTAACGAAAGGAAAAGGTTGACTTCATCCTATGTTTTCGTCCTCGCCATCTGCTTTCTCTCCTGAGACGGTTTGCCGTATTGTCTCGTAAAGAGACACCTGCCGGAAGTCTGCTCGCTTTCGCGCCGGGCAAATCTTGAACCCGTATCCCCGCCGTTACAGCGCGGCTTTCGCTTTCTCCAGCATCCTTTACCCGCTATTCCATCGGTTGGTCTTGCGACCGCCCTACCCATGAGGGAGAACATCGGGCTTACCACGTTCCGCATGAGTACCTGTGTAGGTTAGAGCCTGTGCTGAGGCTGCCGAAGCATCTGGCCTATTCGCCGGTGGTGCAGCATCTGCGATGAGTGAGTTAGGAGCACCCATTCCTGACCACTTACCATTTTGGTCCAAGCGTTGTATGAAGTTGCCTTCATACGCAATACCTTGCGCTTGTCTGGTGTAACGACGTTTATCAGCCATTCACATATGTTGACCATACTACACAGCCCTAGCTCCCGGCCCGCCTGGTATTGGCGGTCATCGCTTCCTCTCACGATTCCACGACCATCTCTTGCGAGATGAGGCTTCATTGTCCCAGAGGCTTCGCACCCCGTCGTTACCAACGACGCACGCTCTGGTAGAGCCTGCCCTGAGCGAAGCCGAAGGGGCACTGGTGGCAGAACACCAGGTTATGTCCCTTGTTTGTTAAGGTCATAACAGCTACTCATGCGACCTCGTGTCGCACCCTAACGCCACCATCAGGTGCGCTGGCGCTGTCAGCCAAAACCTTTGCCAATCACCAAATAGCCAGCCTTCCGAGGACTCGCGCCAGCGTCACCTGTAACCTCCCATGCCCGGTGGGTCATTCCCCCACCGGAGAACCTACCCGTCCTTTGAAGGAGTGTTTTGCCCCAATTAGCGGGTACGTTCTCAGGATGGAATGTTAGGCGGGCTGCCCGTCCTGACGCTTGTCTTTGTGCCTGAACGAAAATTATTAAAACCTGCGCCGAAGCTGACTGATTGGGCGGGTTAGGGCGCTGGCTTTTAACCATAATTTTACTGGAAAACGGCCGTTTCCCATCCACCACATTTGCTATCCCAACCGGCCGTCCCCCACCCAACATCTCTTCATTCCTCAAAACCTACAACAGCCTGTGGCGTTTCACGCCCATCACTTTTGTTTTGCCAAACGGCCGTCTCCCATCCAACCCCTACGCCATTCCCAACAACTTCCACAATCAGCCTGCCGCTTAAAAACCAAAACCTCTGCCGCAGTCAGGCCGCTTTGCTGAGACCTTGAGCTTGTTTTGCCAGACGGGTGGGGGCAAAACGGCCGTTCCCACCCACCAACTTCTTTTCTCAACGTACAACCTGGCCGGTCAACCGGCCTCAACTTTGCGCCGCTTCGTCTAAACGGCAGCCAGATTTACAATTTCCAGAAATTGACGATGAAGTGAACGGCCGTTCCCCAGCAAAACCTACGCCACGAGAAAACAGTAAAAAGGCGCACGGCCGTTTCCCTTCCAAACCTTTTGCCACTCTGCAAAACCTCGCCCAACCTGCACCATGAGAACCGGCCACCACTTTGGAAAAGAACCACGGCCAAAAACCTGCAAAAATAAATGGGTAGCGGCCCGACTAACGCCAGGTTCAGGCGCGCTGGCGCTTTACTCTACAAAAATCCCTCGATCGTAAGTACCCAGGCAAAGGTAATCAGGTATTATCCTCGTGCAGGAATACTCAAAAATAATTGCCTGGGTACTTATCAGCTTATAGGCGAGTAAAAGGGCAACTCCAAACGAGCCATTAAATCAGCCCGAAGGGTTGGCTAACCCTTGGGGGCTATAAGCTTAGCGAGGCTCATCTTGTATTGCCTCCAAGCGATGTCCACTTGGTTAATGAGGGATACCAGCCTTTCTTCTCGTTGTATCCCTTGTAGATAACACGTTCGCTTCTTGGTCCCTTGGACCCTTGAATCCTTATGTCTGTGATACCCTCCCCGGTTCCGCGTGCCACAATGTTCAGGATGTTTTTCCCCCACGATACGATCGTCGGTGAGCCGACAATCTTTCCGCCCAGGGAGGTCCATGCCGTCTCAGAAGGATACCAACCCGTTCCTTCCTGGAAACACTTGTGCCACACCGCACCATCAGCGCCGCGTGCCACCATGTCCAGACGCCCCGGTCCCCAAGAGACAATGCTCGGCGTATCAGTGATATTCCCGCCCAGGCTTGACCATCCAGTACGGGAGGGGTACCATCCGCCTGGATCCCAACACTTGTGCCAAGCAGCACCGTCGCTACCGCGGACCACAATATCCAGACGGTTCGGCCCCCAAGCTACAGCCGCCGGTGTACCTGTGATACTCCCACCGAGGCTTTCCCAGGGATACCAGCCAGAACCGTTTGAATCGTAACATCGGTGGTGGCAGGCATTGTCCGACCCGCGCGTGAAAATATCCAGACGGCCCGGCGCCCACGATACGAGACTGGGGGGGCCCAGCGTTTGGCCGTCCAGGTTTGCCCAGGGGCTCCAATTCGCCCCATCATAACCCTTATAATAGACCCTATTGTCCAGGCCGCGCACGACCACGTTCAAAATGCCCGGCCCCCAAGAGACGGCGGCTGGCCCGCCCAGCATTTGCCCGCCCAGCGAGCTCCAGCCGAGTTCAGATGGGTACCAGCCGTCCGCACCCCAGCACTTATGCCAGAGAGCACGGTCGCTGCCACAGACAAAGAGATCCAAGCGCCCCTTTCCCCACGAAACGATGGTCGGCGGCTGCTGGATTTGCCCGCCCAGACACCCCCACCCATTCTCAGGGTGCCAACCGTCTTCCTGGTTGTAGCACCTGTGCCAGACGCCGTCATCTGCGCCCCGCGCCAGTAGGTCCAGACGACCCTTGCCCCAGGAAACGGCAGAAACAATCCCCATAACCTGATCGTCTGCAGATAGGGCAAGCGCTTTGGTAGCAGTGACACCCGCAGTGGCAACAGTGGCTGGAACACCGGCCTCTGAAAAAGCCATTTTCCACGCACAGTTCCAGAACATTTCATAGCCGGGCACTGCCTGAATTGCCGGGTAAACATCGGCAACCTTCTCGAGAGTCGCATCGCACTGTCCGGCCTTTATTGCGCCTGTTTCCCGTAGTAACGTGAGTTCGCTCACCAGTTGCCAATAAGCTGCGCTCCCCACAAAGAGCAAGCACTGCGGCGATTCGGTGAGTACTTCCCAAGCTTTGCTGACCGCATCGGCTGCCGCGCCCGCCACTGCTTCTACCGCATCCCCGACGACTTCAACAACGTCTTCAGCGACATCAACAACAGCTCCGGGAATGCTTACAATCCCGTCCCAAAGATCATCAAAAATGGTCATGTCTATTCTCCTTAGGGTTTTGTTTGGTGACCCAGCACCAAATGAAGAGAGGTTTCAAAAATGGTTGATTCTGGACAACGATTGTCAAGAGCGGAGAAGCCGACGTAAGGGTTGCCATTAGGCTTTATTGTCACTGGAATTTCACATTGCCACCTCCAAAATTGTAATCCGGGCATTCAGCGGCCAACGAAGGAATGACACTTAGAGTCCGTAAAAGAATAAGTTCCCGCATCCTGGTCATAGAAAGTTGAGCAAGTGCGGGAAGTAATAAATTTACGGATCCTTAGGAATCATCTAAAAACAACTTCCTGATTTTTTGTGGTTATACCACTAAGAAAAACGGGAGGTAATATTTAGATGGTTACTTAGTTAAACTAAGCCGCACCTGGCGGTAAATCTTCTATTTGGAATTTAAGCCTGGGGATTCCCGATAACTGCGGGCGCTCACCCCCCATGACCAGAGTCATTGTAGCAGTTTAGACTGGAAAAGATCAATCAATTACGCCCGAATTCCTGCCCCAATTTCACGTGGCCGACGCCAAAACCGACCATCAGACGATCAGCAGGCAACATGAAACAAACAGCCCGCCTGCAGCTGCTTTTTGGGTCAGCCCGCGACGCCTCCTTAATGACAGTGGGCAGCCCACCGTCCGGGTCATCGTTCAGCGAGACAATGCGGCGATTGGTGATGGCGACACCCGGCCAGATGAAAGTGGTCATATTTGGGGCGTTAGACTCTGCCAGTTAGAGCCAGAAAACTGCCAACTCTCAAGGGCACCTGGACGGCGAGATACCTGTTTGCCGTTACTAGGCCCAAAATCAGAATACGGCTTTTTTTATGCCATATTGAATAACATTTTGAGCCAAATTCGGCACTGAAGGTCATGACTTAGGGCCCGTAAATTTATTACTTCCCGCACTTCCTCAACTTTCTATGACCAGGGTGCGGGAACTTATTCTTTTACGGACCCTTAGTTCAAAATACCAAGTATTAGGCGGTTTTCAATAAATTTTGTTCAATCTGTCTTAATTTCCGGTCTGACTCAGTTCAAAGGTGAGTGATGAACACAAAGCACGGTTAAAATCATTGAGGAAAGTGCTTAATGTGGCACATTTTCTGCCATATTCTGATTTTGGGCCAAGGAGTTCGTTGATCTCCAGCGACACTGGCAAACAGGCATTCCATCAATCCTACAATAGTGTAGGATTTCGTAATTTTTGAGAATAGCCTCTCGTCCAATTAGCTGGCTATTCCACAGTTTTTGAGACAACTATTCCGCAGTTTTTGAGAATTTCCTACCGTTATGTCTTAATTTTTGAAAATAACCTACATGACTTGTTCGCCCTTATCCCACAATTATTGAGAACAGCCTACAAAATCTTCTACCGGCTTCCAGAGTAGTCGGTTTCCAAAATGGGGTTATTTACATATCCCCCGCCAAACCGCAACCTGAGATTTTCACTCGAGTAATGAAAGCTAAAAGTGTGTCCTGGAAGCATTGTAAATAATTCATCTTTCTGAAAAAAAACAAGTTAAACCGGCCTTTTTCGGATAGTTTGATTAAAAAAACGTAACTATACAGGTGTGAGTTGAGGCATGAGAACATTATCGTCAAACAGAGACCCTAATGCTTCCCACACATTGAGACCTTGTTTACGAATCGTGGAAATATAGGTGCGCAATGAACAGAATTGTTCGGCGCCTTCCCAACTGCGAAAAGAGCCTGAGATTTTCTGCTGCACCTTCATCATCCTGATGTCTCGTTCAGCCAGGTTGTTATCAAACGGCACCTTAAAATCATGGACAAAACGCAAGATAGCCTCTTGGTGCTTGTCAAATCGTTCTGCCAGATTACGCGCCTTTGTTTTTTTGCGCCGCCCTCGTTTGACAGGTGGCGGATGTTCATCGGGTAACAGGTTTTCCTCTAAACCGAAGGCAACAATGGCGTCATACACCTGGTGGATTCGTTGCAGTTGCTCGACTGACAATTCGGTTTCACCTGCCTGATAGGCTTCGGCAACCAATTGTTTGGCCGCTAACAAACAGACAATCATGAGGGCTGCCCATTGCTGTTGGTCATTCTCAACCAGAGCCGTCAACTCGCGCAAATGATGCGCATTGCACAAGGCATGAAGCAACAATTGGTACTTGAAATAGGTCGCCCAGTTATCGTGAACAAGGGCGCCGGTGAATTCAGGCAGAATGCCAATGGCGTCGGTAGCCTTTTTGCCCCGACTTTGATGCGGTTCATAGTAGGTTAGTTCTGAAGTGCTGACCGTATGGAGCCAACACCGTTTGCCATTGATATAGAAGCCTGTCTCATCCGCATGACCGACTTCGGCCTTTTTGACGGTTTCTTTAATGGCTTTTGTGGCGGGTTTCACATTTTCTGCGGCTGTCTCTAAAAAGTTTTGCAACGAACCAGTTGAAATGGGTAATTCAAACAGGTCGGTCAACATCTGCCGCTCTCGGTCATACGGGATGAACTGCTCATTGCGCAGATAAACTGACAACCGCTTGACTTGCGAGCCGTACTGCACCGGATTGCTCACATCCGCCGGAAATTCACCTGTTGTTGCTTCACCACAACAGGGACATAGGATGGTTTCGGCTTGGTGTTCGATGGTCACATAACGCAATGGCGGTAATTCAAAGACCTGCCGTTTGGTAACTTTACTGGCTGCAATTTCTTCGGGCAATGGTGCTTGGCAATGGCTACATTGGGCTGGACGGTGCGATTCAATGAGATCTGGTTTTGGATTGAACTCAAGCGTATGCCCTTCATGTCCTTCCTGTCCACCAGCTTTGCGCTCTGTTTGCGGTCGTAGACTTTTGGGCTTCGGCTTTTGTCGGCCTTTATCGTGGCTGGACGGCCAACTGGAGTTATGGCTATTTTGCCCTAGCAGCTCGATTAGCTGTTTGATTTGAGCTTCAGCAGCAGTTAACTTTTCGCGGAGTTCTTGGATTTCTCGCTTAAGTTGCTTGTTTTCCGCTCGTAGTTGTTCTACTTCGTCCATGCTTATCATTTATACCACAGGCTTTAGACCTGTATAGTTACATGATAACGATAAATGGAAGACCTGTTTTGCACGTTCGTTACCAGAGGACAATTGTTTAGCGGGAGAACTTTACTTGGATGACGATGGTTCTCTCAGGAAAAGTGGTTTATTGTAGGCACATTATGTTCTGTGTCCTAATTCTGTTCCGATCATTGTGGAAGCCCTAAGACGTGGTCGAAGGGGATCTGGCTTAGAGAGGATTTGCGCAATATCTTTGTCACAAATGGGGGTTTCGCGCACATACTTTGTCAAAAATGCGCAACAACTTTGTCAAAAACTCTGTTTTTTGACCTGTTTTGGCGCAATAACTTTGTCACCCTACACCAATGCAGCGCGTTAGCGCATTTGAGAATAAGTCATTTCTCGCCGCACCATCTCTTTCCACTATAATGGATTCATGCCTGGAGATATACTGCAAACAAAATTGTATGTGCCCCAATTACGGCCGTCTCTCGTCCCTCGCCCCCACCTCATCGCCAAACTCAACCAGGGGCTGCACCGCAAACTGACGCTTATCTCGGCTCCGGCGGGCTTTGGCAAAACGACGCTTGTCAGTGAATGGATTGCTGGCTGCGAACGGCCGTCTGCCTGGCTCTCTCTCGATGAACGGGACAGCGGCCTGACTCGCTTTCTCGCCTACTTTGTGGCTGCATTACAGAAGATATTTCCAACTTTTGGGGAACAATTGCTGGGCATCTTTGAATCTGCTCATCTCCCACCTACCGAATCAATCCTAACCACCCTGCTGAATGAAATCGTCGCCCTGCCAGAGGCACTCGTTGTCTTGGACGATTATCATATGGTAGACGCGCCCCATATTGATCACGCCCTTACCTTTTTGTTGGAACACCTGCCACCACACATGCACCTGGTCATCACCACCCGCGAGGATCCCAATTTGCCCCTGGCTCGATGGCGCGTCCGCAGCCAGTTGACTGAATTTCGAGCCAATGACTTGCGTTTTACTGTGGCAGAAACGGCCGAATTCCTCAGGCAGGTCATGGGTCTAAACCTCTCAGAAAATCATATCGCCATACTGGAAGCCCGTACCGAAGGCTGGATTGCCGGCCTCCAGCTCGCTGCCCTCTCGATGCAAGGGCGGGAGGATGTTTCTGGGTTCATAGGGGCTTTCACCGGAAAAAAAAAAAAAAAAAAAAAAAAAAAAAAAAAAAAAAAAAAAAAAAAAAAAAAAAAAAAAAAAAAAAAAAAAAAAAAAAAAAAAAAAAAAAAAAAAAAAAAAAAAAGAAAAAAAAAAAAAAAAAAAAAAAAAAAAAAAAAAAAAAAAAAAAAAAAAAAAAAAAAAAAAAAACCAACCCCCCCCCCCCCCCCCCCCCCCCCCCACCCAAAAGGAAAAAAGGGCGCCCCCGACAAAACCCAAAACCGCGGCCCCCCCCGCCCCCCAAAACAAAACACAAAAAAAAAACCCGGCCCCCCAACCCCACAAAACCAAAAAAAACACGGGGCCAACCCCCCCCCCCGCCCCGAAAAAAAAAAAAAAAAGGACCACCCCCGGCCGAACCCCCGGCGCCCCCCCCCCCCCCCCCCCCCCCCCCGGGCCCGCCCCCCCGGGGCCCCCCCGGGGAAAACGAAAAAAAAAAAGAAAAAAAAAACCAAAAAAAGACAAACACACCGCCCGGGCCCCCGGGCGCCCCCCCCGCCCCCCCCCCCCCGCCCCCCCCGCGACAACCACCCCGGCCACACCCCCGCCGGGCCCCCCCCCGCCCGCCCCCCAAAAAAAACCAAAACAACCCCCCCGCCCCCCCCGGGCCAAAAGGAAAAAAAGAAACCCCCACAACCCGCGGGCGAACACCAAAACCCCCCCCGGGCCCCCGGGGGGGGGGGGGGGGGGGGGGGGGGGGGGGGGGGGGGGCCGGGGGGGGGGGGGGGGGGGGGGGGGGGGGGGGCCCCCCGGGGGGGGGCGCGGGGGGGGGGGGGGGGCGGCCCCCCGCCCCCCCGCCCCCGGCGGCGGGGGGGGGGGGGCGGAGACAACCGTTATATCGTGGACTATCTAGTTGAAGAGGTCTTGCAGCATCAGCCTGAATCGGCTCGCCACTTCTTACTTCAGACCGCCATTCTCGATCGGTTGAATGGCCCATTGTGCAGGGCTGTCACTGGTCAGCAGGAAGGCAAGACGCAGTTAGAGGCTCTAGAACGGGGTAACTTCTTTATTATTCCGCTGGATGACAAGCGATATTGGTATCGTTATCATCACCTCTTTGCCGAAGTTCTGCGAATGCACCTGACGATAGAGCAGCCTGATCTAGTGAGTACACTGCATCAACGTGCAAGCCAATGGTATGAGCAGAATGGTCTGGCTTCCGATGCAATTTACCATGCACTTGCGGCCAAGGATTTCAGCCGGGCAGCAGGGTTGGCTGAAACAACTTGGCAGAATATGTATGAAAGTTTTCAGTCACCTACCTGGCTGGAGTGGGTTAAGGATTTGCCAGAAGAGCTGCTCTGTACCCGTCCCGTACTTTGCACCCAGATTGCCTGGGGGTTTATGAATGCCCATGAAGTGGATGCCAGCGAATCCCGTCTGCGTGATGCGGAACGATGTCTGGAAGGTTCATCCGATGGCATGATAATAGTTAATAAGGAACAATTTCGTTCTCTGCGAGCCAGAATTGCGTTCGCCCGCGCTTACAATGCTCAAACTCAGATGGATTTTATCGCTGCCATAAAGTACGCGGAACTCGTGTTTGAGCTCATTTCCGAAGAAGACCAGTTCTTGCGCGCTCAAACTACTGCAATTTTGGGGGCCACATACTTGGTTAATGGTGATTTGGATGCAGCCTGTCAGGCGATGAATAATTGGATTGATAGTTCACTGAAGGTTGGCAATTACTTTGCGGCATTTGCCTACGCCATGGCAGAAAAGGCAGATATCCTTACGGCGCAGGGACATCTCCGCGAAGCATTATGGACTTATCAGCAATCCTTACAACTTGCTGCAGAACATGATAGCCGTGTTTTGCGTGTTATGGTCCATCCTTATCTGGGGATGTCGATGCTGTATCACGAGATGGGAGATGACAATGCTGCTGACCAGCACTTTCAAAAGAGTCTTGAATTGGCTAGTCTGCATAAGAGTGTTGACTGGTCCTACCGCAGATGTATTGCCCAAGCTCGATTGAAAGAGTCTATAGGAGAACTGGATACTGCGCTCGAACTGTTGGAGGAAGCCAAACTTTTTTATATTAAGACCCTCATGCCACATACGCGTCCTGTTGATGCAATAAAGGCGAAAATCTATCTTAAGCAAAGACGCTTTTTCGAAGCGGAGAAGTGGGTAAACGAACAAGAACTTTCGGTGGATAATGAACTTAGTTATTTGCACGAGTTTGAACATATTATCCTAGCACGAGTGCTGCTTGCCGAGTATCAGAATAATCGGAATGAGTACATTATTCTTGAGGCATTGAGATTATTGGAACGTCTTCTAAAGGCAGCAGAAGATGGAAACCGAATAGGTAGCGTAATCGAGATCCTGGTGACACAAGTCCTCGTTTATCAGGCGCAGGGCGGCTCATCAAGGGTTTTCGAGTCGCTTGAGCGTGCCTTGACTCTGGCGCAACCCAAGGGCTACTTCAGAATCTTTGTAGATGAAGGTGAGCCCTTGCAATCATTGCTTTTGGCCTTTCGAAGGTCAATCGAAAAGCAACCGCGCGGACAAAACCATGAACTGTCGGGATACGTAGATAAACTCCTGGCCGCTTTTGCGCCACCCGAAGATATGCAGCAGTCAAAGCTGCTCGAGCCGCTCAGCCAGCGTGAATTGGATATCCTCCGCTTGTTCAAAACTGACCTATCGGGACCCGAGATCGCTCAAGAACTTGTCGTCGCCTTAAGCACCGTTCGCACACACACCAAGGGCATCTACAGCAAGCTCAACGTCAACAGCCGCCGTGCGGCCGTTAACCGCGCCATTGAACTGGGCTTGATATAAGCCTAAAACGCACACCTGAATAATGTCTTCCATGAATCCTGCCTAATTTCTCCGGCGGGGTTTTGACGCGCTTGCCAGCATCCCCAAATATCCCCACACGAACTCCCCACATGTGGGGAAGACCTCTCCCCACATTCATTTGTAAACTGTCTTCTATCAAACCCAAACAGGCAGAGATGCCAGGTGTCAGGCTCTGACACTTATTCTAACGGTTCAAAAAGGAGACAAATCTATGAATACCAGGTCCGAGGTTTCGATTTTCAGGCTCTATTTACTGAGAGCCATGTATGCGTTCATGGCTGTTGGGCTGGCAATATATAAATTGCCCGCGATTTTCAACCCTCCTGCAAACTTATCTACCATGGGCAGCGTTGTGCTCAGTGTGCTCGCTGGGCTAGGGCTCTTGGCAGGGGTAGGAATTCATCGCCCACTCAAGATGCTGCCACTGCTGTTCTTCGAGTTTCTGTGGAAGACTGTCTGGGTTCTGGCGTTCGCGCTCCCACAATGGTCTGCCGGGCAGTTAGCGCCGGACGCTCAAGAGGTATTGATTAACAACCTCTTGGGTATTGTGTTGATACCACTTGTGATGCCTTGGGGCTATGTCTTCAATCAGTATGTGAAGATGCCCGGCGATCCGTGGATGAAGCAGATTGCTCTGAATCAGGATGGTCGCACGACAGGCAGCGAAGCTTAGTGTCGAAATTTACAGCCCATCTCATGAATTCACAAGGAGACAAAATGAAAGTGACAACCCCTAGACTCATCCGTTGGGCCGGTTTATCTGCCATGGTAGCAGGGATTATTTTTACCGCTATTCAACCAACCCATCCACCTATCAATACCAGTACATTCTTCATCATCACCTCCTTCAAAACCTCCATACCAATCTTTGGCCTGCTCGGTATTGCGGGACTCTATGCCAGACAAGTGGAAGAGACTGGTTGGCCGGGTTTGGCTGGCTATCTGCTGCTAACCATCTTTTATGCAGTTCAGATGTGCATTTCATTCATCGAACCTACGGTCCTGCCGCTGTTGACGACCATAGCGCCAACGTTTGTAGAAAGCGCATTGCAGTTGTCAAGTGGGACTGGTGTCCCAACCAACCTTGGCAGCCTCACAACAATCTATTCGTTAGCATCGATACTTTATGTCCTTGGCTCCCTGCTATTTGGCATCGCTACGTTCCGTGCGCGCATCCTGCCGCGTGGGGCGGCTGCCTTACTTGCCGTATCCGGTCCTTTGGCGGGCACCATGTTTGCCCTGCTTCCCTATCAGCTCGTCCAGTTCACATCGATACCGATAGGGGCTGCTATGGTCTGGCTGGGATACGCCCTCTTCTCCGAACGATGCGGAGAACCGTTTGAATCCTTGCGTGATGAAATTATTTCACAAGAACCAGGCAAAGCAGCTTGAGAACCGACAAACCTTTTTAAGGAGTTTAAAAATGAAAGCGAATATCCAAAATAACCGTCAAATGAAAGTACCGGCAAGAAAGACTCAGACGTCGTGGTGGCTGCCTGCCGGGTTGGTCTTAATTAGTATCATCCCGATCATCTTCGGTGCGATCCGACTCAACCAGTTGATCAGCGGGGCAGAGATTACACCCGAAAACGCACGCTTCTTTGCATCACCTTCGCCTGTGGTCATTCACATTATTAGCTCTGCGATCTATGCCCTGCTCGGCGCGTTCCAATTTGTGAGTCGCCTTTGGACGCGCGGGAACAAATGGCACCGCTGGGTTGGGCGGCTGCTGGTTCCAGTTGGATTGGCCGTGGGACTCTCCGGGCTCTGGATGACGCTCTTTTATGACTATCCAGAAGGTGCCAGCAGACTACTTTATGGATTACGCCTCTTTTTCGGATCTGGCATGGTCCTGTCCATCATCATCGGATTCATCTCGATCCGCCAGCGTAACGTCAGTCAGCACCAAGCCTGGATGACACGCGCCTATGCCATTGGGATGGGGCAAGCCACACAAGTGTTGACCGGATTGGTTGGAGCCTTGACGCTTGGCGAAGTAAATGAGTTTGAAAATGCTTTGTTGATGGGTGCTGGCTGGGTGATCAACCTCGCAGTTGCTGAATGGATCATTCGCAGGCGGCCCACCCGGCAGGCTCGTACAGCATAGATTTGGCTATTGATATCAACTTTTTTAGCAAAGGAAGGGATTTTAAAATGAAAGCAATTGTGGCAACTCAATACGGCGGACCTGAAGTTCTGCAAGTTAAAGAGATGGAAAAACCAACTCCAAAAGTCAACGAGATTTTGATTAAAGTGCACGCCACCAGCGTCACGGCCGGGGACTTCCGCATGCGGAGCTTTTCCGTTCCGCCCTTGTTGTGGCTCCCTGCCCGGATTGCTTTGGGTATCAGAAAACCCAAGCAGCCGATCTATGGCATGGAGCTGGCTGGAGAAGTGGAAGCGATTGGCAAGGACGTGACGCGCTTCAAGGTTGGTGACCAGGTGTTTGCATCTACCCTGACCGAGAATTTTGGCGGCTACGCCCAATACAAATGCTTCCCTGAAGCGGGAATGGTGGCAATAAAACCGGCCAATATGAGTTATGAGGAAGCTACGGCCGTTCCTATCGGAGCAACCACCGCCTTACGCCTGCTGCGCAAAGGCAACATCCAGCGCGAACAAAAGGTCTTGATTTACGGCGCTTCGGGTAGTGTGGGCACTTATGCCATTCAGCTCGCCAGGTATTTCGGGGCGGAAGTGACCGGCGTTAGCAGCACTGCCAACCTGGAGATGGTGCGATCTTTGGGAGCCGATTACGTCCTCGATTATACAAAAGAGAAGTTTTCAACCAGATCTGAACGATATGACGTCATCTTTGATGCGGTAGCAAAACTCCCCAAATCAGAAGCCGTAAAAGCGCTTGCTCCGAACGGGGCCTACGTGACGATGGCCAGGCTGGACTCAAAAGAAAGCATGGAAAATCTACTTTTCATCAAGGAGCTCATTGAGGCCGGTAAGCTTAAAGTGGTGATTGACCGGTGTTATCCGCTGGAGAAAATGGTCGAGGCACATCGTTATGTTGATACGGGACGCAAAAAAGGGAATGTTGTTATCTCAGTGGGGCATAACTCATGACAAATGATCAGCGAGTAAAACCGGACGAGGATTCACCGACGATTTATCAGATCCGGATCAAAGGTCACTTAAGTCAGCCATGGATGGCCTGGTTTGAAGGTTTAGCCATCACGTTGGATGAAGATGGCAACACACTTTTAACCGGTTCCATGCTTGATCAGGCCGCACTGCATGGCATATTGAAGAAGGTACGCGACTTAGGCCTGCCTTTGTTATCGGTGAATTCCGTAAGTGAGTAAACCATGAATCAATTCACTTTTTCTTAATTCGGATAATTCTCATTGGGCTTGGCGCGACCTTTATGTTTGACCTATGGGGACTGTTCCTCAAGCATACCTTCAAAATAGCGCCGTCGAATATTTGCCTTGTTGGGCGCTGGCTGCGATATATGCCAGAAGGGATTTTTCAGCACGCCCACATTGCTGCCGCGCCTGCGAAAAAAGCAGAATGCGTCGTGGGGTGGGTGGGACATTACACAATTGGTATTGGGTTTACGGCCGTTTTTGTTGCAGCGCTTGGCAATAACTGGTTGCAGCATCCAACCTTGTTTCCGGCAGCCCTCTTTGGTGTCGTCACGGTCATTGCGCCTTTTTTCATCATGCAGCCCGCCTTTGGGTTGGGGATTGCCGCAGCAAAAACGGCCAATCCCTGGCAGGTAAGGGTTCGGAGTTTGATGAATCACCTGGCGTTTGGCCTGGGGCTTTACGTGTTTGGGCTACTCGTTGGCTGGGTATTGTAGATTGGGCGGGGGAGTCATTTCTGATCAAACTTTGAACCTTTCCAGTATACAGAGGAAACCCGGCCAGATGAAAGGTAACACATTTGGGACACTCGGTGAGACCACATTTAATCGTGGTCGGTTAACACCATCGATTTATCAGGTCTAATAGCTCTTTAGAAGGCCGCCCGCGACGTTTCGGTGGTGTCCAACGCGGTAACGGCACACGGTACATTAACAATTCATCGACTGTCCAGATATGGTCTGTCAACCCGGCAGCGATAGCCGGGGTGCGCTGCACCCAACGGTGGCCAAACTCGCCCACCGACAAGCGGCAACGCAAAGCGTGGTGGGTGTCACAGAGGTTGTAAAAGTAACCTGTGACATACATGGCTGCCGTCAATGTCGCTGTTTGCTGCGCCAGATGTCGGGTGCGGCGACTCAACCAACTCAGGCGAGAGCGAAAGGTGGCATTCAGCCGCTCAATGAAAGCCGTGTTGATAACACCAGATCCATTTTGCGTGGTGGTAATCAGGTCAGCCACTTGTTGCCGGTCGCCTTGAGCAATCCGTCGCTCAATCTCCAGCCCGGTCGGTAAGCGTCGCTTGATGACTTGCACAATGGCGACTTGAGACCAGGCATGCCATTGGCAACGACCCGGTTGACCCAAGCGAGGTATCTTACTGCGAAAGCTGCGCCCAAACGCTTTGACATAGCCCGGCAAGCCATCTACTGCCAACAACAAAGGGCGGCATAAGGCCATTTGGCGCACGCGATCGGTTAGGCTTTGCAGCAGAGCTATATCCCGCTGCGGACTAATCACCCCACCGAGCCAGAGACGTGTCGAGACCATGATCGCCAGGGCCATCCAGACCGAGCTACCCTGTACCTTAACTTTGATTTCATCCGCCTGCACCTGTTGTAAATCCAGGGATTGGCTGGCAACCACAGTTTCATGGACATTCTGGCAATGGACGACACCCGGCCAGATGAAAGTGGTCATATTTGGGGCGTTAGACTCCGCCAGTTAGAGCCAGAAAACTGCCAACTCTCAAGGGTACCTGGACGGCGAGATACCTGTTTGCCGTTACTAGAGCTATAGAACCAATCGCTAACCTTTGATTTCACGTATCCACATGGACTTCTAATTGGCTCAGACGTATTAAAGACACCAATTTTCACGAATTTTCCGCTTAGAACGGCTTAGAGAGGCGCTTGCGGATCCTGGCGAAGTCTAACGCCCCAAATATGACCTGTTTCATGTGGCCGGGTGTCCAGATAACAATTTGAGGGTCTGTTCGCAAACGATAAAATGGCGTGCCCTTGGTGATAACAAATGTTCGGTTGCACTCCGTACAATAACAGCGCTTTTCCTTTTGGCTATGGCTGCGGATGTTACCTTTTCCTACTTGTCCTCTTGCTGGACAATCATCATTAGGACAAAATTCCAGATTCATTGTGCCTCCTACTGATTCGTTTTGTTGAACAAACCAGTATGCCATAATGAATCTGATTTTGTAAAAATCTTGTGATTGAGTACTCAATCACGGTTTAATGGGTTGTACCCCAAACTCCCTTAGCGTAGGAAATCGTCCATTTGCTCCTAAAACCCCCTTATGCAAGGTTTAATGATAGAATAATCTGACAAACTTGAAGACAACATTCCAGTATTGTGGTAACACATAAGGAGTACGTCATGTCTTCAACGAAGTTCTCTGGGTTAATTCCTGTCCTCAGCGCCATCCCCTGCATCATGATTGGCGTGGCTATCAATGATCCCACCGTCGTCTTGTCGGCCATTGTTATGGAGGCGACTACGATTCAACTTAGTAAGTCCTGGGGCGTGCTAAAAGAACATTGGGTTCGAAACAGTTTCCTCCATGAAGAAATTCAGGATGCGCTGAATAAGTCTTTCCTGGAAGCGTTTGACAGCTTTGAAAAGGACTTTTTCCAGCGATCGGGTAGGCAACCGGACAGAACTTCTATCCAGGAACTGTGTAAAGTGCTGAAAACTCAAACCAGGAAAAACCTGTCGGCCGGGCCTTTGAAGCTGGTTGACGAGGGTTGTTTCGAGGCGTTCTTGCTGTCGAGATTCAAACCGCAGGCAACGTCTGGCGCAGTCGCCGCCCTGGTCAAGATGGTTTCCGACAACTGGCGCGACGAGCTTTCGTCGCACGATTCTACGTTTTACGACAAGTTTACAAAGTCCATTCTGCCGCTGTGGCAAGATTGTTTTTACAGAAATGTTATACACAAAGAAACTCTCTTCCGCGCTTATATGCTTTGGCAAGAGGCAGCGCAGATGGAGATATTGCGGCGGCTTGAGGATGGAGATCAGCGAATCGAGGCTTTGATCAGGCAGCTCTTGCCAGGGAATATCCGGGAAGGCATCAAGTTTACGGCGAACTTACCGAAGCGGGAAGAAGCCTTTTTCTTTCATAGTCATGACGCGGTTGATGCGTTGACAAGCGCGCTGAGAGAGAGCCGTAAGGTTGTCTTAACAGGACTGCCTGGCGCGGGTAAAACCATCACCGCCTTAAAAGTCGCCCATAACCTGCATCATGATCCTGGCTACTCTATCTTCTGGGTGAAGGCGAAGAGTGAGCTACAACTACTTGAAGAGTACGCCCGGCTGGCAGCGATTATGGGGATTGATCAGCGCCTCCCTGACAAACAAATAGAAGAGCAGCTTGAAGATCGCCGCTCTCTGGCGCGGACGGTCAAGGAAGCCATTGGGCAATATCCCCGCTGGTTGCTGGTCTTTGACAATATGGATGACTGGTTCTTCAAGGTAGCTGAAGATGCCCAGCAGACATTTACACAATATCTGGACATATTTGTGCCGGAATCAGAGAGTGGGCGGGTTTTAGTCACCAGTTGTGACCGGGCGGAAAAGATTGCGCAGACGAAGCGCTTTCGCAATATCGAGATGGGCCTGATGAGCGCGGAGGATGGGGCCAGGTTCTTGCTGCAACGCGCCGGCCTGCAAAACCACGCGCCAGAGTTGGTAGGGAAAGAGGCGACAGGCAGCACCGCCGGGGATCAGTACTGGCAAGATGCGCTGATGATCGCGAGTTCGTTGGGTGGCCTGCCGTTGGCGCTGGATCAGGCGGCAGCAGTGATTAAGGGGATGGCGGGGGAAAGATTTGGGTTCACCCTGGCCAGTTATTTGCAGATTTTCGAGGCGGAAAAGCATTCTTTTGTAAAGTTCGCCAAGGGGGATGGAGCGCAAGAATCTCTATTCAAGTCGTTTTCGATTGGTTTGAAGCGGTTGTCTGATACCCAACGGCCGTTTGCCCCCCACGCCATAGACCTCCTGAAACTCTGCGCCTTCTTGTCTCCCGCCAACATCCCCCTCCCCTTACTGGAAATCGCTTACAGCCTGCGTAACCCGGCGGAACACTCGGACGCCGACGTCCGCGCGGCCATCAAAGAAGCCTACGACGCCCGCCTCTTAGACTTCGACGCCGGTCAGCAGGTTGTCTCCCTGCACCAAATTGTGCAAAAAGTTCTCTGGGAGATGCTGCTGGACGACGGCAGCGCCGTCTTCTGGCTGCGGCAAACCGCCCTGGTCATCGCCAGAGCGCTCGACCGTGGCGCTGACTGGCTGCCCATGTTGTACCCCCACATCATCGCCCTGGATGGTTGCCTGCGCCAGTTTGAAGCAATGGAATTGATTGAAGACAACTTCTGGGAAGGTCTTGCCGGGGAAAGCAACGTTGCCCGATTGCAGACCATCATCAACGACATCAACGTTCTGCGGGCCATCCAAAATGGCGCCCGGTGGGAAATCTTACTCTTTGGCACAGAAGACCCAACCTATTCAGACGTCGCCCACTCCTATTCAGGCTGGCATACGGTCCAGGAGCCAGAATGGTTAGAGAGGATGGAGCATATGCTGGCCTCCATCAGCCGCGTTTGTAATCCGCACCGGGCGCGGAACGTCTTTGCCTGCGTTTACTTATTGACCCATTACTGGTGGGATTTTTACCTGACGGGCGACAACATCTCTGAGCCTCTGTTAGACATCTGGGAAAAGACCCATGCCGACGCTGAGGATAGGGAATACGTCCGTTGGCTGCGCCAGATTGGCGATACCTATCCGCCGGAACGGAAGTTTTGGCTGCGCGAATCGGTTCAGATGCGCGGGAACTGGATGCGGGTGGGCAAAGCAGCGACAGCCTTAAAGGAAGCCCTGGCCAGCGACATCCCCGAACTGGAACAGGATACGCCTGCTTACCGCTATGCCCTATCAATCCTGAACGTCTATCTGGCTGAAGCCGGATCAACTTACCCCAAAATGAATCAGGAACCGGATGTGGACGCGCTTGCCTTGCTGGAGGAAGCGGGGTCTATGTTATACCAGAATGGGGACTCTTTTCACGCGAGCTGGGTGATTCGGGAGGTGTGCGAAACTTGCTTGCGCCTGGGCAAGCAATATCGTTCGCTGGCTACCTACCGTTCAGGTCAACGGGATACGTTGCTGGCCAGGTCTAAAGAGCTTTTTGAGCGAGTACAGGGTGAGGCGCAGCGGGGAATTGGCGATGCAGTGGAGATCGCCCAACGGCAAGAAGACGTTTTAGATTTGGAGATCATCGCCAATTTTTACCGCGTTTTGGCCGATGTCTCTTGGGAGAAAGATAAGGATGGCGCGGCAACGGCCGTTTACCACGCCCTGGCCATCTTTACAGCCTACGTCTGGCTGGGCGAGGAATGGGACGTGTACAGCCTGGAGTTTTTGGGTGAGCAAGTGGAGCGGTTTCTCGCCTGGCTTGAGTTGGTTTCTACCATCGAGCCGGACAATCTTCCAGACATTCTGACCTTAACCGGACGGTTCTGGAACGGCCGTTCCCCCACCCCCGATACACTTTCTCACCTTCTCGCATCGGGCAACCTACTCCAGGTTCTGGCGCTTCTCCTGCCGGAACGTCCTGACAAAGTAGAGACTCCGGGCGAACCGGCCGCCGCCTACAGCGCAATGCGCTACAATCTGGTAGAAACCACCCTGCGGAACCTGGCCGCCTTGAGTCAGAAACACGCTCCCCTCACCCCCATCATCGCCGCCTGCCAACCGGCCCTCCGCCAGATCAAAGCGCAGATTGATTCGGCCGAAGCATAGAGATAAGGCGCAGAAAATGGAAAATCCCCTAACCTTCACCATCCGCGAAATCACAAGTAGTGATGACCCCGCCTGGCCCATCTGGGTAGAACTATACCTCGGCTGCTTCCCCTACGACGAACGAGTTCCTGTCTCCTACTTCCTCGATCTGTTTACTGCCCTGGCCGAAGGCGAACGAATGCCCGAACACATATGGGTGATGGAACAATTCCCGGCCGGCGCAGATCCCCAGGAAACTGGAAGCGCAAATGTCGTTGGCATGGCGTTCACCGAATTCGAGCCAGAATCGGCTCTGGCTTTCCTCTGGTACATCGCTACCAAGCCAGGGGTACGTAATCAAGGATATGGCACGATCCTCTATGATTATCTGGCACAGACATTCCAGAAACAGCAGGCGAAAGTGATGTTGATCGAAGTAGAAATGCCAGATGCGGCCGAGGATCCCGTAGTCGCCCTGCGACGGATCAACTGGTACAGACGGCTGGGGGCGCAAGTCATCCAGGGTATTCGTTACTTCCAATTTATCAGCCCGGACATTCTCCCCAAAGAGATGTGGCTGATGGCCCACCTGTTCGCCAGCCTGGACGCCGTCGAACTCTTCGCCCTGACCAAAGCCTATTTCACTGAATACGTCAGTCAACAAGAAACTGTTCGTTTGGAATGATCAATGCTGGTTGACTTAAGTTGACGTAACCACGCAATATAGGTCCAAAATCGGAATACGGCTTTTGTTGTGCCACATTGAGTAACATTTTGGGCCAAATTCGGCACTGAGGGTCATGATTTAGCTGAAAATGCCAAGCGTTAGAGATTTTTTCGACCAATTTCGTTCAATTTGCCTTAATTTCCAGTCTGACTCAGTTCAAAGGTGAGTAATGAACCTAAAGCACGGTTAAAATCATTGAGAAAAGGGCTTAATGTGGCACATTTTCTGCCATATTCTGATTTTGGACCTATCCCACAATTATTGAGAACAGCCTACAAAATCTTCTACCGGCTTCCAGAGTAATCGGTTACCCAATAGGCTGTTCTCAAAA
Source organism: Candidatus Leptovillus gracilis (assembly GCA_016716065.1). Lineage (NCBI taxonomy): Bacteria > Bacillati > Chloroflexota > Ardenticatenia > Promineifilales (SeqCode) > Promineifilaceae (SeqCode) > Candidatus Leptovillus > Candidatus Leptovillus gracilis. The sequence goes on along the minus strand of JADJXA010000025.1, from coordinate 199,979 downwards.
ACTATGAAACGGCATTCTCAAAAATTATGGAACAGATTCTCAACATATAGGCCCACGGGTAGTCGGGTAGGCGGCCAGCGCACAGCTTAACCTGTGTTTCCAACCGCCCCCCACCGAACCGGGCTTGAACCTTTCAATTCACCTCGGCTCTCCAGAAACCTCAACATATCGTTGACTATACCTTCAATGGTCATAAACTGACATTTTAACCTGAAAATGGCTTGGCAAGCGGCGCAGCAAGGCTATACTTTGGCATTTTGCTCATTCGCCAAGGAGTTGTCAGCATGATTAAGCTCACATTCACGCCCGAAGAAATTGACCGGTTGCACAAAGAACGCACCCAGCATTCACATCCCCGTGTGCGCCAGCGTATGGAAGCAGTTTATCTTAAGGCGCTCAAACTTTCTCACCAGGAGATTGGGCGCATCGTTCGTATTAGTCAAACAACCCTGCGCGAATATCTCTTGTTGTATGAACGTGGCGGCATCGAAGCTCTGCAAGAACTGAACTTCAACCAGCCCAAAAGTGAACTGGAAGATTATCAAGATGAACTGCGCCGGGAGTTTGATCAGAAACCGGCAGTCACCTTGGCTGAAGCAGCCGACCGCATTGAAAAGTTGACTGGTTTACGCCGCAGCCCAACACAAGTCGGCGAATTTCTCAAGAAGTTAGGCTTGAAACGGCGCAAAGTCGGCCAGATACCAGCCAAAGCTGACCCAGAAAAACAGCAAGAATTCCTAACCAAAGAACTCGAACCGCGCTTGCAGGAAACGCAAGAAGGTAAACGCCACCTCTTTTTCATAGACGCCGCCCACTTTGTTTTGCAGCCTTTCTTGGGTTTTCTCTGGTGTCTAGCCCGTATTTTCATCAAAGCGCCCGCCGGTCGTCAGCGATTTAATGTTCTAGGCGCTTTGCACGCCTCCACTTTGCAATTGGTTTCCGTCACCAATTGCGACTACATCAATAGCCGAAGCGTGGTAGACCTCCTGCATAAGCTTGCCGCTCTTTTTACTGATTTGCCGATCACGCTGGTGCTAGACAATGCCCGCTACCAGCGCTGTCATTTCGTTCAGGATATCGCCGCCGAGTTGGGAATCGAGCTTCTCTTTTTACCGCCCTATTCGCCTAACCTAAACTTAATTGAGCGTCTCTGGAAGTTCGTTAAAAAGCAGTGTCTCTACTCCCAATACTACGAGAAGTTCGCCGATTTTAAGCAGGCCATTGAGGATTGTTTGGACGAAGTCTCCGGCAAGTTCAAAGAAAGATTGAGCAGCCTGCTTACCCTCAATTTTCAAACTTTCGAAAATGTCAGTTTATGACCGTTGGTAGTATATATTCAGATACTTGTCTGCTGGGAGCATTTCGCTTGACATGACTTTTTCCTGAATATTGGTTTCCTGTGACCCTTCGCCATGTAAACGGCTCTCCCGTTCTCAGACTACTACGGTCACTCCGTTACCGTGAGTAACGGCCGTTACGCCATTACTCCATTAGGCAATCCCGTGTTCCGCGACACTTGCACGTTATAGGCCAACTTAGGTTCTCCGTTTGTTCCCTTGCCATTGCTCATTGCAATAGGTTCCAGGGGGGTCAACAACCTTCGGGCATTTGTTAATCCCGTCAGTCACCCTTGGACACAAGCAGTAGGTAAGGTTCCTTGTGGGTGTGGCGTTTCACCAATGGGAACTAGAGTTCAGGCAGTATAGCTTTAACCTTATTGGCCGGGTCTCGCGGAGTCATCTTGGCGTTGCTTACCACACCTCAACCCGCTTTTCCTTGATGCTATGTTCCCCACGCCCCTTTCGGGAAGCCTTTCGGGCTATGGTCGTGGTTACTTGGATGACCCTCTTGTTAATGTTGACGAACAGGAGCTTCCTTTGGAAGCGATGCAAAGTGCCCGTTTCACGGCGCACACAAATTAACCATATGGGGCAATCTCTCGAGTACTGAAAGCGTAAATATGTGAAAAAGTCCCGATAATTTCTCATATGCACTCGAGAGCCTGCCTCATATGGCGGGTTTGTTACCCACAGGCGGGATTGATGACCAGTCGCACGCAGAGGGATGATGCTGTTCCCTGTTCACAAGGGGTTGGGGATTGCACCCAACATCGAACAGTCAGTTGTCAAGGTTCTGGTTAGCCAAACCTGCTACCTTGCTGCTCATCCCCCGGCCAAACGGCCGGTTTCGAGCAAACGAATCGCACCACAATGATTGGAACAGAATTAGGACACAGAACATAATGTACCCACAATAAACCACTTTTCCCGAGAGAACCACCGTCATCCAAGTAAAGTTCTCTCGCTAAACAATTGTCCTCTGGTAACGAACGTGCAAAACAGGTCTTCCATTTATCGTTATCATAAGAATAAAGGTTTTGCGGAGCCATTTTAGCACAGTAATCGATACAAAATATCCTATGTCCTAATTCTGTTCCAATCATTGTGGAAGCCCATCTACAGGCGCTAGTCGAGGAGTTATCCTCTAAACATCTGCCTTTCTTCGACTAAGATTCAGGATGGTAGGGCTATTTTTTCTGATAATATCGATGTATCGACTCCCAGGTTGCGTTTTGGCGGGGGAAATGCAAAGAACCCCGTCCTGAACCGTAGGTAGCGGAAATTGCGTAGTCTACAAGGTATTGGTATAAACGATGCGCTTTGCCATTCAGTCCCAACTTCAGGCAAAATGAAAGGCAGGGCGATTGTAATGAGAATTGACACACATTGAAGAGGTAAAAAGTTATGCAGAATATGGAACTGATCAACGGAGAGTTGAGAGCCGAATCGGTGGGGGAAAAGCTCGAGGCGGTTATCAAAAAAATGCCGCCCATAGAGATCACCCTGAAAGAAATATTGGACATGATCGGCGATGACAGCCTGATGTTCCTCACAATATTCCTGTCATTGGTTTTTCTGGTTCCTGTTTCCATTCCCGGCGTCAGTACCGTGTTTGGCAGCACCATTTTACTGATCGGCGTTTCACGCTTATTTAGACGCGGCTTGTGGCTGCCAGAGCGCATTGCACATCGTACGATTTCGGCTGAGAAGCTGAAGGCCGTTTTAAATAGAGCGCTGGTCTGGTTTCGGCGGCAGGAAAAAGTGAGCCGCCCCCACCGCATGAACTGGCTGACCACTGAAGGAAAGATGGATATTTTTAATTCACTTTCTTTCATATTTGCCGCTGTTCTGTTGATGGCGCCGTTTGGCTTTATTCCGTTTAGCAACACGCTGCCTGCTATCGCACTTATTTTTCTGGCGGTGGGATCAATGCAAAAAGATGGGGGCAGCATCTTATGGGGACACCTGTCGAATGTGGCTAGCGTCATTTATTTTTCCGCTCTGGTAGCCGGCGGCGGCATGACATTCTTTGAAATATGGCGGTATTTTTCAGGATAAGGGAAGCGGGTTGTTTTCTTTGATACCGGGTCTCCTGGCATAGTCCACATCTAGCAAACAGGCATAAACATGACGCCGCTGCATTTTCTACAAAATTGAGAAAATGCAGCGGCGTTTTTGATTGTGATTCAGACCTCTTATGCCAGACCTCTTTTTTTATCGGTTGGTGATAATCTCACCTGACCACCGCTCAACGGAATATTTCCGTACAAGGCTTAGCACAAGGCGGTGATTACATGTGGATGGTCAAGGGAAATCAACCCACATTGCAAGAAGATGTGCAACGGTTTTTCACAACCCCACGACAAGCGCCTGGATGGCAGCCACCCCAAATGCCTAAAGAAACAGCGCAAAGTGTGGACAAAAATCATGGTCGCGTAGAAATAAGACGGATTACCGTGATTTCAGATGAAGAAAACTTCATTCAGTGGCCAGGCTTACGCCAAGTATTCCAACGAGAGCGCCAAGTGTTCAATCCGAAATAGGGCACAAAAACCATCGAATTTTTTTATGGCATTACCAGTATGATGTCTCGACCAGGTTATGCCACCCTACTTCTGGATTGGACGAGGCTACACTGGGGAATAGAGAATGGTTTACATCGCCGACGAGATGTGACACTGGGAGAAGATGCTATCCGAATGAGCAACACGCATCAGGCCAGAGTGTTAGCGACTATCCATAATTTTATAATCGCAATAGCACAATGTATGGGTTTTGATAATCTGGCACATGCACGACGAGTTTTTCAAGCAAGATTGGATGCAGCTTTGTTTTCAGGCTGACTTTGGAAACGACCTGCCCTAGAGAAGCGCATCATTGATATAATCGCCCGCATCCTATATACTCTAGATACTCCGATGGGGAGTAGCCGCCCGGCTCACCGGGATGGGCAGCCGTCAAGACGGAAAGCAATTTCCCGGTTGTCTGAGTTCAAGCGCAAGACCATCGCCTTCAAGGTGATGGTCTTTTTTTATTTACATGACTATTGAGAAAAAGAATGCGATTTGTGCCCCTGCTCATATTTCTCGTTATTGCTGGCCTGGCATTGCCCGTACTCATAGCTGCCGAATGCTCTGACCAGGCAATATCCGTTTCTGAGGCAGGCGATTACAACCTGTTTGAGCAGATTGATTTTGATGAAGAGCTTATTATGCCCAATGTTGGGGGATGGATAAGTAGATTAAACGCTTCCAAGGCATCATGGATGCAAGTTCGTCGGCAATCACATTTCTTGCTTCCTGTTCCACCACCTCCAAAATACGCATAATCTCATAAAACCTGCGCATATGTTCTCGTGGCCTAGTTGTACCGGCCGCGCCACATGCTATGACGAAAGCGTGTGAGCATCCAATGATATTGCTGCAAGTGTATCCATCTGCCTCGCCAATTCTGGCGTCAACAACCGGACATGCGAAACTCGCTGCCATGCTTATACAATCATTTTAGAGGCAGTTTTGATTTCCCAAGAAGACTTTCCACAACCTGGAGATAAAAGACAACATGCAAACACAATCCTGGCATACCCTTACCCGGGATGACACCCTCATACAACTGAATACCAGCCCCAATGGCCTGGATACCACCGAAGCGGCCAAACGTCTGCAAGAAAACGGCCCCAACGAGCTACAGGCCGCCCATCGTGTTTCGCCATGGGCACTTCTGCTCGAACAATTCAAAAATGTGCTGATATTGATTCTGCTCGGTGCGACGATCATTTCGCTCTTTCTGGGACACGGCATCGAATCGGTGGTGATCGCCATCATCGTGCTGTTTGCCGTAGGACTGGGTTTCGTGCAGGAATACCGCGCCGAACGCGCCATCGAAGCCCTACGTCAGATGGCCGCTCCCACGGCCACTGTGCTGCGCGATGGGACAGAAAGCAAAATCCCGGCCCGCGAGGTGGTTCCGGGGGAGGTTATCCTGCTGCGCACCGGCGACCGCATCCCCGCTGACGCCCGCCTGCTCGAAACGGTCAACCTGCAAATCGAGGAAGCCGCCCTGACGGGGGAATCGGTGCCGGTGGAAAAGCATGTGCGTGCTCTGGAAAACGCCGATATGCCCCTCGGCGACCGCAAAAACATGGCCTACGCCGGGACCGCTGTCACCTACGGCCGTGGCAAGGCACTGGTGACAGCCACCGGCATGAACACCGAGTTTGGCAAGATCGCCAAAATGCTGCAAGACGTAGAAAGCGGCAAGACCCCACTCCAGCAAAATCTCGACAAGGTCGGAACCATGCTGGCGCGGGTGGCATTTGTCGTCGTGGCGATCATCGTTGCCCTGGGGCTGCTGCGCGGCCAACCCCTCATCGAGATGCTGATCTTCGGCATTGCCCTGGCCGTGGCCGTTGTGCCCGAGGCGCTGCCGGCCGTGGTGACGATTTCGCTGGCCATCGGTGTGCAAAAAATGGTCAAGCGCAACGCCCTGATCCGCCGCCTACATGCCGTGGAGACGCTCGGCAGCACCTCGGTGATCTGCTCCGATAAAACTGGCACGCTGACCAAAGATGAGATGACCATCCGCCGCCTGTACTGCGCCGGGCAGATAGTCAGCGTCTCGGGTGCGGGTTACACTCCCGAAGGTGCCTTCTCGACCAATGGCGGCATACCCGGTGGGCACTCTCCTGCCTTACGCCAGATGCTCACCGCCGCCGCCCTGGCCTCCGACACGCGCCTGGTGCAGACTGATAACGGCGGTTGGGACATCAAAGGCGATCCCACCGAGGGAGCGTTGATTGTGGCGGCGGCCAAGGCCGGGCTGCAAAAGGATGCTCTCGACGCCGATCACCCGCGCGTACAGGAAATCCCCTTCTCCTCCGAAACCAAGCGCATGACTACCCTGCACGAGGCCGATGGAATCACCACCGCCTACGCCAAAGGCGCGCCGGAAGTGATCCTGGCTGACTGCGATTTTGTGCTGACTGAAAACGGTGTGGCTCCGCTGGATTCTGCCGCCCGCGAAGACATCCTGGCCCAGGCGCAGACGCTGGCTGGCGAGGCCTTGCGCGTGCTGGGGATCGCCTCTAAATCCAATGTGACCCTCGAAACCGCCGAGCAGGGTATGACCTTCTTAGGGCTGGCCGGCATGATTGACCCGCCGCGCGCCGAAGCAAAAGCCGCCATCGCCCTTTGCGCTGAGGCTGGCATCCGCCCGGTGATGATCACTGGCGACCACCCGCTCACGGCACAGGCGGTGGCGCGTGAACTGGGCCTGCTGCACAAAGGCGGACGGGTGGTGACTGGGGCTGAGTTGGAAGAAATGAGTGACGAGGAATTAGGCCGCGACGTGGAAGATATCAGCGTGTATGCTCGCGTCTCCCCCTCGCACAAGTTGCGTGTCGTTACGGCCTGGCAATCGCGCGGCCACATCGTCGCTATGACTGGCGACGGCGTTAACGACGCTCCGGCGCTCAAAAAGGCCGATATCGGCATTGCAATGGGCATCACCGGCACCGACGTGACGAAGGAAGCCGCCGCCATGACCCTCACCGACGACAACTTCGCCTCCATTGTGGCCGCTGTTGAAGAAGGCCGCGGCGTGTTCGGTAACATCAAAAAATACCTGATGTACCTGCTCTCCTCCAACATCGGCGAGATCGGCCTGATGGCTGGTTCGGTGCTTTTGGGCCTGCCGCTGCCCCTGACGGCCGTGCAAATCCTCTACGTCAACCTCGCCACCGACGGCCTGCCAGCCCTGGCGCTCGCGGTAGACCCGCCCGAAACCGACCTGATGAAACGCCAGCCGCGCGACCCCCGCACAGGCATCTTCACCCGCCCGGTCGTGGCGTTGATGGTGCTGGGCGGTCTGTGGTCCACTTTGATCAACCTGGGGTTGTTTACCTGGGCGCTCAACGTGGGCAAGAGCCTAGAAGAAGCGATGACAATGACCTTCGTTTCGCTCGTGCTGATCCAGTTCTTCAAAGCCTACAACTTCCGTTCTGACCGGCATTCGATCTTCAATAAGCCATTTGCGAACAAATGGCTCAATCTCGCCATCGTGTGGGAAATCGCGCTGCTGTTCGTCATTTTGTACGTCCCATTCTTGAACGTTGCGTTTGGCACCTACTACCTGCCACTGGAAGATTGGTTGATCATTAGCGTTCTATCCGTGACGATTGTGCCGGTGCTGGAACTGGCAAAATGGATGATCCGCAAGGGGTGGCTGGGAAAAACCAGCTAAAACCAATACCCGGCCACAAGATACTGTTGGCGAATTCCCATTTTGCTTCAGAATTAGGCAGCCATGGATGTTGGCGCCAATCTGGCCCAAAATCAGAATACGGCAGAAAATGTGCCACATTAAGCACTTTTCTCAATGATTTTAACCGTGCTTTGGATTCATTACTCACCTTTGAGCTGAGTCAGATCGGAAAGTAAGGCAGATTGAACACAATTTATTGGAAAACCCCCTAACACTTGGTATTTTGAACTAAATCATGATCTTCAGTGCCGAATTTGGCTCAAAATGTTATTCAATGTGGCATAAAAAAAGCTGTATTCTGATTTTGGGCCATTTTGTCAAAAGTCGAACAGCTACGGGAGCCAATGTTCAAGTCCGCTGTTGCTCTGCCTGGAGCGCTTCTGCCTTGTGATTGGCCGCAGGAATATGGAACGGTACGTCAATCACAATTACGTTTTCGCAGGTACGTAAATGGCGGCGCATCAGGTTGGCTGTTTGATTGTGCAGTATACGAGCGTAAGCTTCGGTTGGCACAAATTCGGGAATCACCACAGTGATCAACCAGCCTGGAAACTCGTTATTGTTAACCGTTTGTATGTAGTTTACTAACGGTGCTAACACATCGCGGTAATCATAGTCAATGATCACCAGGCTAACGCTTTCTGTCAGTTTGGGGAAGCGTGCCCAACGTCGTTCTACTCGTTGCCGCATCTCTGGTGTTGTGGCGATGCAGACAGCGCGTACGTCGCCAGCGATTCGTTTGGCATATTGCAGTGCCTGCAGCGTCCCGCGATGAACATCAGCCAGCGGTACGATGACCACGTTTGCTACTTCGACCAGATTGTCCTCGCTAAGCTCTCGCGTGCTTAGGGTCTGTGCCACTATCTGATAGTGCTTGTTGATCTGGTCAAAGGCGAGTACTATCAATGGGATAGCCAGTACGACAATCCATGCCCCGTCCAGTAATTTGGTAGCCGTCAGGATGATAAAAACGGTGCCTGTGGTGACGGCGCCGGCAATATTCAGTGCCTTTTTCCAGAGCCAGTTGCGTTCATAATGGATTATGGTGACTTCGGTAACGGCCGTTTCCCCTGGTTTGAGCCGTCCGATCTTACCCATTAACTGCGACATCCCCGCCTGTGATAGAGTGAAACTCAACATCACGCCCAACGCATAAAGGGGCAACATGGCAATCTCATCGGCCTGAAAGATCAAGACAATCAGTGACGAAACAACGGCTAGAACTGCGATGCCGGAGCTGAATACGAGCCGGTCGCCGCGGTTTTGCATCCAGCGCGGTAAAAAACCATCGTTGGCCAAAAAAGAACTCAACCGGGGAAAGTCCTGATAGCCTGTGTTGGCCGCAAGAAACAGGATCAGGGCGGTGAAGATTTGCACCCAGTAGTAGATAATACCCGTCCCCACCACCTGTCGCGTCATCTGCGAAAGGATACTTTCGCCATGTTCGGTGGGAACCAGATGCATCCGGGTGGCTAAAAAGGTGATGCCAACAAACAAGGACATAGCAATGATGCCCATCGCCACCATGGTTTTGGCTGCGTTTTTAGCTTCCGGTGGCTTAAACGCCTTAACACCGTTGCTGATGGCTTCAATGCCCGTCAGCGCCGTGCAGCCACCGGCAAAAGCCCGCAGTAACAACCAGATATAGGCAAAACCAGCCAGCGAGGCCGTCGCTGGCACACTTTCCTCAAAAGAGGGTAGGGGCTGCAGGCCAAACAGTCCGGCATATCGGGCCAGACCAATGCCAACAGTTAACAGCACGCCCCCCACGAAAGCATAGGTGGGCAGGGCAAAGATAGAGCCGCTTTCTCGTACACCCCGCAAGTTAACCCAGGTAATAATGGCAATGGCCACCAGAGCAATCAAAACACGATATTCAAAGGCTTCGGGTACGGCCGACGTTAAGGCCCGGACCCCGGCAGAAACAGACACGGAAACGGTCAGTATGTAATCAATAAGTAGAGTCGCCCCGGCCAACAGAGATGGGTACTTCCCCAAGTTGTCTTTGGCAACAGTGTAGGCGCCACCGCCATCTGGGTAGTGGAGGATGGTCTGGATGTAGCTAAACACGACCATCAATACAAGCAAGGCAACGCCCATCGCTATGGGCAAAGTCAGGGCCAGGGCACTGCTGCCCAGAAGGATAAGGACGCTCATGATGGCTTCTGTAGCGTAAGCGTTGCTGCTGATGGGATCGGACGCGAAAACTGCCAGACCGCGCACTTTGTCCAGACGTTCGTGGACTTCCTGGCTGGTGGGAAATGGTTTACCGATCAGCGTTCGTTTAAGGTCGGGAATTGCCATTGGATTATTCTCCATTGTTTGTCAGACATAAAAACACCCTCACAGAGATTGGACTTTTGACAAACAGTTTAACATAAATAGATTTGCCAAATAAGCGAAACTGCTCCATTCATAGTGTATGACAACCAAATCGTACACAACTGAATTAGAGCAGTTCTGACAACAACTTTACCAGAACTTTAACAATCGAGCCGATACTTTGATGGAATTAGTGGACGCCCAGTGCAGTTTTCCAGAGGCACAAAGCGCCAGAGAGTTAAATCTAGCGACTTGCTTGCGGTGAGGACGTGCGTCGCTCTCTGCAGCCATTGCCGACTGCCAGTGGACAGGTGAAGACCTGTCACACCTGACGGTACCCTATGTCCCCCGACCGAAAGAACGGCCGTTTTGGTTGATAGACGCAGATGTCACCCCGCGGCTCCAACCTTTTGCCACCACCCTGGAGGATCGGGGCATGGTCTATCAACCTAATGGGGTCAAAGGCATTAAGTTGGTCGGCGCGGGACATCAATACTCGACCACAGCCCTGTTGCCAGAGGCCGAATGCGACAGCAGCTCTGGTTGACTTGTGCCCCTGGCCACAGAGTGCGTCCAGACCATTGCTGATAGGGGTAAAACAAACATTGCTGTCACCAGCCGCCACATTTTCAGCTATCGGGCATAGGCATTGAGATCAATTTGGCTAACTCGACGGGCCATTTCCGCCTCGGTAGGTTGGACATAAATCTGTGTTGTCTGAATGGAGGTGTGTCCGAGCAATCTTGCCAATCCTACCAAATCCCCTGGATGACGAAGCAAGTAGCGGGTGGCAAAGGTGTGCCGTAAACTATGGGGAGTGGCTTCGGCCGGAACCTGCCCTAGCGATGCAGCCTGCTGGATAGCCTGCCCAATCATCCGGCTCATTTCTCGAATACTCAAGGGGTGCTTCGCTCGCTTTTCCACAGCGGTTCCAGAGCATCCACATTCTGCCAGACCGATGCCACTGCTTTCAACCTGGGTTCCACTTCTAAGAGCGGAGCAGCATAGTCGGCTAGGGTCTGGCGGGCCGACTGATTGAGGGGGACGAAGCGGGTCTTATCCCCTTTGCCAGAGCGGATTCGCACTCGACCCTTTCGTTCACCCATTTCAATATCACCCCATTGTAGAGCGGCACACTCCCCAATCCGCATCCCTGTCTGAATCATCATCTGCACAATGGCATTGTTTCTCAAAGGGTAACGGGTTTGTTGAACCGCTCGGAGGAGGGCGTTGACCTGTTTTGGTTCTAAAGCAGCAGGCGCAGGTTCTTCTGTTCGCCCCACCAGTTTCAGTCGTGCGGCGGGGTTGGTCTCCAGATAACCTTGTTGAGTTAGCCACTCACACCAGCTTCGTAAGGCACTCAGATGGGTGTTGATGGTGCTGGTAGCGGCCAGTGTTTCTTGTAGCATTCCCCGATAACCTACCAGCGTAATCGGGTGCAGGTCAGCCAACGTCGGCGGGCGTTGCTCCATTTGAGTGAACCAGGTAAGGAAACGACCGAAAACAGCGCGATAACGGCGTTGGGTGGAAGTAGATAATTCAGCTATCGAATCCGCTTCCCAGATGGTGAATAAATCAGGTAATGAGTCGGGTTTTGTTTTCTCAGTCATGTTTTTAAGGCGATCATCAGGTTAAGCATTCAACTTGTTTCTCTGGTAGGGCTGCTTGGTAAAAGGTCAACTCGGCTGAGAATATCACTTCTCAGCCGAGTTGACCGATAATTAAAGGGGTAGTCGCTTGCCCAGATCCAACTTGAATTCCCCGTAAGGATTGACGTGCCTGTAAAAGAGGGGAGTCAGACCGCGACGATCTTGGGGTTCTACTAGGATTGGGGCAGGAATCGGACATAGCCTAATCATGAGCGCTTTTCAACTTAAAGATTGCTATATTGGACATGATTCCTGCGATAACGATGACTTTGTACATCAGAATCCGCGATCCTGATCAGGGTTAAATGTGCTTTTGGAACCCGAAATTCTGTGATACCGGTTGTTATCCCAGAGAAAGAAACAGTTTGCCGATACATTATGTTCTGTGTCCGATTCCTGCACTGATCCTAGTCGTGCGATTCGTTTGCTCGAAACCGGCCGTTGACCGGGGGATGAGCAGCAAGGTAACAGCTTTGGCTAAGCAGAACCTTGACAACTGACTGTTCGATGTTGGGTGTAATCCCCAACCCCTAGTGAACGGGGAAAAGCGTCATCCCTCTGCGTGCGCATGGTCATCAATCCTTCGGCAAGCTCAGGACGGAAAGCGGGATGAAAAGCAGGTCAACTCAGAATCTGACTGAGCCACACTTGCGAGCAGGTATCTATGGGTAGGAACACGAACAAACTGAACCATCGTAATAGGTGACAAGCCAACGCGGATTAACAGGCTTGACCAAAATGGTACAGGATAGGGGTCTGGCAGATGACTAGCTGACCAGTGTTCACCCCCGCGAAACCCGGTGGATAGTTTGGCCCTACGGATACATCAAACGAACAGTCGGAACGAAGTAACCCGCCCTGCGCTCTCAATATATCATGGTATTGAGCAGGCAACCAACCGCAAGCACTGAGCGGGAAAGATTCTCCAAGAAGCCAATGCCGGGAGTAATGCCCCGGATATGCTGACGTGGAGACGCTTGATTGGAAGGTAAAGATGTCAGTAGGAGTACAGACGTTATGAACACGGCAATGCGACCGATGTATGAATGGCAAGACCTGCCCTGGAAGAAAATCGAACAGGCAGTCTTCAAGCTCCAAAAGCGTATTTACCAAGCTTCTCAGCGTGGCGACACGAAAGCAATCCACAAACTCCAAAGGCTCTTGATAAGTTCCTGGTCAGCTAGATGTCTGGCAGTACGACGGGTGACGCAAGATAACCGAGGCAAGAACACAGCCGGGGTAGATGGTATCAAATCCCTGACCCCACCAGAACGGTTAAGATTGGCGCAAACGTTGCAACTATCCCAGACAGCTTGTCCGGTACGGCGGGTTTTGATACCCAAACCGGGAAAAGTGGAGAAACGGCCGTTAGGCATTCCCACCATTGCCAACCGTGCTGAACAAGCATTAGCCAAACTGGCCCTTGAACCGGAATGGGAAGCCCGCTTTGAACCAAACAGTTACGGTTTCCGACCAGGACGTTCCGCCCACGATGCGATAGAAGCTATCTTCAAAAACATCTGCCTCCAGGCTAAATATGTGCTGGATGCAGACATTGCTGCCTGTTTCGACAAAATATCGCATTCGGCTGTATTAACCAAACTGCAAACCTACCCTGTGATGCAAAGAGCCGTTCGCGCCTGGCTTAAGGCTGGCGTATTGGACGGCGAGACGTTATTTCCTACCACTGAAGGCTCGCCGCAAGGTGGAATCATCTCACCTTTGATTGCGAACATCGCCTTGCATGGGTTGGAAACAGCCGTTACTGCGGCACACCCCAAAGCAAAAGTGATTCGGTACGCCGATGACCTGGTCGTTCTACATCCTGAGGTGAAGGTGATAGAGAAGGCAGAACAAACGGTAGCGCACTGGCTAGACAGCATGGGCTTGGAACTGAAACCAAGTAAAACATCCATCACCCACACTTTGAACCACCTTGAAGGAAAAGTCGGCTTCGATTTCCTGGGCTTTCACATCCGGCAGTATCCGGTAGGAAAAACGCATTCAGGCAAGACAAGCGGACGATACCCGAAATTACTTGGTTACAAAACACTTATCAAACCCAGCGAAAAAGCAATTCAGAGACATTATGAAACCATCTGTGCCATCATGGATGCCAACCCAACAACGCCGCCAGCCCGGCTCATTGGGCAACTCAATCCTATCATTCTGGGATGGACAAACTACTACGCCACAGTTGTCGCAAAAGATGTTTTTGGCAAACTGTCACATATGACATTCGTCAAACTTTTTCGTTGGGCAAAACGTCGCCATTCAACCAAATCCAATCAATAGATTGTTCGCAAATACTGGCGTTTGGAAACGGGTTCCTGGATTTTCGCGCCTAAAGAGGGTGTCCCGCTCAGGCGGCATTACGAAACACCGATTCAACGACACATCAAGGTGCGCGGAAACAAAAGTCCGTACGATGGCGACTGGGTCTATTGGGCAACACGACGCGGAAGACAACCCGGCCTGCCTAAACGAGTGGCGACTCTGCTCAAATGGCAAGCTGGCAAATGCGCTTATTGTGGATTGTATTTCGGTGCAGAGGATAAGTCAGAAGTTGACCACATCATCTCCAAAGCACGTGGTGGACATGATGGGTATAACAACTGGCAGCTTCTTCATGCTCATTGTCACCACCAGAAAACTGTTAAAGATGAGAAACTCAAACAGTTAGAGGCACTGATGACAGCAGCCAATCATGCGAGGAGCCGGATGAGGGTAGCCTCTCATGTCCGGTTCTGAATCAGCGGTGGGGGCTGTGAAGCCCCCGCCGACTGTAATAAACCCCTGTTAGTGGTGGTTGTTGGAGAACGGCCGTTCCCCAAACTCCCTACCCACCACGTTTACATCCCGGCCTCGATTTCCGGCAGCGTCAGCAATTGTACTCCATGCTGCGCCGCCAAGGAGTGCGCCGCTTCGGTGAACGCTTGCCGTGCGAACAGAGCATAATGCACCGTCCAGCCATCACCTCCGTCCGGCAAATCGGCCAACACTTTGGGCGTCTTGACCTCAATTAACTCTGCCAGCACGCTCCGGCTTACCGGCGCATCGCCCCATTTGCACTCCCCCAACAAAAGCTGCCGCTCCCGCCAGTTGATCGCCGCCACGTCCACCTGCACCGTCTTCGACCAATGCGCCCCCACGTTGTCGGCGGCGAAGGGCAGCTTCTCCCGCTGCGCCTGCGTTACCAGCCAGGCGAGACAAATCTCCTCAAACGTCAGGGCCACAAAGGCGCGGAAGTTGTCCTCAATCATCTGCCACAGACGATGGGACAGGCCACCATCCAACAGGTGCAGGTTGGGGTCAATGAAACGGTAGTAGAACCGAAGGAAGGGGTCGCGCAGGTAGTAGCGCGTTTTGCGGCTCGTTTTTAGTTCTGCCAACGGCACAGTGGCCGGGATGCGTCGTTCGACGAATTGCAGTTCTATCAGCCGGGGCAGGTAATGGCTGAGGGCCGTGCTTTTCAGCGCCGCATAGCTGGCAATCGCCTCCCGCTCGTGATGACCGGCGGCGATCACCTTCAGAATCGCTTCGTAATTGACCGTCTCCCGCTCCGTCAGATCGCTCACCAACACCTGCGGCTCGTTGCGAAACCAGCCAGTGCGCTGCAAGAAAAGCCGCTCGACGTTGGCCTTGAGCGACTCATCATCCCGCCAGCGCTCCAGGTAGGCGGGCACGCCGCCCAAAATGGCGTAGATAGCCAACCGCTGCCAGCTATCGTAGCGCGGCAGGAAGGCCTGGCAGTCGGCAAAGCGCAGGGGGTAGAGGGGGGAATTGGGCTGTCAAACGACCATAGAGCGGTGATTGGTATTGGATGAGGTCGGTCAACATGCCGATATGGGAGCCGGAGAGGATGAGGATGATCTGGCTCTCCTTGAAGAGATGGTCCCAAGCAGCCTGCAAATGGCTGCCGAGACCGCTGTCTTGTTGCAGGGCGTAGGGCAGTTCGTCGAGGATGACGATAGCCCGGCGGTTGCCAACGGCCGCGTCCAGCATCTTGAACGCCTGCTCCCAATCGCGCGGCTGGATTGTCACGTCTCCCTCGCCGCCATGCTGCCAGGCGTAGATGGCCCGGCCCAGGTGGCCGAGCAGCAGGTCGCGGGGTCGCGTTTGGCCACCCAGTAGAAGGTGGGCAAGCTGGTTTGCCTGGCCCAATGGGTGATTAATGTTGTTTTGCCGATACGGCGCCGGCCGTAGAGCATGATGAGGTGGGCGCCGGGCTGCTGGATGAGATTGTCGAGCAGGGCTAATTCGTGGTGGCGGTTGATGAATTGACTCATAGTTTCGGTTTCTTCGCAAAGGTTTATCAGACTATTATAGTCTGATAATTATTATGATGTCAATGCGTGAAGAGAGTTATTTCGTAGCAAGAGAGGTGAGCTTCAGCTTTGTGCTTTGAGAGGGTCGATTGGAGGCATAATATAATAGGAAGCGTGTTTGGGAATGCTGGCGTAGGCGGACCCGGGGCGTTGGCTCAGAATGAGATGCGCATTGACTTAAAAACAATCTGACTTTGCGTGGTTCGGGTGTTTTTGCATAGCATCTCAAGAGAGTATATTCAAGTATTTTGGCTCCCAAAACGGCCGTTTTGCCCCCGGTACTTCCCGCTTTTTTCGCCCTTTTTTCGCCTCTAACTAACCGTACATATTCCGGCCTGATGACATACATAAACCCTCATCGGCTTTGAATTTTAATTTCCTGTTTTCAAGTTTCGCATTCGAAGTATGCTGTTCGTAATTTCGGATCCTTCGTTGATTTGTATTAGTACATGCTGAATCCTACATCTTCCCGAAGCCAAAATGAGGCAAAAAAACCCACCTTTTTCTTTCATTTTTTACTACGTATAATTTAAGCTTATACGTAGTTATTGGGGTAAAATAGGGAATTATGAACCATAGAGACAAAATGAAGGGCGTGACACAACGGCTAGGTAAGCACGACAAGGAACGGCCGTGACGCAACTGATAGATAACAAAAAACAGGGTGAGACACAATGAGCGAACAAGCAATCATACCAACGCCAAGCAATGAGTTGCAGAATCCACTGACATCGACGACGCCGATGGCGACTGTCGGGCAAGTGGCCAACCAGGTGGCCGCCGATCATATTTTTGCCGACTACTTAAATAGGAAGAGCGATGATACGATTGCCACGCACTATGCGGCCTTAAAGCGGTTTGGCGAATATTTGGAAGTGGCGGGCATTCCTGGCTTAACGGGCGTTCGCCTGCAAACGGAGCCGGAAACCTGGCGCGGCTTAACCTGGGGGTTGGTAGAAGGTTTTGTCAAATGGCAGTTACACGAAGGTTATGCCATGGCCACGGTCAACAACCGGCTGTCGGCCATCAAGGTGTATGCCAAAATGGCCGCCAAAGCGGGCGTGATTGATGCCCAGGAATTGCAGCTGATTAAAGCAGTCACCGGTTACGGCCGGGCTGAAGCCAAGCGGCTGGATGAACGACGCGCAACGATACGCGTGGGCCATAAAAAGGAATTACCGGTGCGCCTGACGCCATGGGACGCGCACATCTTGAAGGATCAGCCTGATACACCCCAAGGACGGCGCGATGCGCTTCTGTGCTGCCTTCTCCTGGATTTAGGGCTGCGTGTGGGCGAAGTTTACGGGCTATTTGTCGAGAATTTCGATTTAACGCCAGGAGAATTGCGCTTCTATCGCCCGAAAGTCGATATGGAGCAAACGCATCAGTTAACCGGTGATGTCTGGCAGGCAGCAAAACGGTATCTGGCTGTGGATGCGGCCGCTGCCGGGCGCTTGTTGTTAGGCAGCCGAAAAAACGGCCGTCTAACCAACAAGCCGATGTCGATACGGGCGATGCAGAATCGTATTACCTATCTGGGAGAGCGCCAGTTGGGGCTTGAGGGTCTGTCTCCCCATGACTGCCGTCATTACTGGGCCACCGACGCGGCCAGAAGTGGGACGGATCCGTTTCGGCTGCAAGAGGCCGGTGGCTGGGCGAGTCTGGCGATGCCCCGGCGCTATGTGGAAGCAGCGGAAATTGCCAATAAGGGTGTGAAGTTATCGGGATAAAAACAGGCTTGGCTAAAAGACACCTGGTTTTGCCGCCTAATGGGTAGTTGGGGTGCTGGGAGCAAATGGACGATTTCCTACGCTAAGGAAGTTTGGAGGTTTTGAAGCTAATTTCGGCTCGAAAATCAACCGCTTTATCCAGCAAAAGGAATTATGTTGCAGCAAAAACGGCCGTTAAGTGAGTGAATTCTTGCAAAATCGGCTCGCTTTGCACTGTTTTCCGCAATATAAGGCGAGTTATCACGGTAATTATGTTACAAAAATGGCTAATCGTAGGTTTTCATCCTTTTACTGCTAAATGCGCCAGGGGGATTCTTTTTGAGTCAATGCGGTTGCCATGAGGTTTGTTTACCAGGGTGTTGCTCTATTTCCTGCCGTTTTGATTCGTTCTCTCGAAACCGGTTCATGACCGGGGGATGAGAGGCAAGGAGGTAGTATGGCTAACTAAATCCTTGATAACTTGTGGTTCGATGTTGGGTGCAATCCCCAACCTCTAGTGAACGGAGAATGCTACATCCCCATGGTAGCGACTGGACATCAATCCGTGAAGCGGGATGAAAAAGCGGGTCGCCTGGAGTTCGACCAGGTCATCCCCGCAAGCAGGTATCTATGGGTAGGAATACGAACAGACGTCTGAAGCATCGTGAATAGAAACAAGCCTACGCGGACTATTGGCTTGCCCAAAATGGGAAAGGATAAGGGCCTGGCGCATGGCAAGCACGACCAGGGTTCACCCCGACAAACCCGGTGTATAGTCTGACCCTAAGGATACGCAAAACGAACCACAGGAACGAAGTAACCCCGCCCGTGCTCTCAGCCGGACTGAGCAGGCGCCAACCGGATGCCGGTCGGGGAAGGATTCCCCAAGAAGCAAAAGCCGGGGGTAATGCCCCGGATAGGCAGACGTGGGGACGCATGATTGGAAGGTAAGGACACAAGTAGGAGTAAACAGGTTATGAACACGGTACAACAACCGATGTATGAATGGAAAGACCTGCCCTGGAAGAAATTCGAGCGGTCGGTTTTCAAGCTCCAAAAGCGTATTTACCAAGCCTCAATTGAGGATGACAGAAAAACAATCCACAAGCTCCAAAGGCTCTTAATTAACTCTTGGCACGCTCGGTGTCTCGCTGTCAGACGGGTTACGCAAGACAATCGCGGCAAGAATACTGCCGGCATTGATGGCGTCAAACGCCTTTCACCCAAGCAACGATTGTATCTGGCGCAAACGCTGAAACTTCGACAGAAAGCCCGCCCCGTGCGGCGCGTATGGATTCCTAAACCAGGTAAAACGGAGATGCGCCCCTTGGGTATCCCCACCATACGCGACCGAGCTGAGCAAGCCTTAGCCAAGCTTGCCCTGGAACCCGAATGGGAAGCTCGCTTTGAACCAAACAGTTACGGATTCCGGCCAGGACGCTCCGCCCATGATGCTATTGAAGCCATCTTTCAATCTATCTGCCTCAAAGCAAAATATGTCCTCGATGCAGACATCGCCCAATGCTTCGACCGCATTAGCCATACCGCACTGTTGGCAAAACTGGAAACTTTTCCTGCCCTTCGCCGTTCCATCCGAGCCTGGCTCAAAGCTGGGGTCATGGAAGAAGACCAGCTTTTCCCCACACCCGCCGGTTCGCCTCAGGGTGGGGTCATTTCGCCACTGTTAGCCAACATCGCTTTACACGGTCTGGAAACGGCCGTCTCGAAAGCACACCCACAGGCGCGATTAATTCGTTATGCCGATGATTTGGTGGTATTGCACAAAGACCTACCCGTCATTGAGCAAGCAAAGGAAACAGTGTCAGCATGGTTAGCTGGGATGGGGCTGGAATTGAAACCAAGCAAAACATGCATCACCCATACATTTCACCAGCATGAAGGCAAGGTTGGGTTCGATTTCCTCGGATTTCATGTGCGTCAATACCCGGCGGGTAAGAATCGCTCCGGGAAAACGGGGTATCCGCCCAACTTGCCACTTGGCTTCAAGACCATTATTAAACCCAATAAGAACGCGATGCAACGGCACTACCAGGAGGTTAAGCGCATTATCGAGGCGCACCCATTCACACCACAGGCACAGCTCATCAGCCAACTCAACAAAACTACACGCGGCTGGACTGCCTACTTTGCCACGGTTGCTTCAAAAGATGCCTTTTCCAAACTGGCACATCTCACCTTTGTCAAGCTTCGCCGCTGGGCAAAGGGTCGCCACCCATCTAAATCCTGGAAATGGATTGCCCGTAAATATTGGCATCCTGAACGGGGAACTTGGCTCTTTGCCGCGCCTGTTGGTCTGCCGCTTTACCGGCATTTCGAAACACCCATCAAGCGACATGTCAAGGTGAAAGGCAGCAAGAGTCCATATGATGGAGATTGGGTTTATTGGGCCAAAAGAAGAGCGGCTTATACTGGAACCCCAACACGAGTAGCGAAGCTACTGAAGCAGCAATCTGGTATATGCGCTCATTGTGGATTGTATTTTACGTCAGGTGATCTTCTGGAAGTTGACCACATTGTTCCCAAAGCCAGCGGAGGTAAAGATAGCTATACCAACTGGCAGCTTCTTCACCAACACTGTCATCACCAGAAGACTGCTAAGGACAAACGTCTAAGGCAGTTGGAGGCGCTCATGAAAAGTGCCAGTCATGCGAGGAGCCGGATGAGCGGAAACGCTCACGTCCGGTTTTGAAGCCGGGGGGCGGGGGCGACCCCGTCCCCTAGGTTAACAGTTTCATACCAGGTTAAGTAGATCACGGGGACACGTTATGTGTCTCGGTGCTCAAATTCTTGCGATACAACGATATAACGATATAATTTACCCATACTAAACAGGAGATTGAGCGCAATGACCCTCAAAGTAATAGACCAATTCCCTTTTGAGTTTTATAGTGAGCATTTCACCGTTGCCCTGGCCAATGATCGCAAACTCTACGTGCCCATGCAGGCATTGTGTGATGCCATGGGTTTACAAGCTCATGGTCAAATCCGGCGAATCCGCGAACATGAAGCGATGGCCAATGCCCTGGTCAATCTCAACATCATGTGGAACTATGGCGATGAGGCGGCGCGGGAGCGAGACATGATCTGCCTGCGCCTGGATCGGTTACCGTTTTGGATGGGCACTATTCAAACCAACCGGATTCCTGACGAAAGAAAACGGGAGCGTGTTGTCCAATTCCAACGCGACTTCGCCGATGTTGCCTGGGCCGCATTCCGGCGCGAAATTCTGCCAGACGATATGTTGGCGGAAATGGATGCCAGTCTGCCACCGGCTCAACAAGAATATCTACGTCTTATGGACGAAGCGGCCAATCTGAAGCAGCATCTGCAAACCCACGATCTCGGTTTAGGGCAGCATAGCACCCAGTTAGGAACTCTGGAAGAACGTGTCTCGGCGCTTGAAGCCCGATTACAGGGAACTGATTTTCTAAACCCGCAGCAGATGAAAGAATATACCGATATGGTGGCAATTGTGGCGCGGGTTCTCAAACGCAAGCAAAAAGGTAACGAAGCCACGGTTCACGCCGAGGTCAAACGGCAGTTCCAGGTACCTTCCTACCAGCTTATCCCAGAAGCAAACTTTGATACCGTCAAGCGCTATCTGCGTGATTGGTTTGTCCGCCTATCCGGACCCGGTGCGCCTGTCCCCACGATTTTTGAGCAGCCTAGCCAAAAGCGATTGCTGTAGGAGAAAGCCGGATGACAAACAGCCAACGTGCAGAGCATAAAGTGGTGCTGCCTGATGAAGTGTGGAGTGAAACGCTCATCCAGGCGACGCTGGAACAGAAAACAGCCAGCGAGGTTTGTGACTACGTCTTACGCCACTATGTGGGTTTATCCGCAGAAGATAAGCCGCCAATCCTATTAATGTCCGGATCGGGTCGGCAGCGCTCTATTTATTTAGACCAACAGATTTGGATTGAACTCATTACCTGTAAGGTTCGAGAGCGGCGGCCGATCAGCGCGATTTTGGAACAGCAACTGCGGGCATATTTGGGCCTGCCCGTTTCGCTGCCTTAAACAAGCTTCTCTTGACGCTTTTCTGAGATAGGCAAATGAGAACAAGGGGATGTTTCCAAGGCGGCAGATATAACTATCCGCATTGAATCAAAAAAATAATCTATCTAACTTGGCGTGGTTCCCATTGTCGCGAATAGATCTGTCTGCCTACGGCGCTGAGGCGAGATTGCGGCGCAGTTGCTTTGTCTAACAGTTGCCACCAGATCCGGGATGTGCTGAGGCAACAACCGTTGTCTTCCGCGATGGATGCTCGCCAAACGGCCGTTTGCCAGCTATATTTTTGGCTTCCCAAACGGCCGTTGGCCCTCGCGACTTCTCGCTTTTTCGGCCCTCAACTAACCGTACATATTCCGGACGTGTTGCACGAAATGGTGCAGGAAGGATATGAGGTAACGACAGAAATAGTGGCGACATTTAGCCCGTATGCTAGAGAACATATCAAGCGATTTGGAGAATATGTGATTGATTTGGAAATGATTCCGCCACCGCTGCAACCAGACAAGCCTTTTTTATCACCTGTAGCGACTTAACAGGGGGTGTGAATTTTCGGACGTATTACGTATTTACGCCGGAAACGGCCGTTATCTCCAGCTCATATTTATCCCGCACCAGTTCACCCGGCCGCCAGTAGGAGGTAGGATACCAGCCCTGCACCGGATGAACGGAATCTGCCTGCGCCACAATGTCGGCTGGACTTTGTGGGGGAAATTGGGTCAACCAGTGCATCGCTACGCTGTAGTCCCGTTCGATGGGCTGCATGCTTTCCCAGAAAATAGTCAAATGGGATTTCCCGTCGTCCGCCTCGGCAAGTGCGACTGAACGAATCCGAATACCGTTGCCCAGATCGAAATTCTCTGCCAGCGACGTAACTTCATCTGACAGCGCGGTTCGTTGAATGGCGATGATTTCCGGTGTCCCGGCGCTGTAATGCACCTCCCCGACCCTGGCCTCCCACCAGGCTGGGGGCCAGTAATTCAGGTACTTACCCGGCGTCAAAATGCGCCCCTCGGTATTTATGATGGCCGCAAAATCCGCCCGATGGTCCACCAGAGTCAGGTCAGACAGTTCCTGCGTGACATACAATCCATAGGCAGCCGCGAAGAAATCCGTGCCCCAGGGCAAAGCCACTGTTGGATGGTCACCAAATGAAGTCGCAGCGCCGGAAATGGGCTTCAACCGCTCAATCATGGCCCGCCCGGTGGGATCGCGGGTTAGCTCGTTGACAAAAGGAAAATTGCCCACCAGCAGGAATACGGCCAATAAAAAACAGGCTGCCCAACCGAGGAGGCGCAGTGCTGTTCCCCTCTGTCCCAGTTTGTGCAGCAAATAGGCCGCGCCGGTTGCCAGACAGAGCAAAGGCGGCATCAACACGGCCGGAACCCACACGGCCTTTGGAAATAAAAATACAAAGAGAGGCAGTACCGCCGCGCCCAACAAGAAGGCCAGACCTACCTGCCAATCATCATGGGTTAACCAGAGTAGACCAATGAGACCGGCCAGCAGAAAGAGCCAGGGGAACTGTTGTGTTAAATGGCCGGACAAGAAGCGTAAATTTTGCATCCAGGCTTCGCCGTTTTCTGGCAGGCGCAGCAGCCCTCCGGCGACTTCGCTGCCAGTGAACTGCTGCCAAAAGCCGAGCCACGTTCCTGGCTGTCCATAGACCCAGGTCGCGCCCTGGTGCGCGCGCAGCGGCAAGTAGAGGTAGGCGACAAAGGGGATCATAAAGGCCAGCAGCGTGTAAAAACCATGTCTGATGGGCTTTTCCAGGAACCATCTCCAGGGCTGCGGCCAGACCAGCAACAGTACCAGGGGGAGGAGAAACAGCAGAATACGGTGGTGGGCAACGGCCGTTCCCAACACAAGTACCAACGCCACCCACTCGCCCGCTGCCCACTGCTCTCGCAGCCGAAGACTCAACAAGATGGTCAGACTCACCAGCAGCAAGCTGAAGCTGTACACTTCGGCGATGATACTGTGCAGCCAAAAAGTCTCCGCCAAACCGACAACCAACACGGTCAGCCCGGCTAGAATCGAATTACCCTGCAAAACGCGGCACAAGATCAGATAAAAAAGCAGCAAAGCCAGCAGTGACCAGACCAGAGAGGTCACTGAGGCAGCCAGGGCCGGCGGTGCGCCCAGGGCAACGGCCGTTTGGGTGAGCAATGCGCTTAAAATTGTGTAGAGCGGATAACCGGTGTAGTGGACGGTCCCCCAAAGATTGAGCGCCACTTGAATTTCACCGGTATCCAGCAAATAGTCATGGCTGCTGCCATTGATGTCTCGTTGGAGCGTCGTGGCATAAATCAGGCCCAAGACTGTGACGGCTAACAGACCGGGAAGCAGCCGGTGGAACAACTGCCGGACGGCCGAAGTGGGCTGCGGGCGCAATGAAGAAGATGGTGGTAATGACGTCTGGAATGGGATTGTAGCCATTGTCGCAACAAATCACTATAATGCCGCGCTGAATTTGTTCAAAATGGCGAGTTCACCAATCAATACAAACAAGGAGACGTAATATGGACGGGAAGAAATCAATTGGCCTGTTGATCGGGCTGCTCGTTCTGGCGATGATCCTGGTCGCCTGCGCGTCGGAGCCACAGACTATCGAGGTCACTCGCGAGGTGGTTAGCGAAGTCATGGTGACGACCGAGGTAACGCGGGTCGTGCCCCAGGAAGTTACCGTGGAAGTTCCGGTCGAAGTTCCGGTTGAAGTGACCCGCGTGGTGGAAGTAGAAGTGCCGGTCACCGTAACGCCCGCTCTGGAAAGCCCGACAGAAGCGGCCCCAACGCCAAACCCGGTACCACCCACGACAGCTTCGGCGGCCACGACAGCTCCGGCGACTACGGCCGTTCCGGTTGAAGGTTCGAGTTACACTGTGCAGCCAGGTGATACGCTGTCGGGTATCGCCGCCAAAACCGGCGTGAGCGTGGACGACATCAGCGCCGCCAACAACCTGAGCGATTCTAATGTGATTGCAGTTGGGCAAGAACTCATCATTCCCGGTTGGTCAGGAGAAGAAACGGCGGTTGCCGCCAGCCCTGCCCCAGGACAAACCACCCAACCGGCCAGCGCCAATCTGCTGCCCAACCCTTCCTTTGAAGCGGGCTGGTACTTCTTCGAAGGCGTGTCTGAATGGCAGTTGCCGGACGAATGGCTCCTGGCTGTTGACGAAGGACCGAATAACCTGGTCCCCGGCAGCGGCGGCAACTTCTTGCGTCCCGAAGTCCGTCTTCTTGCCAGCGCCGATCTACCGCCCGGAGAACGAGAACAATTCGTCTTTGACGGTCAGAAAACCATCAAAGCTTTTAAGGGCGGCGCGCCGACGAATTTTGCCATCTACACAGATGTGGCCCTGCAACCCGGAACCTATCGCTTCACCATTCGTTTCTTCCCGGACACAGTCATCGTTTATGATGGCAGCAAAAAAGTCTTCAGCCAGGAACCTCTGGCGGCCGAATACCGCATTGTCTACAACACCGGCGGTACCGGGTGGTCTCCGGCGGTGGTGGGCGTCGTCAACACCCAAAGTTACGAATTTACGCTCAGCCAACCGCAAACAGTACGCCTCGGCGGCGCTTTCCGTAACCGTTTCGATGGGTCTAACAACGGCTGGTTCATAGATGATTGGTCACTTGAGGCGATTAACACCCGCTAAGGAATGAAAAATAAATGATATGCGGAAGATTGGACCAATCTCAGAAGATTGGTCCAATCCGTCTGCCCACCACGAATCGTGGTCGGGCGCAATTGAACGCAGTGCTGCCGGCACGCCGCTTCACTGGTGGGACCGTTGTAGCCGCCATCCACGGTCGCCTGGTCTATCACCACCTGCCGCTGCGCCAGGTCAATCAAGGTGTCGGCCAGCAGTTGACCATCATCCACACAGTTGGGCGCCGTTTGCACGCTGGTGATCAACTGCACCGCGTTGGTCGGGTCACACGTCTCGCTCAGATTGGTGACATATCCTTTGTAGCCCTGCTCATGCTTGTGCCGATAGGTCGCCTCTGGGTCGTGGGGCGATTGCAGGCTGTCGCCGCTTATCGCCGCTGCCGGCCGCAACGTGATGACGTTTTCCCCTTCAACCTGATATTGCTCCCGAATCACCCGCGCTACGATGGCAATCAGGCTCGCATCGGCTTCATGCGCCTCCAATTGCATCCACACTTGCAGCAACAACTGCCCCACGGCTTGCAGATGCGGCGTGGCATCGGCCGCTTTCAGGCGATAGCAGATAGTCTGCGCCGGTTGGCTCAAGTAGCTTTCTTGCGCCTGGCCCCACTGTTGCTGCAAAGCTTTCGGCAGACCGCTCACCCCCTTTTGCAGCGTGGCTATCACCAGTTCCAACCGGTTCATCAGGGCGATGTTGCTCAACAACTGCGTGCTGTCCATCCGCTGCCAGTTCGTTTTCACCGCAAACTTGCTGATTTGTTCGTCGGTGATGTGGGCGAACACCTCGCTATACAGATTCTGGCCGTTCTCCTGCGCGTACTCCCGCACCCGTCGCCGCAAGTTGTAGAAGGTACGGATGGTCGGCGCTTCGGCGCGCACTTCATCCAGTCCCAGGGCATGGCGCGTCAACAGGTCAAAGCCGAGATGGTCCACAAGCTCTTCGTCCGTCCAGCCAAAGCCAGCCTTCAGAATCTCGCCGCCTATGATGACATTGATGGGCGCGTTGGGACGCGATTCGATGTCGCTGAACAGGGGCGCAAACAATGTTTCGGGGATGCGGCCAAAGACTTCCTGGCGGAAGGTGTCCGCCCAAGAGGTCAACAAGCGTTCTTTCATCTTGGGGGGGGCATCAGCCACAAGGTGTCAAAAGGCTGGATTGCTGGTTGGGTTCACTTTCCCGAAACATAGAGGACTCCTGGTATGATTTACCCTTATTTTATCTCAATTCTCAGATTTATGTTAACCTTTTAGATGCCTTGACCTTTTTTCAGTAGGCTCAACATTAACCGTTTGGAAATTTGATGACCCCATGGGGGCGTAAGATGCGCTCAATAAGCTTGTTGAACTGTCGAAGCAGCATTTGATCCAGATCAACGATGCGGCCGTGGTGCCGTGGGCAAAGGGCAAGAAAAAACCCAAAACTCACAACTACGGCAGCATGACCGGCCAGGCTGCCCTCTCTGGCGCATTTTGGGGGATGCTCTTTGGTCTCATCTTCTTTGTGCCGTTTTTTGGCTTGGCCATAGGCGCAGCGACCGGCGCGTTGACGGGCAAGTTTGCCGACTACGGTATCAACGACAGATTCATCAAGGAAGTGCGCGATCAGGTGACGGAAGGCACGTCGGCGCTCTTTTGATGGCTAGCGGCGCTGTGCAAGACCGTGTGACGGAAGCATTCCAGGGCGTTTCGGCTGAGTTGATTCAATCTAATTTGACGAATGAGCAGGAAGCACAGTTGATGGAAGATTTCGGCGGGTAACGGCCGTTACTTGTCATCCAAATATTAGCCAATGACCCGCAGTAGGGATCAATCTTCAATCTGATACCCTACTGTGGGCTAACTCTTTATAGAGAGTGGAGGCAAAACCATGCCAGATAAAGGACGACGAGAACAACGCCTACAGAATGCGGCAGAAATTGGTTGCCTTTGGCGATGATTTCTGGATTGAGGATGAGAACGGTCAGCGTGCTTTCAAGGTAGATGGCAAAATGCTGCGCGTGCGCGACACGCTCTTCTTTGAAGATATGCAAGGGCAGACTTTGTGCAAAATTCAGGGGAAGTTACTGCGGGTCAGAGATACGATGACGATTGAGGGGCCGAATGGCGAGCCGCTGGCTACCGTCAGAAAAGCGCTGATCGCCCCCTGCGTCATCGTTGGGTGGTGAAAATTGGTGACGGTCCGGATCTAAACGTGCAGGGCAATATCCTGAGCCTCGAATACACCATTGGCGAGGGCGGGAACAAGATCGCCGAAGTCTCCAGAAAATGGTTCCGGATAGCCGACACATATGGCGTTCAGATTGAACCGAGCCAAAATGATATTGTAATTTTGGCAATTACCGTCGCTATTGATATGATGGCGCATGACTAAATTGTCAAGTTTACCAACTATTTTATATTCAGAGGAGAAGACTTGTATGAAAAAAACGATAAGAATCACATTGCTGGCAATCACCTTGTTTCTACTGGTGGCGTGCCAGCAGACGGCCGAACCAGAAGCCAGCATAGACCTGGCCGGAACAAACTGGATATTGAGTTCCTTAAATGACAGCCTGCCGGTAGCAAACAGTGTTGTTACCCTCCAGTTTGGCACAGATGGCACGGCCTTTGGTACAGACGGTTGTAACCGGTTCAGCGCCACTTACACACAGGACGGCGCCAATCTGACAATCGACCTGTCGGCTGCGGCGATGACCATGATGGCCTGTGAAGACCCGATCATGAATCAGGCAACAGCCTATATGGCGGCCCTTGATTCTGCTACCAGCTTTACCGCCTCTGGCAATCAGTTGAACCTGCAAGCGGGCGACCAGGTTGTGGCCACCTTTGTGGCCGGCACAGCCGACGCCGCTGCTCCGGCGGCGGTCGTCGCTTCGTCCGGAATGGTAGCCGGCAGCGATCTGGCCGGTACCGGTTGGGTGTTGAGTGCCTTAAATGGCGAGATGCCTATTTCCGGAACGGCCGTTACCCTCCAGTTCGGTACAGATGGCACGGTCTCCGGCACGGATGGCTGCAACCAGTTCAACACCGGCTATACCCAGGATGGCAGCAGCCTTACTTTCAGCCAGCCCGGCGCATCCACCATGATGGCCTGCGAAGAAGCGGTGATGACCCAGGCCACAGCCTTTATGGCAGCGTTGACTCAAACCGACAGCTTCACCATCAGCGAAGATACGCTTTCCTTGCTTTCTGGCGGTCAGGTCGTGGCCACCTTTGCGCTCCAATCCACCGATCTGACCGGCACAGCCTGGGAAGTGGTGAACTACAATAACGGCCGAGATGCTGTCGTCGGCCTCATCACTGGCACAGAGATTTCGGCCTACTTTGGCGTGGAAGGCGACCTCAGCGGTAACGCCGGTTGTAACCAATATTTCGCCAGCTTTACGGTCAGTGATGGTTCCATAGAAATTGGGATGCCAGGCTCAACCATGCGCTTCTGCGAGGAACCGGCCGGCATCATGGAGCAGGAAAGCGAATTTCTGGCCGCCCTGGTAAGCGCCGTCACCTACACCATCCAGGGCAATATGCTGCAAATGCGCACGGCCGATGACCAACTGGCCTTGATCATGATCCGCAAACTCGAGCTGGACCTACTGGAACCTGAACCGGCCGCTCCCACTGGCCGCGTCAATTCACCCCAAGGGCTTAACATTCGTTCTGGTCCTGGCGTCAACTTCCCGGTCATCGGGTTTGCGCGGGATGGTGATGAAGGTGAAATTGTGGGCCGCAGCGCCGATAACCGCTGGTGGGCGGCGGCCGTGCCGTCTGCGCCGGGCGGCGTTGGCTGGGCCTCGGCCGACTTCGTCATTGCCACCAATGCGGAAAACGTGCCTGTCATTGAGGTGGCGCCGCCGGTGATTGTGGTTCCCACCGCCGCGCCAACGCCCTCCCCTGTGCCGGCGCCAACCAACACACCCACGCCAGAAATCTCGTTCGGCGCTGATAGCACCAATATCAACCAGGGTGAATGCACCACGCTGCGCTGGTCGGTGCAGAACATCCAGGCCGTGTGGGTCTATCCACTGGGCGAGCAGTTCGAGCGCTTCCCGCGCACCGGTCAGGGCAGTGAGCAAGTCTGCCCCACCGTCACCACGACGTATGAGATGCGCGTTTTGCAGCGCGATCGGGCCGTGATCTTCCGTCAGGTAACCGTCAACGTGAGCGGGGCGGCGCCTGATCCCCTGGTCGGAACTCGTTGGGAGGTGGTGAATTTCAATAACGGCCGTGGTGGTCTTGTCACGCCGCTGCTTGGCACAAGCCTGACAATGGAGTTTGGGGCCAACGGCAGTTTGATCGGCAGCAGCGGCTGCAATACCTACTCCACATCCTACCAGGCCAATGGCAGTAATATCACCATTGGTTTGCCCGCTGGGACCCAAATACTCTGTTCGGAACCGGCCGGCATCATGGAACAGGAATTCGATTTCTTGAACAGTGCCCTGCCCTCAGCGGCCACTTTCCGCATCGACGGTAACACTCTGGAAATCCGCACGGCTGGCAACCAGATTGCAGTGGTTGCCAACAGAATACCGTAAAAATCGCATTGGGTTTGATGGTTGGTTATGCTTACCAGCCATCAAACCCAACGAACAGATCATGTCAACAAGAAGACCCTCCCAACATCGCAGACGGAGCGCCCCCCCTAAAGAAGGTTTACTGGTTAAAGTTGTGGGCAATTATCTGGACCCCATTGATGCCCTTTCAGCAACCTTCTTTAGCATTCTGTTTGCACTGCTCTTTACACTTTCCTACAGCATTCTGATGTACAACGGCGTCATTAGTACATCCTTTTCAACGGGCTATAGCACAGAATTATTTTTTGCCATCCTGGGCGCCGTTGCCATTTGGGGGACTATTGATGGTGTCATGTATGCCTTGACCGAACTTTTTCAGCGTGGCGAACGGCATCGCCTGCTGCAATACTTGCACGCGGCCGATAAAGAAGAAACGGCCGTTGACGCCATAGCCGATGAGCTGGATTTTATTCTGGAGCCAATCACCAATGAGAAGCAGAGATACCAACTTTATGACGATATTCTCGCTCATTTGCGCCAGGCGGAACCCCAAGAAGTAGGCTTGCAGCGCGCAGATGTGGTTGGCGCCATTGCCTCGGTGCTGGTATCCGTCATTGTGGTGCTGCCATCCCTCATGCCCCTGCTGCTGCTGCCCCAAAATACCGCCCTGGCTATCCAAATCTCCAATTTCATATCGGTTATCGTCATCTTTGGCACCGGCTATAGTTGGGGAAAACATACCGATACCAATCCCTGGAAAACGGGCCTGATCCTGGCATCCGTCTGCCTGAGCCTTGTGCTCATAGCTATTTTCATCGGGGGCTACTAATCCACTCTTCTACCTATCCACGGCGGATACAAAACTCGAGCTAATTCATGAAAAAATCCATACTCCTCCTGCCTTTTATATTTTTCATCCTGACTGCTTGCGCCGCTCTCCCGCCCGAAACGGCCGTTCCCACCGCCACCCCGCTGGCAGAACCCACCCCGGAACCACAAACAGGCGATATGGCAGCTCAGCCGCCAACGGCCGTTGAATACAACCTGGGTGAAACCACCATCGTGCAATCCAACTTTCCCGAAGACAGCCGCTTTCACAATATGCCGGTACGCCTGAATGGCGTCATCGCCGTCCCGGTGGGTGACGCTGGCCCCTATCCGGTCGTGGTCATCTTCCATGGCACACATCCCGGCTGCCCGGAAGAGCAAGGCGGCGTGGATCGCTGGCCCTGTGATCCGGAGGTAGAGCAACCCAATTATCGGGGCTTTGCTTATCTGGCGGAAGCGCTGGCGGCGGAGGGCTATGTGGCGGTAACGCCCAACTTCAATGCCGAGAACACCTTTGGTTTTGGCGAAGGTATACCCGGCGAACGGCTGTCCCAACTGGCCGCACTGCACCTGGATGCGCTGGCTGAAGCAGCGGCCGGCGGCCAGAACGATTTTGGCGTGGCGCTAAACGGCCGCGCCGATATGAGCCGACTAGCCTTCTTCGGCCATTCACGAGGCGGCGAGGCCGCCAGTTGGCTGACCAACAGCCAGGGTCTGGCCTTGCCAGATGCCCCAGAAACATTTGGCTATGGGCCGGTTCACGGGCTGCTGCTGCTGGCCCCAGCGCCGATCTTCACCAAGCCCACTGGTTCGCTTGTGCCCCAGGTGGTGATTCTGCCAGCCTGCGATGGGGATGTGGTCGGTCAGGATGGGCAGCTTTTTTATGAAGGGGCGCGGTTAGACCCTAGCCAGAAGGAGTGGGCCTTGTCGGTCTGGTTGGAGCAGGCCAACCACAACGCTTTTAACGAAATTCTTGACCGCGACATGATCGGATTCCCCGACCGCCCGGAGTGCACCGAACTGCTGTCAGGGGAGGATCAACGCCAATTCCTTACCGATATGGCCCTCACTTTCCTGACCACTCTCTTTAGCGACGATCTCCAGGCCGTGGATGAGGCGATGGCCCGCCTGAACATAAACCCGACGGCGCTGACGCCCAACTCTTTGTTCGAGCAGCCGGCGCGGGTGATGACCCTGGCGGCAGCGGCCAACCGCTTGCCGCTGCTGGTTCCGGCCGGCGAAGCGGAACTGGCAACCAATCTGGCTGGCGGCGCGGTCACCGCTGAGGGGCTGACGACTTTCTTCTGCGAGGAAGGTTATTTTACACCCTCGGTACGGCCGGGCAGTGAACCTTGCAAACGGGCCAATGTGACTATTCCAGGCAACCCGGCGATGGTGGTGGTCTCTTGGGAGCAGCCGGACAGCGCTCTGCGGTTGGCGCTGCCGGAGGGCGCCGGTGATTTGAGTGGCTTTACGACGATGAGCTTGAGAACGGCCGTTGATCCCTCATCTCCCTTGAACCAACCCGGCCAAACCCAAAGCTTCGCGGTACAGCTAACCGACCGCACTGGGGCTACGGCCGTCGTCCAGACCCGCCCAGACGAACCAGCGTTGGCCTTCCCGCCGGGAAGCATGCAAGAAGACGACATTTTCGTGGATGGGCTGTTCACCGGGCGCGCCCCCATGACCACGGTGCGCCTGTTGTTGAGCGATTTTGCCGGGGTGGATTTAACCCAAATTAGCGAGATGGCGCTGCTGTTCGGCCAGACGCCGACCGGGACGCTTTTTATGGGTGATATGGAATTGGTAAAACCTTAAATGCAGTTTCCTGATATGGTGACAAAGCCCTATCCGGTTCAACTACTGTTCACCAGCATGGCGTACGGTGGTGGGCTGATGATGGGGAATATCGTCAGCTTCTTCTTGTTTGATCAGGTTCCCCCCCAACTGGTTTATTTACGACAACCCGGTGGTCCGGCTGGCGGCCGGCGTTTTGCTGGCCCTTTTTATTTCCGGTTTGGGTGGACTGCTGGGTGGCGGCATTGGCGGTTGGACGCTCCCTGTTTTTGGACAGAAGGGGGATCATGGGGCTTATGCCTGGCGCAGCGGCATTACCTTTGGCGTGGGGTATGGGCTGCTTTTGTTTCCGGTCATTTTGGGTGTGTCACTGCTGGCTTATTACGACGTTGCTTATACCCCGCATTGACTCAAAAATAATCTTACTTTGCCTGTCTCGTGGGATGGGTTTAGTTTCTTCCCAACACGATTGTGGTTCGATGCAATGAGGGCATTAACGATTCCCGGATTCATGAAGGTCAGAAAACCACTCGCCATGTAGCAGGAGCAGTGGCACATCTATGCGCAAGCCTGGGTCGCCCTTCTCATCCACTGCCAGGGTGACTGCTTGCCAGATGGCAGCGAAGTCGGCCGGCTGAACTTGCCGCGCCGCCTGCAGGGCATAGGCCTGC
This sequence comes from Candidatus Leptovillus gracilis, assembly GCA_016716065.1. Lineage (NCBI taxonomy): Bacteria > Bacillati > Chloroflexota > Ardenticatenia > Promineifilales (SeqCode) > Promineifilaceae (SeqCode) > Candidatus Leptovillus > Candidatus Leptovillus gracilis. The sequence continues at coordinate 166,849 of JADJXA010000025.1, read as the reverse complement.
ACGGCCGGCGTCAGCGCCGTGCTGCGGGAGATGGTCTGTGTGAAATGGTCGTAAGGCCAGAGGCGGAAGAGTGGCAGCGAGGCTTTCAGCGCCCACACTTCCATTCGGCTGTACGCTTTGGCGATGGGGGTGGAGCCGATGAGGATCATCGCCGCCACCCTTTCTGGCGCGCGCCGGTAAAGGTGTTGAGCGACGTAGCCGCCCAATGATTGGCCGCAGAGAATGGCCTGGGAGACGCCCAACTCATCGAGGATGACCAGCATGTCCTGGGCGCACTGCTCCAGTGAGAAGCCACCACCGATGGGCTGTGACTGGCCGTGTCCGCGGGCGTCCCAGACCAGGAGGCGGTACTCAGAGACAAACGCTTCGACCTGGGCGTTGAACATGCGGTGGTCCATAGTGGCCCCGTGCATGAAGACGAGCAACGGCTGGGCGGCCGGGCCGCCCAGCCAATAATGTAGCGGACAGCCATTACGCCAGAGGATGTGTTCGGTGAGAAGAGAGGGTGTTTGGTGAAAATCGGTCATGTTGGGTTCTTGCCGCCTGCGGGTTTAAGGGGCTTGCATCGCCTGATTCAGCTTCGGCGCATTGAAGAAAATGCCTTCGACTTGCTCGCCATCAACGGCATATACCAGGGTTAGCAGTACCTCCTCCTCCTCGAATTTGCAGGTGATACCATAGTTGACGTATCCTGGCGTCTTGGCGTTGGCCAGGCGCAATCCGGTGACGGACTCAAACCGACCGCTGGCCCCCAGAATTGTCTCCCGCAAATCCTGAAAACTATCCTCCGGTATCGCGTTTGCCAGCACATCGCTGAAGTCGGCGGTAAAGGTGGCGTAATCGCCATCGTTAAGGGCCTGCATCTTCTCCTCCGCCAGCGTGGTGACATATGCCTCGGAGACGGCCGCCGTCGCCTGTGGTCCGCAGGCGGCCAGGGCTGTCAGGGTCAGAGAAGCCAGGAGAATAAGGACTAGAGTTGTTTTGCGCAATTGCATGGTAAACCTCACTTTTGGAAAGAACTTTACCCCATTCCGTTCAGTTGTATCTGCGAACGTGGGTTGGTGCAACTGGTAGTTGGGGAAAATGGTACGCACGCCAACGGCCGTTCTCCCCACCCTTTATTCCTACCTGAAACGCAAATACGGTCCCGGACACTAGGCCACATGAAAGTGGTCACATTTGGGGCGTTCTATCTCGCCAGTGAAAACCAGGGCGTATGCCACATTTAGCCTGGCAAGGCTACTCGACTGAAACGATAGCTTTCTGCGAAATTTGGGTTAATGCTCGGAAAGCCCATTTAATCGCCATTCTGGGGCGTTTTCTGAATTTTTATCTTGAAGTTACTCCATTTTTGCCGCTTTTAGTATGATTTAACGGCCTTTCGAACCTGGCAAAGTCTAACGCCCCAAATATGACCTGTTTCATCTGACCAGGTATCGTCCCGCCTGGTCACTCGCCATCATCTGCGCCAGGCAGGACAAAACGGCCGTTTTTGTCATTTGTCCCTGGTGGAGTTAACGGCCGTTTTCAATGACGACTTTGGCGTTTACGCGGCGGACGCTGGGGGCGCGGCGGCTGTGCTTCCGGCGGGGCCAGGTGTCCGTACACCGAACCATACTGCTTGATGACCGTCTACCGCAGCGCTTCGTACTCTTTGGGGTCACAGGCAAAGGCCGGTGAATTCAAGCATAGTCCGCCTCCGATTATGGTTTCTTGCCCAAATTGTAGCATGAGACAGGGGCACAACGGCCGTTTGGCAGCCGGCAACCGGGGGAATGGTGTCCTGATGCATGTCAACCGACGGCCGTTTCCTGCACGGGGTTTTGCTTCAAGACTGGAAAAGGCTTAATTCAAACTAACCACCAGAGGTAGAGACTCTAAAATCAAAGTCTGAAAATTAGATGATTTGGCCGGGTTGTAAGAATCGCCACCAGAGGTAGGGTTTGTGAGAAAAGCTGGATTGAACCATTTTGAGGGGTAGGGACCCAATCCCCTAAACGGTCCAGGAAATCTTTTGCGCGAAGCAATGGGTCATCCCTTCGCCACAGCAGTCTTCAAAAAATCGCCGCGCTGACAAAGGCAGCGATGAACACCAAAATCATAACGCCTAAAGTTGTCGCATAATTCCGGGGTTCGACTTGTCCGTTCCGCCCCATGTTACGAATAAGCGGGAATAAGCGCCAGTAGAACGAAGCCGTCGTCAAGGCCAGCACCCACAGGCTGAGCCGTTGCAGTTCGGCATCGGCGTAGAGAACAATAATTGCCAATAGTGACAAGAAAATCAGTTTTGTCCCGGCGATCCAGTTCACCAGATAGTTAACAAACTCATGGATTTCCGGGTACTGTTCTGACTTGTCCCAGGCGGTGAAAACGCCAACAGCATTGGCGTATCTTGAGCTGGGCGCAAAATACAAGGCTAGAACATTCGAAAATTCAAGCAAGATGAATGTGACGATGACAATCTGGACAAACATAGTTGAGAGTTTTCCTTCGTAGAGAAATTCATTATCTTCGGGCGGCAGCGTTTAGCAGTTCAAGCATCGCCACTAGAATTTGCGCGTGTTGGGCTTCGCGGCTTATAGTCGCCAGGTTAGCTTCAGTGCCGAGTTGATAAGCGCCGAACTGGTGATGGTCGCCCCCCTCTATCCTGACATAGAGCGCATCCGGCGGCAGCAGATGTTTGCGGGCGCCCACGCTTTCATCGGTTACACCCAGTTCATTACCGCCATAAAGCAAAATCACCGGTATGTCCAGGCTGGAAATGTCGCTGTTGTCCGCCGGGTAGGATGACCAGATAGCTAACCCGTCCATTTGATCGGGATGGGCGGCGACATATAAGGCGGCAGACGTACCACCAACTGAGTGTCCCCCGATAACCCATTGCTCAATTTCAGGGTGGGCGGCGATGATTTCGTCAGCGACATTGACGTCAAATATCGCCATGTTAATGGGCATGGTCGGCACGACAACCAGATACCCATTTTCGGCGATGGTTCGCAGCAAACCGGCGTAGGCGCGGGGATCAATCCGGCCGCCGGGTAGAAAATGAAGCCGGTATCGACGGCCGTTTGCGTCGGGGTGAACGTCAACCAGGGCCCAGCGGTCACGACGATAACCTCGTCGCTCTGTAACGCGGCAACCGCTTCCGGCAAAGGCGACCGGGCGTAGGTTGCCCACAACCCGCCCCAAACAGCCAGACCGACGAACAGGATGCCAATGAAACCCAGGATGATTTTTCTTCGGGAAATGTTAGCCATTTTTCACCTTTTCACGTCTCTTGGCTATTGCTTCTTTTGAATCTGGCCATATTGCTCCACCGGAGTGGCCTTCTCTTGACCCTCAATGTAGACGCCGACCCATGCCAGAATATCCTGCAGCATCCGGTTGAACTCCCCGTCGCTGATGAAATGACGGCCGATTGGTTGTATGTCCTTCATCGGCGTCAACCTCCGTCACCATGCCTGATGCTGACAGCGATGGCTGGCGAAAAATCAATCGTGCCCACGAGTATATCGGAGGCAGAGTTGGTAGAGCGCGGCGACGGCCGCCAGACGCGCCTCGTTCCGGCCCACCAGGACCAGTTCATATCCAGGCAGGGCGGCCAACTGGCGGGCAATCGCCAGGCCGATGGCCCCATTCGCCCCTGTTACCAGGGCGACACGCCTTGTCTCTGTCTGTTTACGCATGATCTGCTCTCCTTGTTGGCCGCCGCCAGGTGGCAGTCGGCTGCCTAACCAATGGACAACGGTAAACGGCCGTTTACCACCTCACCCTTCACCCAACCCCCGGACAATCGCGGGCAAAAGCCACCAGCAGCGTTGTGTAGCCGGCCTGAGCTTTCTCGCCGCAGCGGGTGCAGGTCGTTTCGCGGACAAAAAGACCTGGTTGGCTGACGCGCCGCCAGGGGGCTAAGCGATGGCCGCCGGCCGCTGCCCGTTCCTCGGCTTCTTGGATATGACGTTGTAATTCGGCCCGTTCTCGTTCGTCAGCCATGAATGTCTGCCTTGTTGTAGTAGGATGACGGCCGTCTACTGCCCCCATAACGGCCGTTATCCCATCCCCATAAAAAGATTATAGGATGCGATGTCGTCGCCTGCCACTGCCCGGAGAGCCGGAGAACGGCCGTCACCACCATCGCTGCTAAACGACCCGGGACGCCCCCACCCTGGTGTGGCTGTCGGCCGTCACCTGCCGTCTCCTCAACGCACCCCTATGCGAAGCACTTGTTCTCTTTGTTGCAGCTTGTTCGGGTCATCCCAGACAAAACAGCCTACGGCTGTAGGTGGGTGAGAACGGGCTGGCATTGGGTCGGTCCGACAAACCCAATCTAACCGGAGGTAGATGAGATGGCGATGACAGCAGTTTCTTTATTCGTGGACGGCAGCTGCCGCGGCAATCCTGGGCCAGGCGGCTACTGCGCGATTATGCAGGCCGGCAGCCAGGAAAAGGTGCTGGTGGATGGGGCCGACGAAACCACCAACAACCGCATGGAGCTAACGGCCGTATTAGCTGGTTTGGAAGCCCTCAAGCGGCCGTGCGCCGTCACCGTGTACACCGACAGCCAGTACGCAGCCAACATTCTAAAAGCCTGCACTGAGCGCAGCCGAAGTGGCGGCAAGGCCAAAGCCAACCTGGACCTGGTGCAGCGGGTGCGGCTGGCGGCAGCCCGTCACACTGTCACTGTGCAGTGGGTCGCCGGGCACAGCGGGCATGGCCTTAACGAGCGATGCGACCGGCTGGCGTATGCCGAAGCGACGCGGCGGCTGAAAGGCGCTTCGGCGGCGTGTACAGCCGGCGTGTAGGAGGTGTAACCCATGTGCCAGATTATCACCTTCAAGCAGTATGGCTCAGTGACCGCGTTGAACCAGGCGTTTGGCGACCGTTGGGTCTACATCGGCCGAGGCAACACCCCTGCCGGCCTGGCGCACTCCCCCCTGGGCAACCCATTCAAGGTCAAGGACTACGGCGGGCAGCGGGGTGTGGCGCTGGAGGATTAACGGCAGCAGGCAGCGGCCGCCGGTCAACCTGGCTGGACACCTTGAGCGCGGCCATCGAAGCCCACAAGGCGCAGTACCAGGCCGAAGTGGCGGCGCTGGCGTGCGAGGCCGGAAGTGGCTGGCGGTGGGCAAGGAACTGCGCCAGGTCTACAGCCGGGCCATCCGGCAGGCGCTGGCCGAGGGTCGCGGCGCTGACGATTTCTTCTGGTCGGGTGACGAGGCTGAGGATGGCGATACGGCCGTTGCCGAAACCCTCTACCAGGCGGCGCGGCGGCCTACCTGTACATTCACGGGCCGGAAGCAGGGTCGCCGGTGCGCGATGGGCTGCTCTGGCAGTTGGGCGAGAAACACCCGTCCGGTCCGGGCCGTGAACCGGGTCTGGCCCAGGCGATGTTGGCGGCGCTGCGGCAGAGTGTTGGTGGAAGGGCGGCTGCGGCCGGACCCGGCTACTGGCGGACCGCGGCTGTGGACGCGGCAAGACGGAACTGTAGGCGCGTCGTATGAGGTAGTCGCCGAGCGTGTCATCTTCCTGGGCGGCGGCAACGGGGCCAACGGGAATGGCAATGGCAACGGTCACGGCGCGGCCGAACCGGCGTATGAAGCGGACGACGTGCCTTTCTAGGACAGATTCGTTCAGATTTGTAAGCATTCTGCTGACTGACAGGCGTGGGCACGGCCGTTAACGGCCGTGTCCACGCCTTTTTTATTTTCCGGAGGCTTCCCCATGATTTCTCGTAAACCAGGTGTGCTTATTCTGCTGCTTGTGACCCTGCTTCTGTTAACCGCCTGTGATGGCGGCGATGGTATCCGCGATAGCTGCCAACATCTAAGCTGCACGCCGGAGACCACCGCCATGGAAAAGATAACCGCGACGTTGGCAGACGCCGAAGACGGCATCATTGACGAAGGCGAATCCGAATTGGGCGATGCTGTCATTCGCGCCGCCGAGTGGTTGGCGAGCGCGGGAGAGTAACCCGCGGAGGCAAGTTGTTGCAAGAGGCTGCTCCCCGATGACGAGGAGCAGCCTCTTTTTTTTCGGGTATCAAGCTTCTGTTCTGTGGGCGGGTTTGCGCCTAACGGCGCGGATGCCGCGAAAGCATACAGGTGGGTCAGTCGCTGCCGCTGCGCCCTCGCCGGGCGGGCTGGCGTGAACGGCCGTACTGCCCTTGCTGAAATCGCTGCCGGACCGGACAACGTAAGCATCTGGGAGTACGCCCATGACACAGCTTTGTGATACCTCAAGAGACACCAATGAACGACCTTAAAACAAAACTGACGGCTCTGACCACCATCGCCCTGGGCGGGCGGCCCCATCTGTTCTACCAGGCGGTGGCCGACACGGTGGCCGCTTTTGTGTACCCCGACGCCCCGATGGACGCCGCCGCCTACCAGCGTGTGCTGGAAACGGCCGATGCCCTGTGCCGGGAAATGGGTTACACCGAGGTGATCCGGCTGACGCCGCCGGACGTGGACCTGGCCGCGGCCGGCCTCTACTGGACGGTCAGCCCCTCCCCGGCGGCCGGCCCACCCCTGCCCGCAGCAACGACGGCCGACCCCGTCCTCATCCACGCCGGCCCCGGCCCGGCGGAACTGCTGGCCGACGGCCTGCTGCTGGACGCCAGGTTGGGCCGGTTGGGTCTGGATGAAGTCAGCCGGCAGCACTTTAAGATTCCTGTGACCGCCAGTGAGGGCGTGGCCGACCTGCTGCATCGGGCGGTGGCGAGCGCCTGGCCCAACGACTACAAAGGGTTGTGGTACGACGTGTTGGGCATGTGCATTCGCGGCGGCGCGGACGTCAGCCCGACGCGGCGGCAGTTCACGGTCATCATCCGCGGCCTGGAGCGGCGCTACTGGCGTTTCCAGGCCGACGTACAGCCGGACAACAGCGGTGCGCCCTACCTCTACATCTCTCTGGTCGAGGAAGCCAATCGGGACACGCCAGGGCTGTTTCCTCTGGGCCAGGTGGTGATGACGCCGGGGGTGGCGGCGCTGGGCATTGACCCAACGCCCTACATCGCTCGCCATGCGGCCGGAGACTGGGGGGAGCTGGAACCTTTCGACAGGCGGCAAAACGACATCGCTCTCAAAGAAGGGTTGCGCATCTTCTCCGCCTACAACGTCGCGGCGGGCGATGACGAGACGACGCGCCTCTGGGTGATTACCGCAGCCGACCGGCCGTTCGGCTGCTAGAGGAGTATTAGCCGTGGGCGGAACATGATACAATGCCAGTATAGGGCAGTACAGGTAACGGATATGGATAAAAATCGTTTGCCCCACTTCACCCATACAGACATCGAATTGATGCGGCTGCGCCTGCCTCTTTCACCAGGGCAGCGTCTTCAGGCGATGTTGGATGCGCGAGCCTTATTGGTCGGAATCATCCGTGGGCGGCTGCGCCGACAATACCCTGATCTGCCCCCCGAAGCGGCGCTTGATCTGAAGCTGCTGGAGGAAATAGAACGTGCCCATCGCCTCAAACCCCGGCCTCAATTTGTTGGGGATAGTCTTCACTTCGGCCACGCTTTGTCATTCCCGCGAAGGCGGGAATCCATGTTCGCCAGTGGATTCCCGCCTTCGCGGGAATGACGGACCACTGTTGGTTCAAACGAAGACCATACCCAATTTGTTTCTCGACATCCTGCTTAAGTTGGAACAGTTCAACATCCACTACGTGATCATCGGTGGTTTCGCGGCCACCATGTATGGAACCACGCGGGCCACATTCGACTAAACGGAAGCGATGCGGTTGGCCGAGGAGGTGATTCAGCTATGGTACCAGATTCAATCTTAGCGGTGGGCGACGTGGTGAAGATTCATAACTGGCATGGTGTCGTTTTGGAGACCCACTTCGCTGAGAATGGCGACCTCTCTATCATCCGGGTGCAAACGGTACGCAACCTATTTCGCGGCTATGGACCAGAGTATATTGATGTGCGTTTGCAGCCAGAAGCCGTCCAGCAGGGAACGATGGTTGAGCTGCGGCGAGAGATTGACACTCACCAGCGATTGTTAGATGGGGCTGTCGCTCGCCTGTTAGAAACGGCCGTGACGGCAGACTTTGCCCCCCGTTGCTCCCCTACCCCTGCCTGTCGCTGCGGATTAGCCCTGTGCCGACACGCCTTTAGACGTATAGCCAATTGAATCAGGTAACAATCAGGCCGCTGGAAGAACCAGCGGCCTTTTTATGTTGCCAGTAAAACGAGGTTTCTATGAACACAACGTTAACCGTCGAAGACCCGCTGGCGGGGCAGGAAGTGACCATCGTGGTCACCCTGGTAGCGGGAGAAGGGGCGCGAGAGGCGCGGCCGTTTCTATTTTCTTGAATTGGTGATGCTTCAGGCGATGTTCCTGATGGCATCAGAGCAACGGCAAGTGCCGCAGCCAGCCGGACGACGTGCGCCAGTTGTGGGCGGCCTTAGATGGTAAGAAGCGCTTTCCGCTGAAGGAGTTGGTTCCCTTGTCGTACACTGTCGGGCATCTACTATAAGGATGGGTTGCTTTTTCGGGTTCACCCTGTTGTATAATGAGCGTGGATACAAGGCATTGAGAGTGAATATGCGCGAAGGGGATTTTTATCCAGAAGAAATCGAACGACTCCGGCAAGCGTATGTGGAGTTCATGGAGATTCGCTCCACTTCCTCTGGCTCTGCCTGGGGTGAGCATTACAAACTGCGGCTGATCCTGCGCGAGATGGGCGTGTATGAGCAGTTCGAGAGCAGCAGTCAGATTGAGAACTATGTGGAGTACGTGATTACCTATGGCCGAAAACCAGACATTTTCTGACCTGATCAGCAGCCTGGCGCCAGGCATGGTGGTGGATGCGAACGGGGAGATTGCGGTTATCGTGGATGTTCTGCGCAGCCAGTTTACGGAAACCGTTTGCTTATTGGTCCGCTTCCCGCGCAACGTCGGCAATGCTCGACCCTACGACATGTTGGAAGTATCGCCTCAGCGCACTTTAGGGGTAGAGCATTGGCGACCGGCAACGCCGGAGGAGCTTGAGGAACGATTGGCGGCCCGTCGCTCCTGGTTGGAGAGGGAATTGGGTCGTCTCAGAGAGATGGCCGCACCGACGCCATTGGTTAGGGAGGCTGTTGCTGCCGATTAACTCGCTGCGGCAGAGATAGCCGCTGCCGTCTGTGCAAACCGCGTCGTTGTCTATCACGGCCGTCGCCACTTCATCAGGGGCGACGGCCGTTTTGTTTTCTGGAGGAAGCATGTACCCCAATCTGGTCACCTACCACATCCACTTGGTGGCGGCTGTTCTATCGAGGATATAATTTGGCTAAGAAAACAGCCTGCTGAAAACCGGACGATTCAAAACAAAGAGGCGACTATGAGCGAGACAACAGACCAGGAACTCATCTCTATCGGCGAAGTGACTATCCCCTTCTATGAGGACCGGCTTATCGTCCAGTTGGGCGAAGATGGCGAAATCTACGTGGCGCTGCGGCCGATTGTCGAGGCGTTGGGTCTCTCCTGGGGGTCGCAGTTCAACCGGATCAAGCGTGATGCGGTGTTGGCGAAGAAAATCCGGACCCTCTCCGTCTTCGTAACGAATACGCAGGGGGAGACTGGGGGGCAAAACCGGGCTGTCATCTGTTTACCGCGACAATATCTGAGCGGTTTCCTTTTCGGGATCAGCGCCGGGCGAATCAAAGATGACCGGCTGCGGGCTAAAGTAGTGCAATTCCAGGAAGAAGCCCATCTCATCCTCGACGCCGCCTTCACCGGGGATGCGGAGTCGGCGATGGCGGCGGTGCGGCAGCGCTATCTGCGCCAGGGGTATGACGAGGCGTGGATTAAGCAGCGGCAGATCACGATAGAGACGCGCAACCAGCTGACCGATGAATGGAAGGCGCGGGGGGTGCAGGGGAAGCAGTATGGGTTGCTCACGGCCGTTGTCCATCGCGGCGCCTTCGGCATGACCCCATCGGAACATCGCGCCCACAAGGGCGTGGAGAAAGGGGAAGTGCGCGACCACATGACGGGGCTGGAACTGGCATTCATCAACGTCGCCGAGCAGGCGACCATCGCCAACGTGCGCGTAGACGATGCCCAGGGGTATGAGGAGAACATCGCGGCGGCGGACAAGGGCGGCCGGGCGGCGGGCGCAGCGCGGTTGGCGTTTGAGCGGGAACATGGGCGAGAGGTGATTAGCGACGAATCGTATCTGGAACAGCGCAAGCGGTTGCAGAGCGGTGCGGCGGCTGATAGCGACGAGGCAGAGCAATTATCTGCCGGGTGAGCACCACCAGGCAGTTTAGGAGCAGGCAACGGCCGTCCAACCAATGGAAACGGCCGTCCCCCAATCTCCACGCCCTAATCCCCCGATGAACGGTCCGACCTTCGAGCCAACCTATCGGGTCTTGCTAGGCGAAACCAACCACAGCCGTGAAATCGCCACATTCCAGGAAATTATTAAACTCAGCCCCTGGTCTTGTTTTAATGAACAGGACACGCGCCGGGTTGTGAGGTAATGGAAACGTCTTCCATGAACAATTCAACCGGCGGTGCTCCGCTGGAATTAGATGTTTGCTGTAAAACAAATTGCCATCGTCCCACGTCTGCCCCCGGAGGTGGACATACAGACTCGATAGAGAATAAAGTCCAATCTGTAGGGTAGGCGTTCCAATGGAATCCGCCAACATCGGTTGGTAAGCCAAGAGGTTGTCCGTTTTGGAACCACCTGACGCTTGCGTGGATAGACCAAATATCTGTATCTACTCCAGGACCAGTTTTCTTACCAAAGAATTGGAAACGATAGCGGGTATTGGGTTGTACGGCAAGGGGCGAGCTTATCAGAAAAGCGTCTGTAGAAGCGAGTTGTGGGAAGATAATCTCGCCTTTGGCGCTGAGCCGGCCGGAGTAGGCTTCATTTGTCGTAGGCAACCACTTTATGTCGGTAAACTGCGAGGTTGCTGCCCAGCAGCGGAATTGCTGCTCAAAACCACCGTTGGCGAATGTCTCACATAAAGCGTACGGCTCGGAAGCCAGGGATAGGCCGTCCACTTGGGCCGTACCCAGGCCATGCGCCGACCCGTTCCAGAATAGGCCGGGGTCGCACCCACCCCCTATGCGACAGATGAATATATCTGCGCCGTCGCCGCTGCTGCCGGGTATGGCAAAGGCGCCGACCGTTGTCAGGTAGAGCTTGTTGTTAGTCGGGTCTGCCCAGAGGCCGTTGACGTCTTCGGCTTCGGTGGTCAAGTTAAATGCCGTACCATCCCAAAAGGGTTCGAACAGTGTCGTAGCGACACTGTAGGCGAACACATCCTCATCATCGAAGCTGCCGCCGCCGGTAACGGCCGTGCCCACTGTACTAAGGGTCCGTAAATTTATTACTTCCCGCACTTGCCCCTTGTTATCAAACTTACGGTGCAGGAACTTATTCTTTTACAGGCCCTAAGTAGGTAACGGCCGTCAGGACCAAAGCTGAACGCATCTACATCTCCTGCAGGTTTGTCCAACTGGCTGTGGGCAAAAAACTCCCTGATGGTTCCGGCTGTATCTGTTCCCAGCGAAGTGGGGGAAAAGCGATAAAGTTGGGTGAAATTACCACCGATACCTGACCCTAAACGGGTTAAACTGTAATAAATGTCGCCTTCCCGGAAATCGAAATCATCCACGTTACTGGCGGCCAGCCCGACGTCTGAACCATCGAACAGCAGGGACCACTCGCCGGTGACGGCGTTGTAGGCCAGAATGTCTTCGTCGGCATAGGGAATGTTGCCGGCCGTGCCGCTGCCGGCAAAGGAGACGTAAATTTCATCGCCGGGCGGCGAGGTGAATTCGGCCGGGGCCAGCATAATGGCGTCGGCCACAACATGGGCGTTTGGGCTTGTTTCGCTGACGGTTGTGGCGTTGGTCAGCCGGACGTACTCCGTGACGCCGGGCTGCATGGCAAAATCGTAACGGCCGATATAGGCCCAGGGACCATGTTCATATTCGTTGTTAGGATAGGCAGCCTGGACGACGATGGCAGTGTGGGTTTGCCCATTGTGCCGGATGGTGTACGCCGCGCCCAACGTCTGGTCATCGCCCGGTGGGACGTGGACGAAGACGTCATAATCGCCAGGCGGGGTGAAGGCATCCGGCCGGACGTACCAAAAAGCGCCGCAGGTGGGGATGCCTGTGGCGCTGACGGGGACGCGGCGGTAAGCGAGGTTATACGCGGCGCTATCTGAGACCGGCTGCCAGCACTCCGGGTAAGCGGGATCGATGGTAGACGAAGACGGATCTATGCCACCGGCATAAGCCGAAACGAAATCGGCCGAACGGTCATCAATGATCATACGTGGATTGTTTACGGCCGGTTCAGGGACAGGCGGCACGTTTGTGCCAGGGTATTGGTCAGCATAAGAGACAAGAGCGGGTGGCGTTGCCCATAAGTTATAACTAACTGCTCCTGCTGGTGTACCTGATGGATTAACGTAGACCGACCAGGGATCAACTGTCTCTGTTGGTGCGACCCAGCCATATGGATTTACTGGCTTATATCCCTGATTGCTTAAACGGATTTCAAAATGAAGGTGCTGGGCACAATTAGGATCGTCGGGAACAGTCCCACAATTTCCCAAAACCGCCCCCGTATTACCGCTAATTCCTAAAATACGATTTCGATTTCCTGGATCATTTGAGTCTATGGTAATTTCATCACCAGCTTGGACTGTCAACACACTCAAATGCCCATACCATGTTTCGTAATTCGTTTCAGGCGTATGGTCAAGAATAACATACAAGCCATAACTGGCTCTGTGGTTAGAAGGATTATACCAGTTCGCTTCTTCTACTATCCCGTTAGCAGCTGCTAATACAGGCTCATACTTGAGACTGTAGTCTATGCCAGCATGCTGATCATATCCATAGCCGCCAGGAATATATGGCTCCCCTGAAGGGACAGGTGTAACAGGATAGTGTTGGCTACCGTCATGGTGAACAACATGAACGTTACCATCGTCACACACACTTGCGCATGGCAAGTTATGATCAAAAACTTGCCAAATATCCTCCTGATTATAATAAACCGGTCCGAGAAAAGGTCGCGGCGTCGGCACTTGAAGCAAAGCGTTAGCTGGCGTGAGGCTATTTTTGAATATAAGCCAGCCGATTACACTCCAACAAATTGACTGAATAACAATTGTAATTACTGTTGTTTTCTTTGCCATGATTTCCTCCATAGTCATCGCTAATAATTCATAACCTATGGAACTTGTATTTCTGGTAACCAGAAAAAGCCGTAGGGGTCGGATGCATTTGATGTGTCCAGGATCAGGTGCGCCTCCCCACCGCTTTGATGAGTGATATAGATACCAGCTTCATCATCTGGGCCATGTGACAATGGCCACCCCCGACCACGAAAGAACAAAAGCCACTCTCCATCTGGTGACCAAGCAGCTATATAGAACCGCTTAGAGTCGCTGTTTTGCCACAATTCACGAAGCTCGCCAGTTTCCGCATCCAAAATGTGAAGAGCAATTTTTTCTCCCACAGAAATAGTCATGGCCAAATGCGAACCGTCAGGAGACCAAAATAGATTGTGGATACTCCCCGGTACACTGAATAATTTTCGAGTGGATAGATCGGTCGGATCCAAAGACATCAGGCTCGAACCGTCTCCTGTATCTTGAACGAACGTTAGCTTTTGGCTATCAGGCGGCCACGCAAATGACTGGAAAGAGGTCAGTCCCATTAAGGGACTTGCCGTCAATGTTTGCACATTGACAAGAAATCTACGGTTGGTGAAAGGTTGGTTTAACAAAAGCCACTTGCTATCAGGAGACCATGCTCTTTCCACTCCCAGACCGCCTATTTCATGAGTCACGCCAGTAACTTCACCAGTTTGTTGATCAACAATGCTGATTAGAATCGAATCAAGATTGATGCCTATTAAGCGACCGTTGGGAGAAACGTCTGTCCAGGTAATAAGATCTTCGGGAAAAGCTGCAACAAGCTGTGTTATTCCGTTAGCCACATGAATAGACGAAAGACCAGACGTGGATTGACCAAAAAGAATCGTTTCATCCCCTTCTCCCCATTCAGGGTTAATGACAGTTGGGAAATCTTTAGTTATTCGTGTTACAGATCGATTGATCAAAGAATAGGTGAAAATGTTTGGCCCATCGAAACCCTGGTTATAACCTTCAAAGCTAACATTTCCATCACCATTCCTGTCTTCTAGCTTTGTAAACAGAAAAGCTGTTTTATCTGGCGAAAGTGAAATGTAAGGCCAACCTATAATTTCGTCTGCAACCGTAGAAATTTCCACATCCTTAAGGTTTTCACCTGAAATTCGGTAAAGGGTTTGAACAGGATCAAACACCTCACCACGAGGTAAATGCTTTGAGTCCCAAAAGAAATAGATTTCACCGGGTAAAGGCGGTAGGGATATTGGGGTGATGGTGGGTGTTTCGGTGGGCACGGCCGTTGTAGGAGAAACTGTGACAGTAATGGTGGGCAGCAAAGCCGTTTCCATCCCCATCGGCGTATCTGTAGCAAGTGGCTGAGTAGGAGTGGGCGGAACGGCCGTATTTGTTAGCACAACCGCATGGGTAGGTGTGCTTGCGTTGAGCGGAGTCGAAACGGCCGCAACCCTTTCCCCTTCTCCCCCACATCGAACTACCAGCAGCAACCAAACACAGCACAGTAAAAACAAGTATACTCGAGTCATGGTATCCTCCAAGACTTACGACGATTTTGGCAAATACCTATGCAGGCCAGCAGGTGGCGCGGTCTGGAAGACCGGCCACAGCGAGGGAAGTAGGCGTGGCTGTAGGTTCTTGATAGGCTGCATGTGCTTTTACGGAAGCAACGGAATTGTCTGTAAGAATCCAGATAATGACACATAGACATGTTACTTGAATACAGATGGTGGTCAGTAAATGATTTTTGTTCATCGTTATCTCCGGAAATAATATTTAGGTGGGTATGATTTATGGAAGCCAATAGACGTTATCAGGTGTGGTCATTTCGGTGAAATCAAGTACGGTGAACAGGTCTCCGGTAGAGTAATCAATCATTGACAAGTTTTGATTGTCTTCTCCTGAAGCCTCAAACATTATCCACTGTCCATCAGGTGACCAATGCAATGTTTTTAGTGGCCGGCGGAACGGGCCGGGAGGACCAGGTTTTGGCCCAACTAATATTGTGCTGGTGGTTTTAAGAACTGCATCAGCCACAATCAGGCTGGATTCCTCTTCACCATTAAGAGCAATAGCGAGGCGGTTGTTATGGGGAGACCAAATGGGCTGCGTCATACGACCGTTTCCCCCGAATAAGGTTTCAGTTGAACGAGTGTTTGGGTTCCATAAATTCAGGTTTCCAGCGCCAATATCTGTCGTAAAGGCCAGCCATTGGCTGTCTGGCGACCAGGAAGCAAAGCTGAGACCAGAACTTACCAGTTCGATTGGTGTCAACTCGTTGACAGAAGTGACAAACAAACCGTGGTTGCTATCATAATTAAAAACCAACCACTGACTGTCTGGAGACCAGTCCACGCCACTAAATCCCATTTTGTCAACTAATGAAATTAAAGTGTTTGTTTCCCTATTATAAAGATCAAGCCTGTGAGATTCTCCACCAGGTGCGGGTTCATCTGATATGGAAGAGACGATAGCCAACCAACGGCCGTCAGGCGACCATTGGTGTAGATAGATAAGTCCTGGGAAACTAAGAATTTGCCTGGAAGTTGAGTCTTCCAGATTGTAGAGGTATATATCCTTCTGCAATGAGTAAGTGAATTGTTTGTTGTCTGGTAGCCAACCAACCCGGACAGCCCCTCTGATTTCGGTTGCTGTCAAACGGGTTAAAGTCTTGTCCGCTAGTGGGTAGAGATAGGCGTTTGAATTTTCTGCCCGAGTAGAGACAATTCCGTCTCCATTGGTGTCCTCAAACAGTCTGATAGCAAATTTTGTGCTGTCAGGTGACAGATATAGGCCAGCGCCATGAAGTTCGGTGAGAGCCGCTTCCATTTCCCACTCCCCCGCCACATCACCTGGTTTCGCAAAATACAGGTTTTGTGGCAGCGGGCCATAATCATATTTTGGTTCTGGACTCCATAGAAAAACGATTTCCCCTGGCGATGGTGGCAGAGGTACAGGTGTATTTGTGGGTGTTTCGGTGAGTACGCCTGCACTGAGCGCAGTCGAAGTGGCCGTTGTAGGAGAAACTGTGGCGGTATTGGTGGGCAGCACGGCCGTTTCCATCCCCACCGGCGTATCTGTAGCAAGTGGCTGGGTAGGGGTGGGCGGAACGGCCGTTTCTGTTGCAGGTGTACTGGGCATGGGGGTAACGGCCGTTACCGGTTCCCCTTTTCCTCCACATCCAACTACCAGCAGCAAACAAACACAACCCAATAAAAACAAGTGTAATCGAGTCATCACGTCCTCCAAGACTTACGACGATTTTGGCAAATACCTATACAGGCCAGCAGGTGGCACGGTCTGGAAGAGCATCCCTTCGGCTGAGATGCGGCCACAGCGGGGGTCACCAAAAACAGCTTGTACATAGATCTCGTTTATGGCAGCCAATAAACATTCTCCGGCACATCTGAACCGGTAAAGTCGAGAACCACAAATAGTTCTCCGTTGGCATAATTGACCACTGAAAAGTTGCGGTTGTCTTTTCCTGAAGCCTCAAACAGTATCCACTGTCCATCTGGCGACCAACTCAAGGTTTCTAGCGGCCATCGAGCTGGACCAGGGTCGGGTACAGGTTTTGGACCAATCAATACAGTATTGGTGGTTTTATTAACTATGTCGGCGATAACCAAACTTGATTCTTCTTCGGTATTCAGCGCAACAGCCAGGTGTTGGTTATCAGGTGACCATATGGGGCGTGAAAAACGGCCGTTTCCCTCCAATAAGCGTTCGATTAACTGCGTATTTGGGTTCCACAAATTCAGACTTACAGCGCCTGTTTGAGACGTAAAAGCCAGCCACTGACCATCAGGCGACCAGGAAGAAAAACTGAGGCCAGCATCTAATTGGATTGGCACAAGATCATTTATGGAAGTGACGTATAAACCCTGTTCGATGCTGGAAAATGCGAACCATTGACTGCTTGGAGACCAACTTATACTGCTTCCTCCCAGTTTGCTAACCACAGAAATCAGGTTATTTGTTTCTGTGTCATACAAACCAAGTCTGTGGGATTCTCCTGCGGGTGCTGGTTCATCTGATAACCTAGAAACAATAGCCAACCAACGGCCGTCAGGTGACCATTGGTGAAAAGTGATAAGTCCTGGAAAACTAAGTAACCGGGTGGAAGTTGAGTTTGCCAAATCGAAAAGGAAAATATCCTTATTCAACGTGTAAGTAAACTGTTGATTGTCCGGCAGCCAACTGACCTGGACAGTGCCCTTGATTTCAGTGTCTGTTAATCGGGTTAGAGTTTTATCCGATAATGGGTAAAGATAGACGTTTGAATAATCTGCCGTGCCCATGGTAGAAACAATCCCATTTCCATCGGTATCCTCAAACAGCCTGGCAGCAAACTTTGTGCCGTCAGGTGATAAATACAGGCCAGCGCCGTGCAAGTCTGTTAGCGTCGTTTCCATTTCCCACTCGCCAGCCGCATTGCCGGGTTTGGCAAAATACAGGTTTTGCGGCTGCGGCCCGGTAGGGTCTACCGGCTCTGGATTCCATAGAAAAACAATCTGGCCTGGCGGCGGCGGCAACGGGATAGGAGTATTTGTCGGTATGGTAGTGGGCAAAGATGCAGCGGTGTTAGTGGGAGCAATGGTTGCGGTAGGCGGCACGGCCGTTTCCGTAGCCGGTAGTGGGGTGAAAGTGGGCGGAACGGCCGTTTCCGTTGGCGTTCCCGTAACAGGCAGTTGGGTAGGTGTGGGCGCAGCTTCCGCAACCCTTTCCCCTTCTCCCCCACATCCAACTACCAGCAGCAAACAAACACAGCCCAATAAAAACAAGTGTAATCGAGTCATCACATCCTCCCAAAATTACGATTTTGCCAAGCAACTATACATGCAACCAAGTGGCACGGTCTGGAAGACCGGCCACAGCGGGGTGTTGGTCTAAAGAGTGGCAACTCATGGTCAAATACATTGAGAATGGCTTCTTGCCCATAATAAATGGGGCCTAAGAAAGGGATTGACGTTGATTCTACCTGATATGCAAATACAGCTTCTTTTGCAGCAAACTTCCCATACCAGAGGACAGCACTAAAAAGTGCAACCTGTAAAAAGAGCATATAGATAAAAGCTCGTTTTCTCATCGAATTCCTCCTGTTTTTATTTTTTAAGGTAAAGACGCCACATCATGAAACCAAACCAAATCATGTGGTGTTCCCAATCCAGTGGTATTTAAGACAAGATAAGGTATGTTGTTCGTTTTGTTCATAACATAATAACCAGTCTGGTCAGGTTGTTCGGAAAGATACAAGAGCCATTCTCCATCTGGAGACCAAATTGCTGGAGGCCATAGAGAAGGAGCTGCCACATCTGTTGTATCGAGAAACTGTTGGCGGCCATCATTAGGGTCGATAAGTAGAAACCCTTTTTTTTCGCCTATAACTACGTTTACGGCAATCGTTGAACCGTTAGGCGACCAGACAGGTATTCCTACGATGTCTCCATTAACTGTTTCTTCGGCAACTTGTGTTTTTGCATCCCATAAAAACAAGCTGTTATCGCACGTATAAGCAAGTAAGAGCGTTTTTGATGACCACGCCGGTAAACAACGTGTGTTTACATTTTCCAACTGAACGACTGCCATTGAGTCCATGTTTGCCACAAACAATCCTTGCTCAAAGGTGCTTGTAAAAGCCAACATTTGACTATTTGGTGACCATGTAATGACCCGGTGACTGGAAGGATAAGGAACCTCCTCTGCCAGAGTAGTGAAATGACCGGTTGTCATGTTATAGACTGCCATTTGGTTAGAAGACAGAGTAACAGCCACCCAGTTTCCATCAGGTGAAATCACCGGGTTGAAAACTTCAGTTCCAGATTGAGATAACCAATCATCAGTTAATTGACTTGGTGAGGATTCTTCACCAATGTCAATTTGGAACAAATTGTTAACTTGAGAATAAAGAACAGCTTGTGATTGCGGCAGCCAGTCGAATCCATATAGACAACACTCACTACCAGTTAGGTTGCTAAAAGCCTTTTGTTCAAAGTTATAAAGCCCTACTCCTCGCATTTCATTCCAGGCTTGTTCTTCATTCTCAGAAAAAAGAATGGCAAGATAAGACATATCTGGGGATGCTTTCATCAAGGTAAAACCGAAAAGGTCAGGGATGAGGGGCCGTACATCCCATCTATCGGGTGAATTACCCGGATAAGCAACATATAAGTCTGTAGTCAGAGATGGATCAGAACCATCTGGCGGCGGAACGGTGCTCCAAAGAAAAAAGATGGCGCCCTGAGGTGATAAGGGGAAAGCTAATGAAGATGTAGCTGTAGCTATTTGCGTTTCTGTGGGTTGGGGCGTGGTAGTAGGCGTGTTGGTTGGCGGCGGCAATGTGGGGGTGTGGGTCGCAGGCGCCGGGGTTGCGTTGGGGGTGGGCGTCGGCTGGGCCGTTTCCGTTGCTATTGGCGTCTCGGCAGCAGGTAGTTGGGCAGCGGTGGGGGCAGCTTCCGCAACCATCTCCCCTTCCGTCCCACACCCTACCAACAATAAGCAGGCCAAACAGATCAAGAAAAGGATTCGTTGAATCATAGCATCCTCCGGGAGAGAATGAGGCGCAAGGAACGAAGCAGCATCTTCTCTCGCTCCCGCGCCTCATTTCTAATTGTTTTCCACCAGCCAGGCTGGATGGCGAGCGGTCATGGATTGGGTGATTTGTGTGGACGATTGGCCGGGGCTGACAAGCCAGATAGCGTCATCGGCCGTAAAAGCCAACTGCGCCCCATCCGGCGACCAGATGGCGTCGTATACCAGGCTGTCCGGGAAGCTGGTCAGCGGCGTGGTCTGACCGGCAGCGGCGTTCGCCAGCATCAGATTGCTGCGCAGCGCCGCAGCCAGATGGTCGGCGCGCACGCTGTCCGGGTTTTCACGGCGCACATAGGCCAGGCTTTGACCATTTGGCGACCAGACGGGCGGGTAGCCGTGCCCGGCGTCTACGGCGTCCAGCAGTTGGGTTGGCGCGCCCGTCCCCGGCTCAGCCAGCCACAATTCACCCACGGTGAAGGGCTGGTTGCTGTCCGGCATCAGGATGTAGGCCAGCTTTGTGCCATCCGGCGACCAGCGCGGATAAGCGACGACCTGCTGCGGAAAGGTTTGCCACCGTGTGTAACTGGTCGTCGCCAGGTGATGATAGACGCCCAATTCGCTGCCCAGCCCCAATCCCTGGCTGGCGGCCAGCACCACCGTCTGCCCGTCAAAGTGGAAGGCGGCGTTGTAGACGCCGGCCGGCAGATTGGGCAGCGTCTGCCGGCTGCCCGTCGCCGCCTGTACCAACCAGATAGCGTCTTCGTCTGTCTGGCGGAACAGCAGCCAGTCGCCGTCGGGCGACCAGTCAAGAAAATAGCCCCGTGCCAGGGTGGTTTCTTTGCCAGTCTGTAAATCTTGCAAAATGGCAAAGAGGGCGGCTTCGCAGTTGTATTGGATGAGCAGGTAACGGCCGTTCGGCGAGGCGCTCAGTTGGTCGGCTGCACACATGGCGCGGGCCGGCTGTGTCCCCAGCGTTTGCCGGGAAGTGGTATTCAGTTGACGGTCGGGCGTGGTGGGATAGGCAGAGAGGGTAACGGCCACTTCGGTTTCACTCAGTGCAGGCGTGTCCGACAATACTGCGTTCATCGAATGACCGTCTGAATTGGCGTAGGGCAAAAAAGCCAGCGCCGCGACCAGCTGCGCCTACGGCGCAGTCGGTCCGGGCAATATTTCACTGTTCCAGGTATTGGCTGGAGATGTGTTGGCGAAGTAGGTGAAAACCAGCAACGCAGTAAAAAGTAAAACGGAAACTTTGAGAGACCATAAAAGGTGCCGGGGCATAACATTCTCCTCCTGTATATGTTGATGAAACCGGGCTTGGCGTAACCCAATTTCCTGGTTGAGGGGAGCCTCAGCTATTGGAACAATACCATATCAAGAATAGCAGCGGGAGTCATCTGCGGCAAGCGGTAATCCAGCGTTTTGACGTGCAGCTTCTGCCGCCATACGCCGCTGTGCGTGGCGCGCAGCACCGGGTCTGTGGTTCCCACCCCTTCAAAGACGTGCGCCTGCACCGGCCACCAGCCCGTCTGTCGGAGATAGGCCAACGGCTGCCCTTTCAGTGGCAGCTCGTATTCACGCCCCAGCAGCCGGGGTTTCCGCCACGTCATTTTCTCTTTTTCCACTGTCGCCGACTTCATCATTCATGCCTCCTGCTCCTATCGCCCAACAGGAAGCGAGAGGAGACGATACCCTTTACGCTGTCCCGTGACAGGCGTTGCGGCCCGAACCCTGGCGCTAACGCGCCTGATGGGGCGAACCTTATTCTCTGAGAAAGACAGGCTATTTCCATCCATCTTCCCTCTCTCTTCTTACTCTATCTCTATCTCTCCCCTCTAGCTCTCGCTCTAGCTCTCGCTCTAGCTCTCGCTAAAAGGAAACAACCATGACCCGACTCGCCAATATCGAAAAAGCGGGGTACTTCCCCCTGCCCCCGACTGTTACGTCCCTCATCGCCAGCCACATCACCGCCCCGCACGGTGGCCGTCTGCTGGACACGTGCGGCGGTGAAGGCGCAGCGCTGGTCGCCCTGGCCGAGAGCCTGGGCCTGGAACCTTACGGCGTCGAGCTGCACGAAGACCGGGCGAAAATAGCCCAGGAAAGAATTGCGGATTTCGGATTGCGGATTGGAGACAGATTACGCAATCCGCAATCCGAAATTCCTGCTCCACGACAGCTACTTGAGCCTGAAAAGTCCCCGCAGCGGCTACAACCTGCTCTACCTCAACCCGCCCTACCTGCGGGATGATGAAGAACAGGGGATGGGCGGGTCCAACGGCCGTGCCGAATACCAGTTCCTCTGGCGCACACGGCCGTACTTGCAGCCGGGCGGTCTGCTGGTTTACGTCGTGCCGCGCCACATCCTGCGCAGCCGCAAGCTGGCCGACTACCTGACCGCCTACTTCCAACACGTGCAGGTCTACCGCTTCCCCGACGGCGAGTATGAGCGCTTCCGCCAGATTGTCCTCTTTGGCGTCCACCGCCAGCGCCCCATCGCGCCGGAGATGGCCGAGGTGGAACGGCTGCGGGCCATCGGGCGGGGGGAGACGCTGTTAGACGCTGCGGAATATGGTTCAATATCAAAGTAGATCGTCCTTTACGATTTCAAAAACAGTTACACGGAGTTACACGGAGAAGTCACAGAGTTTCACGGAGAGATTTAGGATTAACTTGCTTTTTCTCCGTGTTTCTCCGTGTCTTCTCTGTGAACCTCCGTGTCGCTATTTGTAAAGATGAATTCACTTCAAATGAACCATGCCCAGATTGCTTATTTAGTCAGTGGCAAATCATCTTTTATTATCATTTCCGGCGTATAATGGTAATAAGAGATAGCTTATTATCGTTGGTGAGAATAACGACATGCAACCAGAAGATTTTCACAGCGCTCGTACACCAGGACGTGTAGTCCGGCATCCTAAAGGCTATTGGACGTTCATTCCTCAGCCACTGCCGCCCAATATTGCCTGGTCAGCGGGATTGGTAACCGCCCTATCAAAAGCGGATCGCGCTTTAGGCGAACTGGCAGGATTGGCTTCGATGTTGCCCAATCCTAACCTGCTCATTCAACCTTTGATTCGCCGCGAGGCTGTGCTGTCATCGCGCATTGAAGGTACACGCGCTTCTTTGGGTGACTTATATGCTTTTGAGGCTGTACAGTTGACATTGTTTGAATTTCCTGAGGACGTGCAAGAGGTACGAAACTATGTCCTGGCGTTGCAATATGGGTTGGCGCGTCTCGCCACCTTGCCGGTGAGTTTGCGGCTCATGCGCGAACTCCACGCTCATTTGCTGAAGGGGGTGCGCGGTGAGCAGTGGACGCCTGGGGAGTTTCGTCGCAGTCAAAACTGGATTGGCGCGCCAGGCAGTACGATTCAAACGGCGACTTATGTGCCGCCGCCCGTTGATGACATGAACCAGGCGCTCAACGACATGGAGAAATTCATCCACGAACGGGATGATTTGCCGGCCCTGATTCGCTTAGCCCTGGTACACTATCAGTTTGAAGCCATTCATCCCTTCCTGGATGGGAACGGCCGTGTTGGGCGTCTGTTAAACACCCTGTTACTTCATGATTGGGGATTGCTGTCGCAGCCAGTTCTTTACTTGAGCGCTTATTTTGAAGCAAATCGGCAAGCGTATTACGACCACCTGCTGGCTGTCAGTCAGAAAGGGGCCTGGGATGAGTGGCTAAGTTACTTTCTCTATGGGGTACAGACCCAGGCGGCCGATAGCGTACGGCGCATACAGCGTCTGCAAGCTTTGCGCGATGGGTATCGGGGACAGTTCCAACAAACACGGAGCGCCGCCCGTTTACTGCAAGTCATTGATTGGCTTTTTAATCAGCCAATATTCGATATTCCGCAATTAAGTCAGATGTTGTTGGTCAACTATTCTGTGGCGCAAAGATATGTGTTTCAGTTGGAGAAAGCGGGCATTATCAGCGAGATCACTGGTCAGGCGCGCAACCGTGTGTACCGGGCGAACGAAATATTAGTTGCCGTTGCCCGAGATTCGTAACCGATAATTCCAGGATGGTGTTCGGAGAACGTCATCCAGTCCACACAGTCAGCGTTTGAGGCTTCACTTATCACACTGGTGAAGCCTTTTTATTTGATGGAAGATAGCGATGTCACGGCACTCACCTCAGTACTGGTTAAAACCTTGCCACACTGCCGAGGAACCCCGGAGTTTGTATGTCACCTACACTGGACAACTTATGGCGGCTCACTCTGGCCGAACTGCGGGGACAAACGGCCGTTGTCACCTTCAACACCTGGCTAGCCAGCAGCCGCATCGTGGCGACGGGCTGCACGCCTTCGTTCTGGGTGGTCGCTGTGCGCAACGAGTACGCCTGCGACTGGCTGAGCCATCGTTTCTATCCGACGGCGGCGCGGACAGCAACGGCAGTGGCCGCCCGGCCGGTCACCCTCTGTTTCATCCCGCGCTATCTGACCCTACCAACCGATTTACCCTATCCGCCGTTACCACTCCAGACAGGCGGTGGTTGCTCCGAAAGGCATAACCACCGCCAACGGCCGTAATAATCCGCAATCCGCAATCCGCAATTCCAGGAGGTTTCCATGAACAATCCCTTACCAGAGCCATCTGTTCCCATGCGCGTGCGCATTGCCAGCCATGTGACCCAGTCCCGCTTCTTGCACGTTGAGGACAGCCTGCAACTGGGCAAGGTTCGTCTGTACGGCGGCAGCTATCGGCGCAGTGCGGGCGCCAGCGCATTAACGGCGCACTTTTTAGATATTGCCGATGCGCGCGTCGTGTTTGACGCCCTGACGCGAGGCGAAGAAGGCTTCGCCTACAAACTCAATGAATGGCAACATATCCCCAAAACCAACGCTGAGTTCGGGCACTTCGTGGGGGAATCTGACCCAACGCAGGGAAAACTCAATCGGTTCCGGGCTGCCGTCTGACGGGTCTGTCTCCCAATGCCGCCAGCCATTGACGTTCAGAGGGCCGTCATAGGTTAACTGGTAAAAGCGCCGGTGGATGGTCACGCTGTCCCCGGGCGCCAGCAGCAAATGGTACACCCGCGTTCCCAGGAAACGCCGGATGCGCAGTCCGGTCAGTCCGGTCTCTTACTCGGCTTCACGCAGCACGGCGCTGTCCGGGTCTTCGCCTGACTGCATGGTTCCGCCAGGGATTTGTGTCCCGGCCTCCGGATACGCCGGTTCGGAGAAGACCAGCAGCCAGTCGGCCTGGGTAATGTAGGCGGCAACTTTGTACTTCTGAATCATGTCGTATCCGTAGGGTCAGGCGGCCTGGCAGATGAAAGTCAGGGCGACGATAGAGAAGCATGACTTCACCCGTTGCTTCCTTGAGGGTGATGCCCGGTCTACAATACCTGCACCGACCGGTTCTGCTCATCCACGGCCAGATACACTGCTCCGGGGGACCAATCCGGCGTGGCGTATAGGCGTTCGCCATCTGGCGCAAACAGGTAGCCGCCACCGGGGAAGTCTTCATCTATTGTCCGCCCCGCCTGTGTCGCCACGGCGATCCACAAACCGTACTTCCGGGCATAGGCGCTGAGATATGTCTGACACTCGCCGGCCCACCAGTCGTAACCGGCGCGCCAGTTGCGGGTCGCCTGCTCACCGTACAGGCCGGGCGCTGCCAGCTCAAAGATAAGTTTTGCCCCCTGGCGATGGCCGGCGGCAAAGACGGCCTCGTTGCCAATATCGGCGCAGATGGCGATGCCGAAGGTCAGGTCATCGTGTTGAAAGACTGGCACACTGTCCCCAGCTGAGAACCAGGCTACCTCTTCATCTTCGATGGTTATCTTGCGGTAAATGCCCAACAACTGCCCCTGGCGAACGGCCGTATGGGTAATGAATGGTTTGCCCTGGGGGTTGTCTTCGATGAAGCCGGTCAGGACTGTGCCGGGGAAACGCCGGCTTATTTTTAGCAACTGGTCTACTTCTGGGCCATCCACCCGTAACCTGGTGGCTGGATAGCGGGTTGGGTCGGCGTAGCCGGTCACATTCATCTCCGGGAAACCAACGATGTCTATGCCGCGTCGTGTTGCCTCGCCGAGGTGGTGGGCAACGGCCGTTAAGTTTTCCGCCACCGCCCCCTTTTCACAACGCATTTGGATGAGTCCAATTCGTATCATCGTTCTCTTGTTACCGCTGGTTGGCGCGAATTCTGTCCCTTTTGGACGGCGCGTCGTTTTCCATCATCCCTGCTCCCTGTAGTTGTTACAGGCATCATCCTACAGCGGCCATTTTAACCCATTTTTGCCTGTCGGTGTCGTAGAGGATTAACCCTTCATGCGCGTTGTCGAGTTGGGCGACCAGGCGGCCTTGAGTATTCCAGACGGCCGTTTGCCCCGCGCATTCACCACCGTCAGCCGGACCAACGGCATTTGCCATCACTACCGTCATGGCATAACTGTGGGCAATTTCAACCAGACGCTGAGCAGCCATGTCTACCCCGTGGGCATATTTTGCGACGCTGGCAATGTAGACCGCTGCGCCATGGGCAAAAGCCTGCGCCGCATGTTCGGGTACAGACAACTCATAGCAGATAGCCAGAGCGACGTTGTCTCCCTCGCCGATCAGATTCCGGCTGCTGCCGCCGCTGACAAAAAACGCTTCTTCGTCGGGGTGTAGGTGCTGTTTGGAATAGACGTGCCTGCTTTTGTCGGGCCGAAAAATAATCAGGCTGATGCAGACGCCGGCCGGGTGGCAGGTTGGCGCGCCAACCCCAATCGTCAGGTTGTGGGTGGCGGCCAGCGACTGGAAAACGTGGAGACGGTCGTCTTCCGGGTTAAGAGCCAGTTCTTGGGCCAGAGTCAGTTCGTAACCGGTTAGCGACAATTCTGGGAAAACAATCAGGTCGGCGCCACCGGCGGCGGCCTGCACAATGAAGCGCTGGTGTAGGTAGATGTTTTGCTGAACGTCACCGGTGACCGGTCTGGTTTGGGCAATGCTGATTTTCAAGTGGCTCTCCTGTCATACGACACATGGTTTCTCTCCGGCCCGCCGTCTGGCGAAACCAGACAGCGGGAGCAAGTTATGGGGCTGTCAGCCAGCAGGCGGCCCTTCTATATATAATGGGCAAAACGGCCCCCTCACCCATCGCTATCAAACAGTAGTTCTAACTGGCGCTGTCCTACCGCAACTAAACCACTTGCCCCCACGCCAATCTGGCGCATTCGCTGGCCGTCCGGCCAGTTGGCGGGCACGATTTTGTGGGGCAAAGGCGCACGGCCGTGCTGGTGGGCATGGCTGAACGAATTCCGAAACGGCCGTTACTGCGACCTGGCCTTGACGATAACCTGACATGTTCTTAAGCGTTGTAGATGTGGTGTATCTGACAGGAACAATCAGCGTGGACTCATTACTGGACACGGCTGGGGGTGACCAGGTAAAGGTCTGCGCCCGTGGTTTGCAGCCGCCCATCCGCCACCAGCCGCTCGATAGCCGCGAACACGACCGTTTTCGACCCCTCACCAATCTGCCGGAAACCAAACAACTGCCCCACGAAATGCGGAATCTCCTCCAGCGCCATACCCAGCGCATCCGCCACCGCCAGACAGACCGCCGCCTCAATCTCCTCCGGGCAGATATATTCAAACTTGCGCGATACCGGCGGCAAGTTGGTCCGGTCGCGCACAACCGGTTCGATGGGGTCTGACGGCCACAAAAAGTCGCCGCGCCGGGCGATACGGCCGTTTTTCACCCCCTCCTTCAGCAGCCACCGCTCCACCGCTTCCGGCATTGTCAACATCTGATACCCGGCGGCATAACTCAGGCGGCGCATCGCCTCCGTGCGATGCACCGGCCCTTCCTGCGCCACCACCTCGGCCAGCCAGTCCAGCAAATTCTGGCGAAAAGGGGGCTTTTTCTCGGCCTGGTAGGCGGCAAATGAGCGCCCTTTCAGGTTGATGGTGAGTACGGCCGTCTGGTAAGCCGGGATGGGGCGCGGCGCGGCTACTATGTCGGCCGGGTCGTACCGTTTGTAAAGAGGCATGGACATGGCGGGCAGTGGCGCGGGCGGGTCGGCGACAGCCGTCAGCAGGCGCTGCCGCTCGCCATTGGCATCCAGCCACCACGGCTGGCTCCAGACCCGGTGAATGCGCCAGCCCAGCCGCGCCAGCACTGCCGCCTGAATGCGGTCGCGGTCATGGGCGGAGCGCGCCTGATGATAGCTGGGGCCATCCGTGACAACGCCAAGCGTGTAACGGCCGTTTTCCCCCTCACCCACTACGGCCACATCTATCCCTGCCGGGCCGCTGCCCACCCGCTCCACCACCGTGCGGCCCTGCGCTCGCAGGTCAGCGGCCAGCAATTGGGCGAACGATGAGGGAGGAACGGCCGTGTCCGGCGGCAAATCGGCCAGTTCACCGGTGGCGGCGTAGCGCAGAAAGCGCTGCAACGCCACCACGCCCGCCGCATCCGGGTAGCGCTGCTCAATATCCTCCGGCGTCAGGTTGGTGAACAGTTCACAGCGGGCGCGAGCGCGGGTGGTCAGCACGTTAAGCCGCCGCTCGCCGCCCACCTGGTTCAGCGGACCAAAGTTCAACGTCAGGTGGCCGTCGGCGGCCCGGCCGTAACCCACGCTGATCAAAATCACGTCCCGCTCGTCGCCCTGCACGTTCTCCAGATTCTTCACGAAAAAGGGTTCAGTCGGGTGGGCGCGGAAGAAGGGTTCTGTGGCCGGGTTCTGGCGGCGCAATGCTTCCACCGCCTGACGGATGGCCTGCTGCTGGCTGCGGCTGAAGGCGACCACGCCCAGCGTCAGGTGCGGCTGCGCGGCGGCGTGCTGCAATACCGCCCGCGCTACCGCCTCGGCCTCCAGTGGATTGGCGCGACTTTTGCCGCGCTCGTAGACGGTGTGCGGCAAGTGATGATAACGCAGCCCCACCTCGCGCCGCCCGCCATCCGGGCTGGGGAAAATGACCAGTTGGCGGTCGTAGAACAGGTGATTGGGCAGGGCGATGAGCGATTCGTGGCGGCTGCGATAATGCCAGCGCAACATCTGCTGCGGCGCGTTTTGGGCGCAAAACAGGTCGAGGATGCTTTCGTGGTTAGGGACGAGGTCTGGCGGGGCGTCGGTTTCCTCATCGGCTGCGGCAATGCCGCCAACGGCATTGCCGTTGGCGGCCGTATCGCCATCATTGCCCGCCAGCCGCTCGAAGAAGGTCGTCGGCGGCAACTGACGGCTGTCGCCGACCACCACCACCTGCCGCCCGCGCACAATCGCACCGAAGGCGTCCACCGGGCGCACCTGGCTCGCTTCGTCAAAAATCACCAGGTCAAACTGCACGCTGCCGGGCGGCAGATAGGCAGCAATGGAGAGCGGACTCATCATGAAAACGGGCTTGATGCGCTGGATGGCTCGCCCGGCCTGCTGCATCAACTGGCGGATGGGGCGATGGTGGCGCTTTTTTTCGATTTCGGCGTGCAGCAGGCCCATCTGTCCGCCTGCCTTATAGCGCGGCAACTGCTGCCAGTGGGCGGCGGCCAGGCGAGCGCGGTTGGCGGCCAAAAACTGGTTGTCCAGGTCGCAGAATTGGGCGATGGTGGCGTCGGGCGGCTGGCCGTTGTAGCCGCTGAGGGCGGCGTGTTGGACGTTGGCCTGGTGGATGAGGGCGGCGCAGCGGGCCAGCGTTAGCCAATCGCCCAAGTGGACGGCGGCGGCGGGCCAGGTCTGGGCTACTTCTACCAACGGTTGCAGGCCAACGGCCGTTAACTGAGCCATCTCCCGGTTGGCGGCTACAAAAGCGGGCAGAGTCTCGGCGGCGGCCTGGGCGCTGTGCAGCCAGTTTTGCTGCGCAGCCAATGGTCGTCCCAGGAAAGGCTGCTCTGGCCCAAAGGCCACGGCCGTCGCCAGTTGCAGGTGGTCGAACAGGGCGGCGACGGCCGTTTCATAGTCGGTGCGGGCGGTTGTCAGGGCGAGAACGGCCGTTTGCAGATCGGCTTTATCTACGGTTCCGCCGGCCAGGCCGGGCAGACTGGCCGGGTAAACTCCCTGCCGGACGCCGTCGTGGACGGCGGCCAGCCAGTGGCCCACCGTCACCAGGTCGGCCCAGCGCGAATCGGGGCCGCGCCAGTGCAGGCCGAAGATGGCGGCCAGCGGCGCGGCCATCACTGCCAGCACCGGCTTTAAACGCTGCACGTCGAGGATGGCGTCTACCAGGGCGATCTGTTCGGCCCACTCTTTGGGTGGCGCGGCGCGGCACAGTCCGGCCAGTTGAGTGAGGGCGCGCCGACAGGCAGGCGACAGCAGTCGCGCCAGCGGGTTGCGCCCGGCCATCAAACCCTGGCGAATGGGCAGCGCCGCCTGCTCCCAGGCAGCGGGAATGAGCCAGTCGTCGTAGGTGGCGTGGGCTTGCTGGAGGCGTTCGCCCGCTGCCAGGGCGGCCAGCAGCGCCGCGCCGTCCGTGGCCCAGGCGGGATGGTTGGTCTGGATGCCGTGTAGTTGGGGGGCGAATTGCAGCCGCTGGACGCTGAGTTGCAGGTTATTGAGGGCGGCGAAGGTGGGCGGAACGGCCGTGTCCAGCATGGCGGCCAGTCGGGCGGCTTCGGTTTCAATCTGGCGCAGGCTTTCTTGCGCCTGCCGGGCCAGCCCGCGCACCTGGGCGGGCAAATCGTCGGGGGTGTGTTGGCGCTGGCTGCCCCAGAAGGGGTGCTGCGCCGGGACGCCGATTTCGGCCAGGGTGCGCTGGAGCGTTTGGACCTGCGCCGTCCGCGCCGCAAATTGCGCCGCCGACCAATCGGCCAGGCTGGGGATGGCGAGCGGCGGCGGTGGAGATTGGTCGGACAGGCGGGCTTGTAGGGTGAGAACACGGCCGTAAGCCTCGTGGAGCGAGAGGCCACTGTCGCCGATGGGGTCGTTGAGGGCGGCGCTGTAGGCGTTGAGGTGGTTGCGGATGGTTTGGAGCTGATTCAGTGGGGCGAAACGGCCGTCGTCCTTCGGCTGGCCCAGGCGCAGCGTGCGCTCCAGTTCGGCGACGAAGGCGCTTTTGGTGGTTTTGGGGCTGTGCAGCGCCAGGGCGGTGTCGCCCAGCCCCACTTCGTCCAGGCGGCGCTTGACCACGTCGAGGGCGGCCATTTTTTCGGCGACGAAGAGAACGGTACGGCCGTGGCCGAGCGCTTCGGCGATGAGGTTGGTGATGGTCTGCGATTTGCCCGTGCCCGGCGGCCCTTGAATGACCAGATTCAGCCCGGCGTTAACGTCCAGAATCGCCAGCGCCTGCGAGCTATCGGCTTCGACGACGCGCCAGCTTTGGGCCAGGGGCAGCAGGTCGTCTATGGGAGCGTCGGCGGCGAGCGGCGCGGCGGGTTGGGGCAGGTCGTGACCGGACAGCAGGGCGTGGAGGAGGGGATGGGCGGCGGGCGACTGGGCGGCAGGCCAGTTGGCCGGGGCCAGGTCGTCTACCATGAGCAGTTTGCTAAAGGAAAAGAAGCCGAGGGTTACGGCCGTGTCGTCCACAACCCAACCGTCCATCTGCTGCACGGCGTGGCCGATGGCGGCAAAGTAGGCGGGCAGGTCGAGAGCCTCGTCGGCGGGCAGGGGCGGCAGTTCCAGAGCAAAATCCAGGGCGAGTTTGGCCCGCAGGGCGGCGTTATCGCCGAGGTCGGCGCCGGTGTGTTGCAGACGAAAGCGGCTGCCGGCGTCATCGCGCAGCAGTTCGACGGGGATGAGCAGCAGAGGGGCATGGCGCTCAGGCGCGGCAGGGCGTTCGCGCCAGCGCAGCCGCCCCAACGCCAGATAGAGGACGTTGACGCCCCGTTCTTCGATATAGTCGCGGGCGGCGTCGTGGGTGGTGAGCAGCCTTTTTTGCAGTTCGGCGTCGGCGTAGGGGGTTTGCAGGCGGTCGTCGTGGTGGCGGTCGGCGTCGGTTTCGGGTGGCTGGCCGATTTGGGGATCGTCGTTGGCGTTGGCGGGCAGGAAGGTAAAGGCCCGGCTGTTGGCGACGAGGTGTTGGTAGATGGGGAACGGCCGTTCGTCCACAATGGTGAGGCCGCGGGCGGCGAGCGGGCGGTAGTTGAGCAGGGGATTGCGCAAGCCGAGGTCGAGCAGTTCGCGGCGGGCAGCGTCGAGGGCGAGAGTGGCGGTGTTCATGAGGGGATTGTATCAGGGGGAACGGCCGTGTCCCAACAACCAACTCAGCAATATGAATAGAGAAATCGGTTCGTAGTCGGACCACAAAGCTATTGCCGCATGATAACGCTCCTATGCCGCGTGTTCGGGTGGGTGCTATCTGGCCCAATTGCGTGAACCTTTCAGTGTGAGCCTCGTATCAGGTATCATCAGCAGCATATCACCGATGGAGGCGCAGGTTAACGGCCGTGATAGGCACAGATACAGACAATCTAAGCCATGAAGCGCTGGCCCAGGCGGTGCAACAAGGCGACGCAGTGGCGCTGCACGCCTTAGTTGTCCGCCACCATGCGCCGCTGTTCGGCTTTTTGTATCGCCTGACAGGTGGCGACCGTGCCCTGGCCGAAGACCTGATACAGGAGACGATGGTGCGCCTGCTGCGCGGGATGGGGTCTTATGATGGACAACGGCCGTTCAAACCCTGGCTCTATCAAATCGGCGTGAACGTGGCGCGCGACTATTACAAGCAAGCGGAGATGCGCCACACCACTTCTGACAATGGGGAAATCAGGCTGATGACTGCGCCAGAACGGCCGGAGACGGCCGTCATTCAGCAGCAAACCATCCAGGCGGCCGTAACGGCCGTGGCCCACCTGCCCCCTCATCAGCGCGAAGCGCTGATGCTGCGCTACGTCGAAGAGCTGTCCCTGGCCGAAATTGCCGACATCCTCGACATTCCCGAAGGTACGGTGAAATCCCGCCTATCGCTGGCCTTGAAGCAGCTGCGCGCGGTGATGACAGAAGCATGGAGCGGAACATGAATGAGCAAGAATTGATAGCGCGTTTGCAGGAAGACGGGGCGACAGAGACGGAAACGGCCGTTCTCCTGCCTTTATTCCGCCAACTGGCCGAAGCGCCCGCGCCGCCCCAACCGGTCGAAACTGAAGCGCTGGTGGCTCGCTTGCTGCCAGAACTGCCCACCCTACACCCCACCACCACCTGGCGCGACGCCATCGGCCAATCCTGGTTGTGGCTGCTGCTGGCGGCACAGGCGCGGGTGGTACGCCGCGAAATTTGGGCCGCTTCGCTGCTGGTGATGGCGTTAGGCGTTGTGGTTTCGGTGGTCTGGCAGGGCGGCGGCAGCGCGGCCGGGCTGCCGCTGGCGCTGCTGGCCCCCGTCGTGGCGGCGGTGGGTATTGCCACCCTGTACAGCCCGGCGGAGAGCGTATGGGAACTGGAGATGACGACGGCCGTTGCCCCCCGTCTCCTCCTGCTGGCGCGTCTGTTGCTTGTCTTTGGCTTCAACTTGCTGCTGGCGTTATTGGGCAGCGTGGCGCTGGCGCTGCTGCTTCCCCAGGTTGATCTCTGGCCGCTCATCACTACCTGGCTGGCGCCGATGACTTTTCTGGCGGCGCTCGCCTTCCTCATCACCGTGCTAACCGGCGCGTCGGAGATAGGGATGCTGTTCAGCCTCAGCCTGTGGGCGCTGCAAACCATCCGCCTGACCGGGGATAGGCTGAGCGCTTTTGTTCTTTACTGGCCCGATCTGTTCAACCCCACCAACCGGGCGTGGCTGTGGGCGCTGGCCCTGCTCAGCTTTGCCTGCGCCTTGTGGCTGGGCGGACGTGAAGAGCGGGGCGTGGTTCGGAATCCGTAATCCCGTAATCCGTAGTCCGTAATCCGTAATCCGTAATCCGTAATCCGACGTGGTTCAAGATTGTGAAAATGTCCTTTACAAATGAGACGTGTCATGCTGAGCGAAGTCTTCGGAGCGAAGCATCCCTTTTGACTTGCGTGACCAAAGCAGGGGGATTCTTCCCCGTTCGGCTACGCTCAGGGCCGCAGACTCCGCTCAGAATGACGATTCGCAGACTAATTTGTAAAGGACAACTTTGGCTTTTTGAACCATGCCCGTAATCCGTTATCCGTTAATTGTTATCTGTTATTTGTTATGTTGAATGCAAAATGGCCGATAGCCTGGGAATTCTCCTTCAGGCGGATCAACTGGGGGTTAACGGCCGTGTGCGGCGGCGCAATGGCGCTGCTGTTGGCGTTGGCGACCGGGCTGTGGGACGGGCAGATTGGCCCCTTTCCCACCAGCCGTGTGGTGGAACTGCTTGTCCCCCTGTTTGCCGGGTGGCAGGCTGCGTATGTCTTTTCACCGGAGGATGAACGGCCGTTGGAACTCATGCTCGCCGCGCCCCGTCCCATCATCTGGGTGGTGCTGGAGCGGTTGGCGCTGCTGCTGCTGGTTTATCTGGCGTTGGGCGGGCTGGCAACACTGCTCACGCTGACTGTCACCCCCAGCATCACCTTTGGCGGCTTGCTGCTGCGCTGGCTGCCGCCCCTCTTCTGGCTGATGGGCCTGGGGCTATATCTGGCGCTGCTGACACGGCAAGGAACCCTGGGCGCATTGGTCGTGCTGGTCTTGTGCGGCGCATCGGCCGTGGGCGGCGGCGGCTTGCCGGCCGAACTGCGCTGGATTGCGCCGCTGCTGCCCTACCTGCAATTCGGTGCAGCCAACGTCAGCAGCGAGATGTACACCCTGAATCGCATAACCCTGACGCTGGGTGGTCTGCTGCTGGTGGGGCTGGCGCTGCGCCGCAGTCAAAACACGGCGCATTTATTGGGCATTCCAGAGAGTTCACCGGTGGCGCACACCGCCACGAAACAAGAATCCGCAGGTTTCGCAGATTAAGGCTGGGGCGCGCTGCCGGGCAGCTTTCAATCCGCAATCCGCAATCCGAAATTGTCACCGGAGGAGTGATTATGAAAGTAGTCTTGAGCCAGTTATGGGGCATTGTGTGGTATGAATTGTGGCTGCAATGGCGGCGGCGCAGTTTGCTCATTATGGGTCTCTGTTTTGCTGCTGTCCTGCTGCTGTTTCTGTTTCTCGTCACCAACCAGTTGGAAACGCCCTCGCCGGAGATGACGCCAGAGATGAGCGAAATGGCCGCCACGGCCGCCACCTTTAGCCTGATCTTGGGCGTTACGCCGGTGGCGCTGCTGCTCATGCTGCTGGCTTTGCCGCCCATCGTGGCCGAGGCCATCGCCAGAGACCAGCAGTTTGGCGTGGCAGAACTGCGCGATACGCTGCCTGTCTCGGCTGGCCTATATCTGATGGGCAAAGTGCTTGGGGTATGGGGGGGAATTACCCTCATGGTGGCCCTGGTGGCCGTCCTCTCCGGCTTGTTTGGTTGGGTGCGGTTGGGGGGTCTGCATCTTGGGCCATACGTCCGTGTCTGGCTGACGGCCATTTTACCGGCGGGGTTGTTTGTGTCTGGGCTGAGCGTGTTGCTGGCGGCGGGGCAGCCGACGCGCAAGCGGGCGACCTTGTTGGGCGGTGGCGTGGCGATCTACAGCTTTCTGACGATGATTATGATCATAGAGCCGGTGTACGATTGGCTGCACGCCGCGCTGCCGGCGGCGTGGCTGACGCTGGCGCTGCGGGCTGCCTTTCACTATATGGCCCAATCTACCACGCTGCCCGCGCCGCTGCTGCCGCTGGTGGATGTACCGGCGTTGTTTGTGTGGCAAACGGCCGTGATGTCAGCTCTGCAACTGATTGCGGTCTGGCTGTTGATGTGGGGTAGTTGGCGCTGGCGGCGGGTCTGAAAATAAGGTGAAATCATGATCACAATCCAAAATCTGACCAAGCAATACAACCGGGATGTGTACGCTTTGCGCGGCGTAGACCTGGAGATTGGCGCGGGGATGTTTGGCCTGGTGGGGCCAAACGGCGCGGGCAAAACCACCCTCATGCGCCTGATTGCCGGACTGCTGCGTCCCAGCAGCGGCCATATCACCCTTTTTGGGCATGACCTGGCCTCAGCCAGGGGTAAATTGGCGGCAAAGGCGGGGCTTGGCTACCTGCCGCAGGAGTTTGGCTTTTACCCGGAGCTAACGGCCGTGCAGTTCCTGGACTATATCGCCATCCTCAAAGGGATTCGCAGCCGCGCCGAACGGCAAAGACAGGTGGCAACGGTGCTGGAGCAGGTACACCTGACGCCACAAGCGGGGCGCAAGCTGAAGCAGTTTTCGGGCGGCATGAAGCGGCGGGTAGGCATTGCCCAGGCGCTGCTCGGCCAGCCACGCCTGCTGATTGTAGATGAACCCACAGCGGGCCTGGACCCGGAGGAGCGGGTGCGGCTGCGTAATTTGCTGGCGGAAACGGCCGTGCGCTGCACCGTCATTCTTTCCACGCACATTGTGGAGGACATCAGCCAGAGTTGTAACGACCTGGCGGTACTGCGTGAGGGGCGGGTTCTCTTTCGCGGCAGCCCGCGCGACTTGATTGCCGCGGCGCGGGGGCGGGTGTGGACGGTGCGGGTCAATGGGGAGCAGGTGGTGGGGGAACGGCCGTTTCCCCAGGCTACCATTGTTTCCACCTTGCAGTTGCAAGATGGGGTGCAATATCGCATTTTGGGCGAACCGGCGCCGGGTTATGCCGCCACACCCACCGAGCCAAGTTTGGAAGATGGGTACATCTGGCTAATGGACAACCAGAGGGAGAAGTAAATGGACGACAGCACACGAACCCATCTGGCAAACGTACGCGCCACAGACAAAACAGCGCAAAACGCCGCCTATACCTATCTGATGACGGCCACCGAAGCGCCGGTAGCGTGGGCTTATGAGGCGTGGGATGAGGTCGTGACCGGTCTGACGGCGAAAGACAACCGTGTTCGCGCCATTTCAGCACAGCTTTTATGCCAGTTGGCTAAAAGCGACCCGGAAAACCGTATTCTTAACGATTTCCCGACGCTGCTGGCTGTCACGAAGGATGAACGCTTTGTAACGGCCCGCCATTGTTTGCAAGCGCTGTGGCAGGTGGGTCTGGCCGGGGCTGCCCAAAAGCAGCTTGTGCTGGACGGGTTTGCGCAGCGGTTTCACGAGTGCGAAACGGAAAAGAACGGCACGCTCATCCGCTACGACATCAGCCAGGGATTGTGGAATTTGTATGCGGCCACGGCCGATGAAGCCGTTCGGGAACGCGCATTGGCGTTGCTAGAGACGGAAGCCGACCCAAAGTATCGCCGCAAATATGCGGCGCCCTGGAAGCAGTGATTTGTTCGCGCCGGTCCAGCACAGAAGAGGATGTGGGCACACTTGATGCCTGGAGATGGTAATGGAAATGCTATCTGAGACAGATAGTTCCCGATTAAACGCTGGCCTCGCTTTTTTGGCGCAAGCAGGTCTCAATCTCTTTGCTGCTCTGGATTGCGCCACCCTGCCAGCGTCCATCGCCCAATCCCTGGTCGCCTATGGTATCCCCCTGACGGATTACCAGCGACTTGTCCTGGTGGGGCATGGTGGCCGGCGGCTCTGGGCGGCGCTGCAAGCAAGCGGGCCGCAAACGGCCGATCCCGTAGACCATTACAGCGTCACCGTCACCCGTCAATTTCTGCGCGATTATCTGGCCGACCCGCCCGTCCTCTGGCTGTACCCGGACACGACCTACCTGGTTCCGCTGCAACAGTTGGGGCAGTTGGCCGGTTGGAGCTACCCATCGCCGTTGGGTCAAGGCATCCACCCGGAATATGGCGTCTGGTTTGCCTACCGGGCCGCTTTTCTGACGCCGCTGGCGCTGCCGTTCCACAGCACGCCGCCGCAGTCTGCCCCCTGTGACGGCTGCCGGGACAAACCCTGTATTCACGCCTGCCCGGTAGGCGCGGCGCAGCCAGAGCGATTCGATGGGGATAGCTGCGCCCGATACCGGCTGTGCGCTCCGTCCCCCTGCGCCGACCGCTGCCTGGCGCGGCTGGCCTGTCCCTTTTTCCCGGAGCATCGGTACACGCTGCCGCAGATTCAGTACCATTACGGCCATTCCCTGGCAACCTTGCGCGCCTGGTATGAGGCGGATGCCTGAACGAAACGGCCGTGCGTACCCTGTGGCCAGTGGGCAATGGGGCGAGCCTACGGCCGTTCGGCCAAAACAGCCAGCGCGGGTAAAGCCTGGCCGTTGAAATCAAAAAGGGCGACATTCTCCCAGAACGAACCAAAGCCAGGGGCCGCCACCGCTTCTGGCGCCCAGTAATACACCCCCCTCCCCTGCGGCGCAGCCTGCACAGTCGCCAGCACGTCACGCAAAAAGGCCGCCTGCCCGGCCGGCGTGGCCGGATAACCCGGCAGCAGTTGCTCTGCCAGCCCCACCAGATTGTGGGTGTCGTCCTGCCAGTTGAGAGTCCAGGGATAGGCAGTCTCCACCAGAACAATCTCTTGCGAGTAGCGCTGGCTCAGGTCTTGGAGGTTGGCCGCCAGCGCTTCGAGGCTGCCTTGCCACCACGGGTAGTAAGTCAGCCCCAGCACGTCGAACGCGACGCCTTGAGCCTGGAGGTTGTCGAGGAACCAGCGACAGACGGCGTTGTTGGCCCCGGCGTCCAGGTGCAGCATGATTTGCACCCGGTCGGAAGGGGCCAGGGCATCCTGGACGCCGGCGATACCGGCTTGCAGCAGGGCGGCCAACTGCGGCCAGTTGGCCGCATACCCGGCGCCAACGCGCCCGTCATCCCAAAGAAAACCGGGACTAATCTCGTTGCCGATTTGTACCATGTGGGGCAGGGTCCCCTGCGTTTTCAGGGCAGTGATGAGGTTGAAGGTGTGGGTGTAAACGGCCGTTTCCAACTCCACAAAATCCAGTTCTGCCCAGGCTGCCGGTTTCCTCTGGTGACCGGGGTCGGCCCAGGTGTCGGAGTAGTGGAGGTTTAGCAGCAGCGCCATGTCCAGGGCGTGGATGCGTCGGGCCATCGCTAACGTTTCGGTTGCGCCATTGTGTCCGTCGGCAGGATTCACCCAGACGCGCAGGCGCACGCTGTTCACACCATGGGCGGCGAAGATAGCCAGGGCATCCTGGGCGATGCCATCGGCATAGAATTGCGCCCCGGACGCTTCCATCTGGGGCAAGAAGGAGGCGTCTACGCCATACCAAAAAGCGGGCGGCATTGGTGTAGGGGAGGGTCTGGCGGCGTCAGTCGGCGTGGGCTTGATGGGGTGAACGGCCGTTACTGTCTGGTCAGCGTCTATTGTCGCGCCCTGGGCCGGGCCAGGGACGTTTGCCTGGCAGCAAGTCAGCATACTGAACGAGAGGAAGATGATTCCCAGCCATCGCGGTAGTAACTTCATCAGCTTATTATCCCCTCAAGCGTTGGCATAGCACCTTGGGCACGGCTTGCCGGCTTTCAGCGGGCGGCGGTGGTTGGTGAACAGCCGTCATCGGTCAGGGCTATTTACTGTACCAAAGACGACAGCGGCGGCGCTGTGCCCTACCACAGCGCCACGTGGTCTTCGGCCCAGCCCACCAGGTCGTGGATGGCGACCGTTTCATCTGCATCGGTGGTGACGTACCCACTGTAGCGACCGAACATCTGATGCACCTCTGAGCGCACCAGCCCAACGTTGCTGGCGGCCACCCGCTCCAGGAAGGGCGTGAAGGTCAGCGCCAGACGCCCGTCCAGGTCGCTGATGCGCCAGGGGCGCATGAAATCCGTTTTGTCGTACTGCCAGGTCAGGTCGGCCGAGAGCTTGTGCAAACGGCCGTCTACGCCTACCCCATTCTCCGTGCTGCCCGTGCCGTCCGTCCACTGTCCACCCAGGTTCAGGCCGATGAGACGGCCGTTTTGTCTTCCCGACGCGCTGCCCCAATTCCAACGGCAGTGACGCGGCCAGATACCCCGACCGAAATCCAGACAGGCAAAACTCTGCTCACCGCTGAAGAGGGTCTCCTGCTCGCCGATGGTGACGACGCCGATGGCCGGCAGGCAGTTCTGTTTGCTGGTGAACTGGAAAGTGCGCTCATCCCAGGGCACAACGACGTTCAGCGTCTCGTGCTGCGGCGGGAGGGTGATGGCAAAGCGGGCGGTCAGCGGCTGGCCCTGGAAATCTGCCACGCCCACGGCCAGGTCCACGCCGCCATCGGTTTGCTGCATGGCGACGTGCAGTTCGCGGCTGTGGTAGTGGGCGTCGGCGGCGACCACATCGGCCAGTTGACAGCCCTGGCCCAGCGGCAGCAGCCGCGTCGTTTCCATGAACTGGCCGGTGGTGAAGTCGGCGTAGTAGACGAAGACCAGCCCGGCGTAGTCCAGGTGGCTGATGGTCGCCGAAAACAGATGGGTTTCGGTGGTGATGGCCCAATAATTCCAACGCTTCTTGCGCGGCCAGCGACCCCGCAGGTTGCCGCGGTGCAGGGGCGTGCGCGACCAGCCAACGGCGGCAGGATTAAGACGGCCGTCGGGCAGGCATAAGTCAATGAGGGTGGTTAGTTCACGTTCCTGATTCATAGGTTCCTCGCGGCGATTACCCTGTCGCCTGTTTCGCCAGCGGATGGTCGGGATGTTCGGCCAGAATGCGACGGTAGATTTCTTGCGCCTCGGCTGTCTGACCGGCGGCCTGCCGGGTGACGGCCGTGGCCGCCGCCTCGTCCGGTTTCATCCCCTCCGGCGTCATCTTGCCGGTGAGCAGGTAGCAGAACGCCTTGTAGCCGACCTTTGCGCCATGCTGCCGGGTGGCTTCGCGGATGTCGGCGACGGTGGTCGCGCCGTTGATGGCTGTTTCGGCCTGCTGGAGTTGTTCATAAGACGCGACAGGCGCGTAACTTTTTTCACGGGACATGGTCTACCTCCTGTTTGGTCACGAATTCTACCCTTTGTGGCGGCAAAACTCACGGATTAGGGGAGAATAGCGGGATGAATTACCATGTTACCCAGGCGGGACGGCCGTTTGCCCGTACCAATCGCCAAACTATCCAGCAGCGAGCCGACATTCTGCGCGAGTTGGGTTATACGCAGCCCGCCATCGCCGAGATTTGCTGCGGCGACTGTCGGCGGCAGCAGCAAATCTACCAGGAGCGGTTACAGACCGCGCGCTATTGTGGCCTGGACCTCAGCCCGGCGGCGGTAGCGCTGAATCGGGCGAACGGCGTGGCTTGCCTGGCCGGGGATGCGCTGGATACGGCCGTGATGCGCCAGTTTCTGGACTTTGACGTCATCTTCTTTGGCCCGCCCCTCTCAGCCCAATGTGATGGACATTCCCGGCTGTCTTTCCGCGCCGTCACGCCGGGTTATGCGCCTTTTGTGCGCCTGCTGCTGCAAGAGCTGAACTATGGCGGGTTATTGGTGTGCATTGGCCCGAACAGCACCAACATGGGCGAGATTCGCTGGCTGTACCAGCAGGCGCGGCATGAGCGAGCCGATATAGGGCTGCGCCTGATTCACTACAGCTGCGCCACGCTGACCGGGAATGACGAGGCGACGGAACGGCGGTTGAAATACGTGGAACTGTGGTTGGGCGGCGGGCTGCCGGATGTGTGGCAGGTGCGCCGTTGAGCCAACGATGCCGTCACTGTTGTTGCCGGACGGGGAGGGGAATCAGACCAGTCGAGCGCGATGATCTGGGTTGTTGACGCCACAAAGGAGGAATGAATGGCCTTGTTGACCAATGATCGGAGCGGCGGCGGCTATCTGGCCGCTTTGAGTGCGGAGTGGGGAGTGCGGAGTGGACTGGTCGGGGCTTACCGCCTGCGGCGGGCTTTGGCGGGAGACGCGGTGGCGGCTGATTTGAGTTGGGCGGCATGGGTACGGCTGCTGCACTCCCGACTTTGGTTGTCGAGATGCCGCCAGAAGTAAACGGCCGTGCTATCCATGCGCTGGCGGTGGCGCAGCGTAACCTGGCCGCCACAATGGGGGCAGATGGCCTGGGATGGGGCATCGACGGCGGCCGTGATGGGCTGGTGGGTGTCGAGGTGATGGGCGGTTTTCATCGGGTGTGGTTCCTTTGCACGGCCGTATGGTATCTCAGAGACGGCCGTGTTGCCCACCTCGTTGGCGTAGAAATTGCGGATTGTTGCCCAACCAATGCGATGACCTGAGTAACGGCCGTTAACCATCTGCGCCGTGTTAACTGCTTTTGATAAAGTCGGGTCGAAATCTGCCTACTGTCGGGCTATTTCTGGCATCATTCCCCCATCAGTCAACCAGGGGATGAACCATGACACTGCCCAACCTACGCGATTTACTGGACCAGCATTTCAACGATGCCGAACTGTGCCAACTCTCCTTCGATTTAGCCATTGAGTACGAAAACCTACCCGGTGATACCCGCCTGACCAAAGCGCAATCCCTGGTGGAGTTTTGCCTGCGCCATGACTGATTAACTGGCTTGGTTATGCTCGGTCAAGCACTGCGCCCGACCGTCACCTGGCCTGATGGTAATTTGTTAGTAATGGGGTTCCCCAAAAAAGTGGACAAAAACTAGAGACAAAATGAGTACACTTGTTTTGGAGGTAACCCATGAAAAAGCAAATGCGCACATATTCGGAAGCATTCAAAGAGCAGGCGGTCAGCCTACTCCGTAGTAGTGGTCGCTCCGCCGCAGACATTGAGCGAGAGATTGGCATTACGCCAGGGCTGCTGTCGCGCTGGAATCGTTTGAAAGCCAAAGCGGCCGGGGAGGCCATCGCCCCCCGGTCGAATCGTCCTTGGCCGAAGAGTCACTGGCCGAGCAGGTCAAGCTGATTATACTTTGTTAAAATGTTCAGGTCTTCCAAATAACCAACGAACGAGAATAAGGAAATCAGATGACGCCATGACTCCACAAGAACTGACTGTAGCGGTCCGACGTTACCTGGATATAGTACATGATCCGGCCACCAATCAGAAGACGTTCCAGGCGGCGCTGGCAGCAGTCCAGGCCGCGCACGCGGCGTATGAAGCAGCGCCAACGGCCGTCTACCCATCAGGTGCATTTGTGGTGCAGTGTGGGCAGATGGTAGTGGTGGATGCCTTTGGCACGGCCGACTATGCTGTTCCCCTCCCATCTGTATCGAACGGCAGATGGCGCGCCTGGGTAGGTGTGGTTGCTGGTGTGCATGTGGCGTTATTTGCCTGGCACGAT
The DNA here is from genome assembly GCA_016716065.1 of Candidatus Leptovillus gracilis. Classification (NCBI taxonomy): domain Bacteria; kingdom Bacillati; phylum Chloroflexota; class Ardenticatenia; order Promineifilales (SeqCode); family Promineifilaceae (SeqCode); genus Candidatus Leptovillus; species Candidatus Leptovillus gracilis. The sequence goes on along the minus strand of JADJXA010000025.1, from coordinate 124,224 downwards.
ACGGCCGTGCCTGACCCATCGTCTACTCTCCACGATCTTATACGACAAACATCATGGCTGGAAGTGGGGTCTGTGCCCATTGATACGGCAACCTGTGCTATTGCCGACCAGGAGGCCTATATTCCCCTTGACGTGGACGAAGTAGGTTATCAAATAGCTGGCGTGGACACACACCTTTGTTTTTCCAATACCGCGAATGCGGATGGCGGCTACCCGGTTTTTGTCCAGGTCGAAGATGGGAAGGTCACTGGCATATACGTTGAATTTGTGCCTCTGACGGCGATGATTGGGTAGCGCCAGATTGCATAACTGTGGCACTGTGATCGACAAGCGTAAGATTTCGGAAAAGAACAGGATTCGTTATCAACAACTCCTGCAAGCCCAAAGCCACATCGGAGGCTCTCCTTGACCAAAGAAAAAGAATCAGGCTGCTGTTGCTGCGATTGGCAGGAAAACATTGGCTATTTGCACGACATGGTTCTTTTGCGTTGGACTCATGGCGGCAAAGGGTATCAAGGCAAACCGTTTGTCTTTTGTCCCTGGTGTGGGTCGTCTCTGACTGCACAACACGACGAAAATATGCCGGCCGATGAGGGTGATGGTTGACATACTCCCAGGTGCTTTAGACTTTGTTGGCGAAGTAATTTTGGTGCAAAAATCACGTTAAATCTGATTGTTTTTTGGACTCAAACACTGCCGAAGCGTTCAAAAAAGTTGAGCGATTGGACTTCGCCAACAAAGTCCTTTAGCCCTGGGAGTATGTCAATTATTCGGCAGGTGTTGTTACTTGAGGAGTTGGGGTGGAATTGCGGTGAAGTGAGGGTCCCGGTGGATCAGTGTTAGCTGATGGGCAACGGCCGTGGCCGCAATGAGCGCGTCAATTGTGGGCAGACGATGGGGCGTTGTGGCGCGTAATTCCACCGCCTCATGGGCCACTGTTTCATCGGCCGGCAGAGTTTTAGCAAATAGGTGAGTGTCGCGTTTCCACACCTATTCCCGCTGCGCATTAGCCCCAAACACTTTGCTTCGGCCGTGTACCTGTGGAATGCATGAGGTTGAGATATAGATAGTGTGACGCCATCAGCTTAACCGGCTTTTCTCCAGGCCGCGCCTATCGAATAGACAATGAGCATCTGCGCCGGGCCATAGGTCAGCCAGACTACATCCCCAATCAGGGGAAAAAACAGGTCACTGAACATATCACCGGCGAGGATCAGGTCGCTTACGAGGAACAGCGCCCCGCCTAGCGCCAGTGGAATAAAGTGGCGATCCTGTCTGCCCAACCCGGACCCCAGACCAGCCGTGCTGGCCAACAGGAGAGCGTAGGGCAGCGCCACCCAATGCACCAGAGTCGGGTTTTGCCCGCGAAAGACGACGAAAAACCACCCGGCCAGGCCAATCAGCCACCAGAGGATCAACATCCCCCAGCGGGCAGCCGGGTCGTTGAGCTTGAAGCGGTTGCCAAACCCGGCGATGGCCAGGATGTAGAAGACGTGGCCTACAGCGAAGGCGGCGATACCGGTCAACACGCGATTGGGCGCGGGCAAGACAGAAGCCAGGAACAGGTCGCCCAGGAAGCCAAAGAGCATGCCCAGGCTGATGAGCAGGGCATAGCGGTTGACCAACTGCTGGCGGCTGAAGGCGAACCAACTCCAGCCAGCGATGACGAGCGCGAAGGAGGAGGCCATGCGCGTCCAGGTGGGCATGCGGTGGCTGTGGGCGTCGTCTGGCGCGCCGAAGAGGAAGCCGCCAAAGAGAAACAGTGCCCAGAGGCCAGCCAGCCCAATAAGCCAGATGCGTTGAGATGAAGATAAGAAAGGGTCGTTGCGTTTCAAGTACGGTCCTCCAATTGCGCTGATTTCTCTCAAACGACGGGAATACCTGTTTGTGTCAGGTCCGGCAGTCCCACTTAGCCGCCTTCCAGAAGCTGGATAACAACGCCACCGCAGCGCACACATTCGCCGCGTAGGATTAGATCTCCCTGCTGGATGTTGCCCTTGAAATTGATGATCGTCGTCTTCTGACCACAGTGACGGCACCAGACAGCCCCGATAATCCGGGTCTGCGCCTCTTCGGGGATGCTGTTCCAGAACCAGCGCGCCTGGGGGGTGAAGGTCTGGGTGGAGGTTAAGGGCGGGGCCACCAGTTCACCTTGCCAATAGACGCCCTCGCGGAACTGTCGCGTGACGTTAGCCAGTTCAAAGGCTTCGGGGTCAAACGAGCCGCCAATCCATTCCCGGTAGCGTTTATGCTCTTTGTGTTTGGGGTCGCGGATGGCTATGAGGAACTGTTCGTAGCCCCAGACGCCGCCACAATCTTCGGGCGGACAGGCGCGTTCCCCGGCCAGGCAGCGGGGTGTAAACGGCCGTTGCCTCCTCTGGCAGCATCGCCTCCAACACCAGTTCATGCACCCAACTGTCGCCAAAGTCATATTCGTAGGTCAACGAGACCCCTTCATACCTGAGCAGCTTGTTGAGCGGCGTAGTGTCGTCGCGCAGACCTTCTTCACCCCATTCGGCCAACGTGTTGTCATCGGTGATGAGCAGTTGGCCGTAGTGGAACAGGTGCAGGTGATAATCCCACCAGCCCATCACGACTTGCAAGGTGTTGTGCAACTGGCGAAAGGTGATGTCGTGGCGCACCTGGAAGCGACGCCAGATGGGGGTCACTTTACTTCATCCTGATAGAAAATAACAGACCGAGTAATATCCGCCCCACAACCAACCAGGGTGAAAATAACCGAGAAGAGGCATAATAAGAAAATTTTGTTCTGTTTTTGCACGAAGCCCCCTATTGGAAAAGGCAAAACCACAAAATATTCAATTTAAATCTGCATTAAACGCCATGCCACAATAACGCGAAGTGTAATAATATTACTTAGCTGTTCGACGTTTTAATGCAAATGTTATGTATATTTTGCCTATGGTTAGCCAGATCACTGCAACCTTTATAGCTTAATCGAATTGAGCCTGTCTTGGCAATAGGATTCTGACAGTGTGGCAATTCAGTCATCGCGCATAACCTGATTAATTTAATATCAGATGAACCAGTTCCATCACAAACCCATCCATATCTTCTTCGTTTTGCATCACATAGTGGACGTTCGTCGACGCGGACAGCAGTCCAGATTGCGCGATAACGGGAACGGCCGTTCTCATCACTCCCACCCTGCCTTCTTGCTCAATCAACATGTTAAGCAAACGATGCACACGCGGGTCTGTCAGCAACATCGTAGCGCACTGCCGACCGCCTGAAATCACAACCAGTTTTGGCGCCCCATAATCCTCAACCTCATCCAGTGTCAGGTCAGGGCGAACAGATAACCCATACCACCCGGTAACCTGTCCTGACGCAAGCCCCACCAACGACACCGGCAAACTAGCCTTGCGCAGATGCGTCAAACAATAAACCGCTGCCGCTTCTTCAAAACCAGGAGCTACCAGGATAAGTGCTCTGTTCTTAAAATCGGCGGTAGTCATGTCACACGCTTGATGGTCTGGTACCTTTTTGTATCTTACAAGTAAGATGGTTGCTTGTTGATGAAAATGCCCAAAAACTGTCACGATTCGACTGGCTGCTTCTGAAAAATGGTAAATAGCCATCTTTTCAAAAGTCTTCTACACTATACAGAAATTTATTTGCGCTGATTTATCACATCTCTGCGACTTTCCGCGCAAAGGGCGTAAAACTTGCGCAAGATTGCCTTTAACGGGAGGGCATAGTGGATGGAAATGCAATTGAATCGGGATCGGCTGGATAAGGATGTGCAACAGGCCCTAAGAGCCTGGCATAACAGTGGTGACGACTCGGCCGATTCGTTATCATATCTGCTGCTAGTGCAAGCGCAGATGGCTGCCGTGTCACAGGCTAAAAGTCCGGTGGCACGGCTGGCTGTCAATCAGGTATTGTTAAACGCCCTGGAAGAAATAGCAGTCCAGGACGAAACGGCCGTTCGTGTTCTCAAACTCCGCTTTCTTAGCCAGCACTCTCTGCTCATGGTTGCCAATCAGCTCAACGTCAGCGAGCACACCGTCAGTCGGATGCAGCGAGCGGCTATTGACCAGTTGGCCGACGTGATCTACCGCCAAGAACTGGCAATGCGTGACAGAAAAATACAAGAAATAACCGCTCTGCTGCCGCCCGCCACCTATTCCGAACTTTTCGGAGCCGTCGAAACCCAAACCGACCTGGCTGCCCGACTGCGCGACCCTGGCAGCCCCTGGGTGATTGCCATTACTGGCCTGGGTGGCATTGGCAAAACCGCCCTGGCCGACAGCGTCGTTCGGCATTTGGTTTCGGAACTCCATTTTGACGACGCGATCTGGCTGCGCAGCGCCGCGCCCACCATGAGCGGTCAATCCGCTTCGCCGCAGGCTGCCTTCGACAACCTGATCATCGAGCTGGCCCAACGTTTCTGGGGCCAAAGCGGCGTTGAAAACACACCAGACCAGCGACTGGCCCAGGTAAGGCGGCGTTTAAAAGAACGGCCGTTTCTCATCATCATTGATAATCTGGAAAGCGAAACCGACACCGCTTTTCTCCTGACCCTGCTCAACGACCTGGCCAATCCCAGCAAATTCCTGCTCACCAGCCGCACCCGGCCGGCGCCGCAGGCCATCGTTTTCACCTGCGTCATCCCCGAACTGTCATTTAACGACAGCGTGACCCTGCTCAACCACCACGCGCAAGAATTGGGCGTAGTGGCCTTTGCAACGGCCGTTACTGCCGATTATCAGGCCATCTGGAACGTTGCTGGTGGACATCCATTAGCGCTGAAACTGGTGGCGGGTTTGCTGGACGTGCTGCCCCTGTCCACCATTCTGGGAGGATTGGCGCAAGGCGGCGCAGGGCATATCGAGGATATGTATCGCCACATCTACTGGCAAATGTGGCGCACGCTCAGCGAAAACGGCCGTCGGCTGCTGCTGACCATGCCCATGGTTTCTGAAACGGGGGGCGACCCCGGCTACCTATGTGTGTTAAGCGGTCTGAACGAAAGCCAATTGTGGCCCGCCATTCAGGAACTGCGCAGCCGCTCCCTATTGGAAGTGCGCGGGTCGCTGCATGAAAAATGCTACGGCATCCACCGTCTTACAGAAACTTTTCTACACACAGAAATTATTAACTGGCCCTATGAGGAACAAGAAGCGTGATGCGTGAATTTTTTTTTCACGCACCGCCCACCAGGCTGGTAAAATATGAATCCCGAAACCGCCATCAACCCCCAGTTTACCGCCGCTTTAGCCGCCGGCATTGCCTACTGGCAAGAGCAAACCAGCTCCAGCACAGAGGATGCTGTAGCGGCGTTGGACGCCAGGCGGCAAAATTTGTATCGGGCGGTTGTCTATGGTTCAAAACTGGCACAAACGCGGCGGGAAACGGCCATTGTCATCCTGCAAGCCTTCCATCTGGCTGAACGGCGCGGCTACTGGCATGAATGGATTCCACTATTACAAAATGCCGCCGCGACCTGCCCACCTGACGAACCGGTTCTGAAAGCGGAACTTCTTAACCGACTGGGCGAACTATACCGTGCAAACCGCCAACTACCGGCAGCCATTGAGAGCCATTTGCAAGCAGAAGCTGCCCTTAAACAAGCAGACGGGAGCCATAGTCACGCAGAGCATCTGCACGCAGAGCATCTGCGCCATCATATCTGGTCCAGTTTAAGCCTGGACTATGCCTTCAGCCGCCAATATGATCTGGCGGAACAATACGGGCAGCAGGCGTTGGAAGGCTTCCGCGCCACGAGCGCCCCCCCAAAATTCCATGCCACCGTTCTAAACACTCTGGGCATGGTCGCCTGGTGGCGCGGCCAATACGATCTCGCTGAAACGCTGCTGCGTGAGGCCATTACACTCTGGCGCGAAGTCAATCAGTTCACCGATCTACTGCGGTCTTTGAACAATTTGATGGGGACCTTGAAATCCGCCAAAAAATATGAAGACGTCTGGCCCTGTTATGAAGAAGCGGTGACCTGCTTCCCACAAAGGTCAGCGAATATGAGAAATCCTTGATTGAAGTGAGTTATGGCGGCGCCTTGTATGAGCAGGGACGATACGACGAAGCAGAAGCGGCCTTCCATCGGGCTAATTCCCCCTACTTACAGCAGTCCAGCTATTTTTACCACCGCGCCATTGTCGCCCAATGTCTGGGCAACACCTTCCTGGCGCAAAACCGCTTGGTCGAATCATCTCTGCATCTGGAAGAGAGCGCCCGATTGTGGCGGCAATGTGATGACAAGTTGATGCTGGCTAACACCTTAGGCACCATCGCAGAATTGTATGCCCGCCAGGGTAAAACAGATGGAGCCATCGTCCTCTATGACGAAGCGTTAGCGCTCCTGTCCAGGTATTCCGACGACGCCTGGGCCAAAAAATTAACTGCCGATTTTAGGCAGCAGCTTCAGGAGCAAAAAAAGGCGGCTAACCCTGGCCTGCTAGATTAGCCGCCTCTTTATATCAATCAAACAGTGTTAGACACAGGTGCCGGCGCCAGGGTTAGGACAGTCCCCCATAGGCAGGACAATGCCGGGATCAATGGGCAGCGGAGCCTGCTTCTTGGACAGTGAAAGGGTTGCTGGGCCAATGAGCATGGCGGCCACCAGGCAGGCGAACAGAACGCGTGTCAAATGAATACGCAACATGTGAGTTTCTCCTTTTGCTGGGTCGGGCAAAACCCGACTGTCTGTAAAAATTGCCAGGTGGCCACCGGCTTATAAATACAGACGCAAAAGGCGAGAAAAACATATCGCGTCGAAAAACAACATATTGCATTAAGGTGTCCGACACTTGGAAAGAGGACAAGATTTGTAATGGCGGAACAAGCTCAACTAGACAAAACCCAAGCCATACTCCTGGTCGCCCAGTATGTGCATGCACAGGATTGGCAGTTGGTTGATGCCGCTCAATTCGCAGAAAAAATCTGGCAAGTATCGGACAACGAGGTGACTAAAAACGCCATAGAAACCCAAATCTGGCAGCAGTACGCCGCTATCTTGCACGAAACCTGCCGCCAGCCCAACGGCGCAGTCTACCAACGCGCCTGGTATGAGCTGGATAGCTGGCTGCGGCGACAATGGCGCGCCCTACCCAGGCAACCCCAAGAGCAGGACGAAGCATTACAAGAAACATTGTCAGCCCTGCAAATTCAACTAGAAAAGAATTCGCTCAAAGCCCCGCGAGCATTTTTAGTGTATGCTTTACAGACGCTGCGCCGTACGGTCATTAGACATTATCCGTTATAAAAACCCGATACGAAAAACACGAAAAATCATGGATTTAAGTATTAAAATCAGCCAATTCTTGTACAAATTCAGCGAATTCGCTACCCAAATTCGCTGCAATTCTTATTTTGGATAATGTCTATTATTGACGTTACGGGCCGGGAACCCGGCAATCACGGAGTGTTTCAACAATGACGAAGAATGAGAACAAGTCGAAGCCCACCGACGCCAGCATTGAGGACTATATCGCCTCAAGGCCCAACGAGCAGCAGCGCAAGGACTGTCAGGAGTTAATGGTTCTGCTCAAAAAGATCACCGGGCAACCACCAAAGATGTGGGGGCCGAGCATCGTTGGATATGGCTCCTACCGGTATGCCTACGAGAGCGGGCGTACCGGGGAGGCTCCTCTGGCGGCCTTCGCCATTCGTGGCCGCGAGCTGGTCGTGTATCTGGACTGCGAAAGCGATAGTCAGAAAACGTTATTATCCACGGTTGGCAGGCACAAGATGGGCAAGTCTTGCCCGTACTTCAAGCAGCTAGCCGACCTCGATAAGGGGTGCTCGAACAACTTGTCGCCGGCTCGATCGCGGAGGTGAGGCGGCGCTATGAGTAGCTCATGAAACCTCCCACCAATCTCACCATCCGCGAAATCACAAGCAGCGACGATCCCGCCTGGCCCGCCTGGGTAGAGCTGTATCTCGGCTGCTTTCCCCACGAAGAGCGAGTTCCCGTCTCCTATTTCCTTGACCTGTTTGCCGCCCTAACCGAAAGCGAACGGGCGCACGAACACGTGTGGGTGATGGAGCAGTTTCCGGTCGAGGTCGGTCCGAAAGAAGCTGAAAGCGCAAATGTTGTTGGCATGGCGTTCACCGAATTCGAGCCAGAGTTGGCTCTGGCTTTTCTCTGGTATATCGCCATCAAATCGGGGCTGCGCAACCAGGGATACGGCACGATCTTCTACGATTACCTGGCGCAGGCGCTCCAGAAGCAGCCGGCAAAAGTGATGTTGATCGAAGTTGAAATGCCAGATGGGGCCGAGGAGGCGGCAGTCGCCCTGCGGCGAATCAACTGGTACAGACGACTGGGGGCGCAGGTCATCCAGGGCATTCGCTACTTCCAATTTATCAGCCCAGACATTCCCCCAAAAGAGATGTGGCTGATGGCCCACCTGTTTATCAATCTGGATGCCGCCGAAGTCTTCACCCTGACCAAAGCCTATTTCGCCGAATATGTCAGCCAACAAGGGGAGCTTTCGAGATACGTGTAGTTTTGCTGTCAACGACAATTAGAAATGCTCACGCCGCATTGACTCAAAATGAATCTTACTTTGCTCATCTTGTAGGATGGGTTTAGCTTCCTCCAACTGGACCAGGTGGACCTGGGGCAGCCTGGCCCGCGCCTGGACCAGCATAGTAGAAATCCAGCCCCCAGACCTGGCAGCCGGCGGTGACAAAACGCTCGGCCAGGTTGCCCTGCCAATGCCTGGTTCCAGGACGCGCAGCGATGGCCGTGCTCCGGCGGTGCGGACAGCCGTGGCCAACATCTTATCATAGTCGGCGAAGGGTAAATCATCGCCGCCGGCAGCGACGGCCGTATCATCCTGCGCCGCCCAGTCGTCAAACAGCGTCACACGATTTGCTTACTGCGCCATCGTCCCTCGCCAAAATTTGGACTCGCTACCGCCGGTACTCATCCCCACAGTCGCCTATCAGCTTAAACAGGTCGCGCGACCGGGCATGGACGGCATCCAGCCGCGTCCAATCCGCTGCGTCCAACTGGAAGCTGAACACACGCGCATTCTCCGCCCGGTGTTCGGTCACCCCCAATCGCGCGCCGACGATGACCCCGGCAACGGCCGGCCGGTCGAGGACCGCGCGCACGACTATATTGGCAATGCTGACGCCGTGCCGCTCGGCTATCTGGTCAGTCGCTTGCAGCAGCTCCTGGAACAACGGCCAGCCACCCCAGGTATCAATCATCTGCTTGTACTTGCGCAGGCTGGCGGTGGTCAGATCACGCGGCCCCGGCTCAGGCCGGCCCAGCCAGCGTTCCGACAGTAGCCCGCCCAACAAAGTACCGTAGGTGAACAGGACGATGCCCTGTTCCTGGCAGAAGGGGACCATTGCCACCGCCGGCCGACGGTCCAGCAGTGAGTATTGCACCTGGTTGGCGACGATGGGCAGCCCTTGTCGTTTCATGATTTCCAGCCGCCGGGTGTCGAAGTTGGTCAGGCCCAGGTGACGCAGCTTGCCGGTTGTCCGCAGGGCGGCCAGATGCTCCAGAGCCTCCAGGTAGCGCGGGTCACGGTAATCCCACCAGTGGAATTGCAGCAAGTCCAAAGTCTCCGTGTCCATGCGCCGCCGCGACACGTCCACCGCCCGTTCGACAATCTGGCGGGTCATGGGACCGGGCGACGGAACCCATTTGGTAAAGGCTTGTACATGCTCCAGCGCCTGCGGGCCGGAACGGGCGGCTAACTGCCGCCGGAACGCGCCGATGAACTCCTCGGCCGGGCCATAGTGGTCGGCCAGGTCCCAGGTGGTGAACCCGGCATCGTGGTAGTGGAGCATGTCGGTGATGGCGTCGGCGGGGCCAATGTGGCCGTGGCCGCCGGAGACCTGCCAGAGGCCGTTGAGCAGGCGGCAGATAGGTAGGTCTGGGGCGAAGGGGTAGCTGCTTTTGGGTGGTAACATGATGCAAAATGACTCCGGATAAGAGATGGCGGGACCGGAATCGCCAACAGGCTGATGGCCGATTCCCATTCCCGGCTTATGGACCTGGTTGTCGAGAGGCGTTGTTAACGGCCGTCTCTTTTGCGCGCCATCGTTTCTTCCGCGTAAGAGCGCCAGAATTGCATTAACAGCCGGTTTTGTAACTGGTCCGCCCCGTCGTTGATAAACGGGACAGACAGCACCTCGCCTACTTGCATTAGCCCATCACAACGCTCGATTCGCACGACAACCTGATTCTGGCGTTGGTCTATGGTGCTGCCAGAAATGACCAGCGCTTCAATCCTATCCGGGTCCTCGGAGGGAGGGAGTCCGGGCGGGGCATCGGCCGCCGGCCGCAGCGTCATCCAGGCTTCGGTGACCAGAAAGGCGGCAGCGAGCGGATCGTCGCTTTCGGCTGCTTTTGCGCCGATGGCGATCATGATTTCCCTGGCCCGCTCGCCACCAAACTCCGGGGGGATCAGGACGTTCAGCTCGTGGCTGCCGTCAGGCAGGGCGTGAATCGCCAGCACCAGCGGATTGACTTCCTCTTTGCCCTCAATGTAGGCGCTGGCCCAATCCAGCATATCCAGCAGCATCCGGTTGAACTCCCCGTCGCTGATGAAATGACGGCCAATGTGTCGTATGTCCTTCATCGACGTAGACCTCCGCTACCATGCCTGGCGCTCATAGAGATAGCTTGCGAAAAATCAGTTGTGCCCGCTATACCGGAGGCAGAGTTGATAGAGCGCTTCGACGGCCGCCGCATCCTGGGTGAAAGGGTCCGGCACAACCTGCTCCTGGGCGCAATACTGGCCGGTCAGCGCGGCGGTGTCTGGGTGGCTGGCCAGCCAGACCGGTGTCCGCGCCCCATCATCGGGCGATGTTTGCCCGCCGAAGCCGAGGTCGTTGCTCAGCTGGGAATTGACGTCGCCGGGATGGCAGGCATTGATGACGACCTGACGCGGGTCCAGCCGTTGGGCGAAGGCGGCGGTGAGCATCCGGTTGGCTTGTTTGGACTGGCGGTAAGCCTGGTTGTTGTCATACGGCCGACGGACAAACTCCACATCCGACAAATCCAGGTCGCCGGCATAGTAGCTGGCGACATTCACCACGCGGGCGGGCGCGGCGCGGCTGAGCTGCTCACGGAACGCCTGGGTGAGCCAGAAATAGCCCAGTACATTGGTCGCCCATTGCAATTCAATGCCTTCCGGCGTCTCCTGACGGCGGCGCGGTGTAGCCGCCGCATTGTTGACCAGGACATGCAGCGGCCCGGACCAGCGGCCAGCCAGCGCCAGGATGTCCGCCTGTCGGGAGAGGTCGGCCACTTCATACTGCACCTGCCGGTTGCCGGTGGCCGTTTGCACAGCCTCGGTCGCGGCCGCCAGACGCGCCTCGTTCCGGCCCACCAGGACCAGTTCGTATCCGGGTAGGGCGGCCAACTGACGGGCAATCGCCAGGCCGATGGCCCCATTCGCCCCCGTTATCAGGGCGACGCGCTTTTCTGTCTGTTCAGGCATTTACTATTCTCCTTGTGGACTGCTTCTAGAGGGCAGGTTGTTATGCGTCAACTGGCTTCTTTGCCAACAGACAATGGGAAACGGGCAACGGCCGTTTTCCCTATCCCAACCACCAAAACCTTAACCGTCCCGATGCTCAGGCAAATCGGGCGAGCAGGGGCTGGAGAGCGGGGTTGGGCCGGCCGTAGCTCACAATTGCCACATCAAGCGGGCACGCTCCATAGCGGCTCACTGCCCGCGCCAGACTGTCGAGAATCCAGCCTGTCTGATTACCAAACACCCCGCCCCCCAACAGCGTCAAAAAGAGAGGGTGACGCCCGTTGGCGTGCAGATTCCAGATTGCGGCGCAAAGCGTGGCCTCATAGGCCGCCTCCAGCACCAATCGGGCAAACGGCTCCCATTGCTCCGGCGGATGGGCGGTATAGGCCACCGGCAGTGCGGCGCAGTACGCCTGGGATACCCGATGGGTGCAGCCGTGGAGGGTGACTTGCGTCTGCCACTGGAGGCCAATCCGCAGGCGTTGGCGCAGGGCGTCGCGGTCGGCATCGTCGGCCTGGCGCAATCCTCCAGAGATTTCCCACAGACCCGCGGCGGTGGCCAGGGCATAGCCGTTCTGCATCCGCCAGAGACGGCCATTCTCGTTGCCCAGCGCCTGACCCAGGTCAGCCAGGCAATCTAGCTGCCGTTCGGCCGTCTGTCCCAAATGCCCGGCGAGCGGGACGAAGTAGTTGCGGTAGATCGTGCCCGCGCCGGTGGCGATGGCGCAAGCGGGTCCCTGGGTGTGGTCCAATTCGTAAAGCCCCACGCCCGCTTCCGGCGTAATCGTCGGGGAGGTCATCTCCAGCAAGTTGAATTGGGAGGCCACCTGGAACAAAGCCCCGGCGTTGGCCGGGGCCAGATGCAGCTTTTGCACGTCAGCTACCACCTCGCGCAGCGTCAACTCGCCCGGTTGGGGAGTGGCCGAGGCGACGCGCTGCCGGAGTTCGGCCAGAGTGGGGAGTTCCAAACGGCCGCAGGCCAGCACCCGGCCATTGACGTGCGAGGTGAGCCACTCGCCATCCAGCGTCAGGTTGCGGCGAACCGCGTCCGGCGTTGTTTCGGGAAAACCCGTTAAGTCAGTAAACCAGGTCATGGGCATACCTTTTTGCTGTCGCTGGTGGAGCGAACGGCCGTTTTCAATGGCGGCGTTGGCGTTTGTGAGATGGGCGCGGCGGCTGTGCTTCCGGCGGGGCCAGCAGTTCGTAAGCCGGGCCATACTGCGGCAAAACGGCCGTTCAGCGGCGGGCGAAAAGGGAGAAACGATGTCAGTAAGGGTTCCATGGCGTCGCCGGCTATGAGGTTGGCCGACGGCCGTTCCTTGCCCCAACCACCCCCGCTGCCGGCGAAATCCGCCTCATCCGGTCTGCGCCAACTGCCGGCGCAGGTCGGTAATCAGGCGGATGACCCCGATGGTATCCTGGTCGGCCGGGTCAGGGTCGGCCGGGCAGCCGGCATAGGCCGCGTCAATCAGCCGACGGGCCTCGCCCCGGTCGCCAAACTCCGCGCGCAGGCTGGCGGCCATATAGAGCAACGAAGCCCGGCTTATCCCCCGCTCGTCCAGCCGCCGGGTCAGCGCCAGCGCCTGTTCAACCTGAGCATCCCCCTGCTCCATCTGCCCCTGATGGCAGGCAATCCTGGCCGCCAACAGATGGCTCTTGGCCGTTTCCGTCAGGTAGTGGGGATGGTCGGCCGGGGCGCGTTCCGCCTGACGCAGCGCTTCCGCCAGATGACGGGCGGCCGTGTCCATGTGGCCGTATTCCATAAACACCAGGGCCAACTCATTGCGATGCCGACCCAACTCCCAACTGTCCCGGCCATGATAGGCCAGCGCCCGGTCCAAAGCCGTGATATAAGCCTGAATCTTGCCCACCTCATCGTCCAACTGACCACAGCAGTTGCCCACCTTCTGGTACAGCAGCGGCAGCAGCGCCGGGTCCTCGGTCAGGGAGATGGCCTGTTCAAAATGACGCCGGGCGCGTTCAAAATCGCCGCGCTGGAAATAATGGACGGCGACCTGGGCATGGTATTGCAGCGCCCCCTCGCCCTCTGCCCCCGTGACCGGCCCCTCCAGGCCCAACGCCGCTTCCAACTCCTCGGCCATGTCCACGTAATACGCCGCCTGGGGCAGTTCGCCCAGGGCCAGCAGGCATTGAATCAGGGTCAGGAGCAGTTGATAGGTCGCCTCATCGGTTGCCGGCAGAGCCGCATCGGTCATGACCTGCACATGGGGTCGCAGTTGGCGCAGCGTGGCCTGGTCCTTCTGGTCGGCGGCCGTCACAACGGCCGTTCTCAGGCTGGAAAGCAGCGCCTCGCGTACTTCCGGGTCCACCGGCGGCCGCGCCTGCCGCCCGGCGGCGGTCAGCAGCAGGCTGTGGGCGTCGGGCTGCGTCACATATCCCTGCGCCGACAGGTCGGCCACGGCTTCGGCCACGGCCACGGCGATGGCTTCCGGCGGGCCAAACGCCGCGTGCAGCAGCGCCAGCGGCACGGGATGGCGGTCATCGAGAGCGGTGAGGAGCTGCAAGAGGACAGTCATGGGTTGGCTGAGCCTGGCCGAGTCAGGCCGGGAGGCAAACTGGGCGACGATGCCGTCGGGCAGAAAAGCGCAGCCTCTCTCTTGTTCCAGCGTTTGCAAGCGGGGTAAATAGCGGCGGATGGTCTCCATCTGCCGCAGTTCCAGCAAGACCAACAGGAACGTGGCGGCCAGCATCGCCGCCTTGTCGTCGGCGCGGGGCAAGGCGGCCTCGACGACGACCGCCATGTGGTTGACGATGGCCGCCAGCCGGGCAGAATCCTGTGCGGCAAGCAGCTGCCTGGCGGTGATCAGGAGGGCCAGTTCGACAGCATCGTGGGTGCGCGGGCTGCGGCTGCGTTGGGCCAGGAAGCGACGGCCGTCGGCCGTCAACCGCACCTGCTCATCGTCTACGCGCCGCAGAAAGCCAATACCGATGAGCTGGTCTAGCAGCTTGTCGGAGAAGATACGTTTCTCCGAACAAAAATGATTTCGGTGTAAACTTTGGGTATGGCAAGAAAATTCAGAACTGCTGATTACGAAAAGACCCTGGACCTGCAAATCACCTTGCGCGATGTCCCCACCCGACCATTTGGCTCGCTTCATTGTCGCTGTCGTCGCCCAACTTGATTTGGGGATCATGTATAAAAGTATAGTGAGGCAGGGTGCGCCACCATACGCCCCGGAAGTGATGTTGGGATTGCTGTTCTACAGCTATGCCAGCGGCGTATTCAGTTCGCGCAAGATTGAACGCGCCACCATGGGTGATTCCCTTTCGTTTCATTACCGGTGACATGCACCCCGACCATGACACGATTGCGGCTTTCCGCCAACAATTTCTGGCTGAACTGAAAGAGTTGTTTGTCCAGATACTGTTGATTGCCCAGGCGATGGGCTATTTGCAATTGGGTAACGTCAGTCTGGATGGCAGCAAAATCCATGCCGATGCGTCCAAGAGCAAAGCGGTCAGTTACCAGCGGCTGTTGGCTATCGAAGCCTATCTGCAAGCCGAAGTCGAGGATTGTTCACTTGGCTGAAGTTGCCGATGGAGGACAACTGCCCGAAGAGATGAACATTCCGATGAGATTGCCCGACGCCAGCAGCAATTGGCGCGGCTGGCCGAAGCCAGAAGGTGCTGGAGGAACGCCAGGCCCGGTATGAAGCCGAGCAAGCCGAATACGAGGCCAAGATGCAAGCCCGGGCCGAAAAGACCGACCCACAGGGAAAAAAGCCGCCGGGCAAACCACCGCAGCCACCCACTCCAGGACCCAGGATAAAGACCAGTACAACTTCACCGACCCCGAATCGCGCATCATGAAAAACGCCACCAACAGCGGCTTTGACCAACATTATAACGTCAGGTAGTGGTTGACCATGACAGTCGTCTGGTAGTGGGCAATTGGTTGTGTGACCATACCAACGATAAACAGGCCGCCCTGCCAACTCTCGACACCGTACCACCAGTCGTGGGTCAGCCGAAAAAGGTCAATTTGGACACCGGCTATTTCAGCGAAAACAACATCGCCAGCTTGGAGCGCGCGGCATTGACCCCATCGCCACCGGTCGCAGCCCACACCATCAGGGTTGGCGTGCCTTTTCCTGGACAATCCCAACCCGCCACCCAATGATGCTTCCGTCAAAGGCAAATGGCTTACAAACTGCAGACCACCCTCAGCAAGCCACCTACCGTTTGCGCAAATCGACGGTTGAACCGGTTATCGGTATCATCAAAGGAAACCTTGGGTTTCCGTCAGTTTTTCTCTGCGAGGCCTGGTTGCTGCCGGTGGCGAATGGACATTGGTTTGTCTGGCTTACAACTTGAAACGATTGCATACCTTGCAGGTTGGTTGATGGGGCGTTATTGCCCCCTGCCTGATGCCCGAAAACGGGCTGTAAAACCGTGCAAAATTCATGGTAATGAGGCCAATATGAGTTGCAAACTGCTTGTCTTGATGCTTTGAAATCGTTATTTGTCTATCATCGGGCCTTCAGAAGATATTTTTCCGACAGCCTGCTAGGGCCGGAGGTATCGCCGCATTGTGGGCGGCATTGGTGGCGGTGAAAAGGACGGCGCGGGGGATGGGTTCGTCCAGCGCCAGGCAGCCGGCGCATTCCAGCAAGGCTCTCATGGGGGGCGTCAGTCTTGGGGTGGTCATGGTTGTTGTCCGCCTGTTTGCATAGGTTCACCTCTGAGAAAGATGATTGCGCCGGCGGCCCGGAGACGGGGAGCATCCACCGCTTGCCCGCCGGGTGGCCATCCTCGTTTGGCCGTGACTGTGCCGTCGGCATGGCGACGGCCGCTTACCTACCATCGTTATCGCGCCAGCCGCCGCCAACGGCCGTTCCTCACCCTTCACCCAACCCTGGACAATCGCGGGCAAAAGCCACCAGCAACGTTGTGTACCCGGCCTGGACTTTCTCGCCGCAGCGGGTGCAAGTCGTTTCACGGACAAAAAGACCCGGTTGGGTGACACGCCGCCAGGGGCCTAAGCGATGGCCGCCGGCCGCTGCTCGTTCCTCGGCTTCTTTGATATGACGTTGTAATTCGGCCTGTTCTCGTTCGTTCGCCATGATGGTCTGTTTTGTCGTGAGATGATGGCTGGTGGAATGGGTCAATTGTCAACTGTCAATGGTCAACGAGGGAGACGGGCACTGTGATTTCTCTCAGTGTCGGCCGTTGCTCTCGTCATGATTGACGGAAGGTGTACCTGCCAACGGCTGATGGGGCAAGGATGGGCGGCGGCGTGAACGGCCGTTTTGCTCCCCAGCTTATGCTCCTGGACAAAGGGGAAAATTCCTCCCACGCAAAGAGCCGGTTGGACGGCCGTTACCCTTCAGCCTCAGCCGCGCCTTTTTTGCCGGCCTGCTTGAGAGAGAGCAGCCAGTTATCCAGGAAGGAGACGGCCGTTTCGTAGGCTTTCAGCGGGATGGCCTTGTAGCTCGTCACGCCCACTTCATCCCCCAGGGCGGCATAAACCGCCTGAAAATGTGTTTTACCCGGGTCGTGCTTGCTCATCTCATTGGCGATGAGATTGACGCGCCGTTTAACCTCCGCTGCCTGTTCCTCGGTCAGTTTACCCGCCCGGACCTGCTGCTCAACGGCCGTTACCCGCCGGGTCAAATTTTGCACCACCAGCGCCGCCCGGTCCAGCCGTTCGGCATTGGATTGCGCCAGGTACTTTGTGGCCAGCATCTCTCTCGTCGTGGCGGCAATGACCAGGGCCATGTTGTGCAGTTGTACTAGAGGCTCATCACTGTCGCCGGCAGGTTGTACGGCCGTATTCTGGCCGATAAAGGCATCGGCTAAAATCCGGTAGCATTCTCGCTGGTAACGCAGCAGCGGTTCCTTAATGTCTGGCCTGACACGTGATGCATCCATTTTAAACAACCAGCCATTCAAATAATCCAGGGGCAGGCAGACAGCCTGCTGTTGACCGCCAGGGGTATTCATGGTGAATACCCCTTTTACTTCCGAGAGGATGGGATCGCGGCTGATCCGGTTGCTTTGGCTGGGCCAGGAAACACCTAAGTTCTGGCATATCGGCCGAATCGGGATGTAAACCATTCCGTCATGGGTGATAACGGCCGTGATTACATCCCCGTAAAAATCGATGTCTCGCTGGTCCAGCGGGACCAATGCTTTGTCATCCTCATGGCTCATATTTCACCTGCCACTCTGCTCGTTTCAACTTCTGATGGCCCAGGATTATAGAACGAGACGCCGTGCCCTACCACTTCCCAGAGAGCCGAAAAACAGCCCTTACCGCCAGCGCCGGTTAAACGATGTAGGATCCCACAGTTTTTGGGACTGGAAGCCCCTAAAATCGCCCTTATCCCACAGTTTTTGGGATTGGCATCCCGAAGTATTTGGGACAAACCTACCGTTATCCCACAGTTCTCGGGACTGCCCGATCTGCCCCGCCCAGTACAATCCCAGAGTTCTTGGGATTATCCTCACTAGTGAAAACAGGCTGCCAGAGAGAATTTCTATCGAATAGGGTTGTCTCAGAAACTTCGAGACGAGAATCCCAAAAACTGTGGAACAGAATCCCAAGAATTGTGGAACGGATCCCAAAAACTTTGGGATCCTACAAAACACCTGGAAAGCCGGATTTCTGTCCCGTAAAGATTGGAACTGGCCTATTTTAGTCCCGTAAAGATTGGGACTGGCCTATTTTAGTCCCGTAAAGATTGGGACTGGCCTACGGGATAACTGAATCTCTGGCTAAACACCCTACCCCGTTTGAGTTGTGCCTGCCTCTGGTAGAACGCGAATTTTCGCGAAGATTGCCAATCTCAGTCCCAATCTTTACGGGACCAGTCCCAATCTTTACGGGATCCTACAGGATCCTACAACGTCACCTGCCCTCTCCTCGACGCACCCCTATGCGAAGCACTCGTTCTCTTTGTTGCAGCTTGTTCGGGTCATCCCAGACAAAACAGCCTACGGCTGTAGGTGGGTGAGAACGGGCTGGCATTGGGTCGGTCCGATAACAAACCCATTGAACAAAAGGAGACCTGTATGCTAAACGAACGAATCTTCAGCCTCATCACCCGCCTCATCTACGGCCGTTGGGCGCGCCACTACGACGAACACCACAGCCCTTACGAAGACAGCATGATGGCCAGCCTCGGCCCCTTCCGCCTGAGCGCCAACGACTGCTTCGTCCTCGACCACCGCGACGCCGGCGTCAGCCTGACGCTGCCCCTGCCCGGCGGCAAGCTGCACCTGAGCTACACCGTCTGCCTGGGCGAAGAGCCGATAAGGCAATCTGGCTGGGCCGCCTGGTGGCAGCGGCCGTACCGCCCCACCCCGCCGACCGCGTCGGATGAAACATTTCCGTTGTAGGCACACGGCCGTCAGGCCACCCAACCAAACATACCCCATATTATATATAGGAAGAGAGGCAGTCCATCGCGGGCTGCCTCTTTTGCGTTTCTAGTAGCTAGAGCTAGAGCGAGAGCGAGAGGAAGAAGAAGAGTTCTTGCCTCTTCATCTAGCTCTAGCTCTCGCTCTCGCTAAGGAGGATACCGATGAACAAACCAGACCCGCAGAAAGTAATCGTTCTCAAACCCAACCAGCGGCGGCTGCCCGGCGGACGGCGCGAGAAGAAGGTCGGCCAGGCACGGCCGCAGTGGGAACCGCACCAGAGCGACCAGGCCCTCGATGCCTGGGGTACAGCCCTGCGCGTCCTGCGCGAGCAGGGGCATGATTTTTCGTCGCCGGTTCCGTGAGGGAGAGGGGGAGACTGGGAGACGTGGAGAACGGGAGACTGGGAGAGGGGGAGAATGGGAGCGTAGCGGGTTTTTATTGGTCTGGCCGGGTGTCCGGTCGGAGAAACGAGAGAAGCCGGTTGAGGTCATGACTCAACCGGCTTCTGTGTCTACGGCCATAGGAGGGCCGAACCAAATGTATACGCATTCTAATCTAGAAACACGTCAGACACAAGTGGTAGATGTATTGGAAACAACCTCCCTGCCCGTTGCGGCGGTGGACGGTGGTGGTGGAGGGCCGATGGTGCGCGAGATAGAACTGGCTGAGTTGCGGCAGCGGGCTGGCGGGCTGGCGCGGGAGTTGGGGCAGCAGTATGGGTTCAACGGCCCGGAGTGGCGCACCCACTGGTCGGACATGACCCAGACGGCGCTCTTGGCTTTCCTGGAAAACAGCGACCAACCGCTTTCCTACGCTTACGCCTGCGCCCGTACTGCCTTGAAGAACTACGGCTGGGTCCACGTGCGCGGGCTGAACGGCGGCTGGAAATCGTTGGTCGCCCGCGACTACACCGTGGTGGACACCGCCGACAGCATGGACGACGACGAGACCGGCGACGACAACTTGTCCTGGCGGCTGCGGCAGGCGCACCACTGGGACATGGTTCCCCGCCCTGTAGAGTGGGCGGTGCTGAACCGGGAAGAGGGACCGCCGCCGGAGGTGGCCGACCTCTTCCGCGACCTGCTCATCACTCTGGTGGGCATGAGCAGCGAACGCTGGTATCCGGAGCAGATGTACCGCGGCGCGCTCATCCTGGCCCTGCGGCTGACCGGTCATCTCTGGGAGGAGGTGTCGGCGGCCGTGGGCGACCTGGAGTGGGATTCGCTGGTCAAGATTTACCAGGAGTACCGCCACGACTTCCTGCTGCCCTTCGCTGAACTGGCGCCGTTGGGCCGGGAGGTCATCCGGCTGCGGGGCGAGATGCGGGTGCAGTGGTTTGAGACCTTGAGCGAAGGCTGCAGCAATTCTAAATGTAAAACTTGCGAACAGAAGTAGATCGCGCTATACCATCACCAAAAGCCAAAAAGGGGTGATGTGATGGGAAAAAGAGCGCAAGTGAGTCGGTTTATCCAGCATCTGGGCGAGTTGACAGAGAAGATGCCTGACAAGCGGGCTGGGCGGCATAACCAGATATATGCTTTGCAAGACGCGGTACGCGGCGCCTTCTCTATCTTTTCATGCAAAGCGCTTCTTTTCTGGCGCATCAACGCCTTATGGCGCAAAAGCGCGGGCGGAGTAATCTGGAAAGCGTGTTCCAGATGTCGCGCATTCCCACTGACAATCATATCCGTACCCTTTTGGATGGCGTGCCAGCCAGCCATTTTGCGGGAGCCTATCAATGGCTTTGGCAGCAGTTGGTGGCTGAGGAGAAGTTGGCCGGATTTCGGGCATTAGGGGGGCGGTTGCTAGTTGGTATCGATGGCATTCAATTCTTTAGTTCGACAAAGGTGCATTGCCCCCAATGCAGTCAGCAAGTGCGCGAAGGTGTCACCCACTACCATCATCGGGCATTGACAGCTTTGGTTGTTCATCCTGAGCAATCGGCGGTGCTGCCTCTGGCGCCGGAATTCCTGCTGCCACAGGATGGCAGTGATAAACAGGACAGCGAACTGGCGGCTGCCAAACGTTGGTTGCCGCAGCAGGCCACCTGGCTGCAACAACAGAAGGCGGTCATCCTGGGAGATGACTTGTTCAGTCATCAACCGTTCTGTGAGTTGGTGCTGATTTACGGGCTAGACTTCATTCTCGTGTGTAAGCCCAGTTCGCACGAGACGCTCTATGAGTGGGTCGCGGCTATTGAGCGAGGGGCAAGCTGCCTGAAATTAGTCGTCGCGTCTGGAACGGTCGTCACGGGGAAATCTGGCGGTATCGGTATCTCAATGATTTACCGCTGCGTGCGGGTGATGATGGTCTTCGCGTGAACTGGTGCGAGTTGACGATTACCCATGAATTGACTGGCGAACGCCTTTATCAAAACAGCTTTGTGACCAGTTTACGCCTGGACGCGCCTCTGGTCCAAGCTGTCACTCACGCTGGACGCGCCCGCTGGAAACATGAAAATGAGGACATAATGTCCTGACCACCCACGGCTATCATATTAAGCACAATTTTGGTCATGGGCAAGAACATTTAGCGACCGTCATGTTCACGCTTAATCTACTCGCCTTTTTCCTGCACACCTTTCTGGAGTTGGTGGATACGACCTACAAACGGATTCGTGCTGCTCTAGGTGCGCGTCGCACCTTCTTTGAGGATGCCCGGTCACTGATGCGTTGGCAAATCTTTGAAAATTGGGAAGCCCTGATTCAATTTATGGCCGAGGGTCTAGAGTTAGAACCCGCCCCTGACTAACTGTTTCGTTTCTTACGATTGGGCCATTGTTATTGGATGCTCACAAGTCGCCTCGGCAGAGAGGTGGCTAAATGCCGCGTTGCTATCATCTGGGTAATTACCTGGTTTTGAGGTCGTTACTGTACTCGGAACCGTGCCACATAACACTGCACTTTAATCTGATTAGCGCAGAGTGCGACTCCTCGCTGATACATCGGCATTGCGCCGCTATTTTCCCGATACCCGTTTTCTACATTTAGAATTGCTGGGGCATTAGGGGGGCGGTTGCTAGTTGGTATCGATGGCATTCAATTCTTTAGTTCGACAAAGGTGCATTGCCCCCAATGCAGTCAGCAAGTGCGCGAAGGTGTCACCCACTACCATCATCGGGCATTGACAGCTTTGGTTGTTCATCCTGAGCAATCGGCGGTGCTGCCTCTGGCGCCGGAATTCCTGCTGCCACAGGATGGCAGTGATAAACAGGACAGCGAACTGGCGGCTGCCGAACGTTGGTTGCCGCAGCAGGCCACCTGGCTGCAACAACAGAAGGCGGTCATCCTGGGAGATGACTTGTTCAGTCATCAACCGTTCTGTGAGTTGGTGCTGATTTACGGGCTAGACTTCATTCTCGTGTGTAAGCCCAGTTCGCACGAGACGCTCTATGAGTGGGTCGCGGCTATTGAGCGAGGGGGCAAGCTGCCTGAAATTAGTCGTCGCGTCTGGAACGGTCGTCACGGGGAAATCTGGCGGTATCGGTATCTCAATGATTTACCGCTGCGTGCGGGTGATGATGGTCTTCGCGTGAACTGGTGCGAGTTGACGATTACCCATGAATTGACTGGCGAACGCCTTTATCAAAACAGCTTTGTGACCAGTTTACGCCTGGACGCGCCTCTGGTCCAAGCTGTCACTCACGCTGGACGCGCCCGCTGGAAACATGAAAATGAGGGACATAATGTCCTGACCACCCACGGCTATCATATTAAGCACAATTTTGGTCATGGGCAAGAACATTTAGCGACCGTCATGTTCACGCTTAATCTACTCGCCTTTTTCCTGCACACCTTTCTGGAGTTGGTGGATACGACCTACAAACGGATTCGTGCTGCTCTAGGTGCGCGTCGCACCTTCTTTGAGGATGCCCGGTCACTGATGCGTTGGCAAATCTTTGAAAATTGGGAAGCCCTGATTCAATTTATGGCCGAGGGTCTAGAGTTAGAACCCGCCCCTGACTAACTGTTTCGTTTCTTACGATTGGGCCATTGTTATTGGATGCTCACAAGTCGCCTCGGCAGAGAGGTGGCTAAATGCCGCGTTGCTATCATCTGGGTAATTACCTGGTTTTGAGGTCGTTACTGTACTCGGAACCGTGCCACATAACACTGCACTTTAATCTGATTAGCGCAGAGTGCGACTCCTCGCTGATACATCGGCATTGCGCCGCTATTTTCCCGATACCCGTTTTCTACATTTAGAATTGCTGCTAATGCCCGAAATCCGGCCAACTTCTCCTCAGCCACCAACTGCTGCCAAAGCCATTGATAGGCTCCCGCAAAATGGCTGGCTGGCACGCCATCCAAAAGGGTACGGATATGATTGTCAGTGGGAATGCGCGACATCTGGAACACGCTTTCCAGATTACTCCGCCCGCGCTTTTGCGCCATAAGGCGTTGATGCGCCAGAAAAGAAGCGCTTTGCATGAAAAAGATAGAGAAGGCGCCGCGTACCGCGT
Source organism: Candidatus Leptovillus gracilis (assembly GCA_016716065.1). Classification (NCBI taxonomy): domain Bacteria; kingdom Bacillati; phylum Chloroflexota; class Ardenticatenia; order Promineifilales (SeqCode); family Promineifilaceae (SeqCode); genus Candidatus Leptovillus; species Candidatus Leptovillus gracilis. Next base: position 100,885 of record JADJXA010000025.1, on the reverse strand, counting down.
CTTGCAAAGCATATATCTGGTTATGCCGCCCAGCCCGCTTGTCAGGCATCTTCTCTGTCAACTCGCCCAGATGCTGGATAAACCGACTCACTTGCGCTCTTTTTCCCATCACATCACCCCTTTTTGGCTTTTGGTGATGGTATAGCGCGATCTACTTCTGTTCGCAAGTTTTACATTTAGAATTGCTGGTCATTCGTCCAGTTTTTGCGCCCTGGCTCACCTATAAAGGACAGCGCCAAGGAGGACGGCGAATCGTCATAACATCCCCAGTTCTTGCCTGAGTCAGAATGCCTTCATCACTTATTTATTTTGTTAGAAAAGCGATTTCTTGACGGAGTGGCACTTTTATCCAGATGAATTTGACGCCATTTTTCATCGGGTACAAGATCGAACATTTCGCGCAACAAACCAACCGTTTTTGGTAAGGCGATGTGGATAATAGTGCCATAGTCGAGCTTCGGCTGTAAATATAGCCACATCTCACGCTGATCTACACAGACCACGCCTATCTGATACCAGGTTTGTTGGCTATTCTTTCTTTGGTAACGAAAGCCATGAGCAAGATGGGAGGTCACCTGGCCTTGTCCCGTTAAATGTATCGGTATCCCATTTTGGTCGGCACGCAGCAAGGCGGTCGTACTAAAGTGGTGTTTCTCGCTGACGGTTATGTCTGGCCAGCTAATGGCTATTTCTTTCCTGGCTTGCATCAAGCGTTCGGAAATCACCTCTGCCTGCGTGCGACTTTGTGGATAACAAGACACATTGGGCAATTCTCCTTCATTCCAGATACCGTGGGAAACATTTGCGTGCGGCCATTCAGCGCGCAACAGGGCGCCGTTTTCCCCTTCCATCACCTGTTTCACGACGGCGTTGGTGAACTGGTGTAATGCGTGGTTGTCGGGAAACTTTTCTTTGACATAGCGATGGTCGAGAACGTATATGAACTTACCCTTCGCGCGGCTGATAGCCACGTTGGTCAATCGGGCTGCGCCGCTGCCGCTGCCGGAGAAAAGCAGTCCAGGCTTTTTCCCCTTGCCTTCAACGAGATCGAAGATCATCAAGTCCCGTTCAGAACCCTGGAATTTGTGTACGGTAGCCACCAACACACTTTCTCTCGGCGCGTCACTTTCGCGCAGGATAAGGTTGATGAGACGGGCCTGGGCATTGTAAGGGGTCACAATACCGACACCTTGTTGGTTGGCTAGAGCCTGACGCGCCTGTATCACTGTGATTAACGCTGAAACCGGATTAAACCGGCTGCCGGATGTGGAATCGGAAAAGCAGTAAATAACCAACAAGGCTGTGTTGATGATCGCTACAGCGCTTTTAGGAAAAGGGCGAGCCGCGACAATCGGCGCTGTTTCAGTGTGCGTCGCTGGTCCATTTTGGAGCAGGTTATAGTAGTACAAACGGTTGGGAACGGCGGCGATGTCGGGGTGCATACGATACTGAATGCGCAGCATAGCTAAACGGGGGTCAGCTTCTTCTAGGGGGGTGGCGCGTAATGGGCGATTATTCTCTGTGGGGCGTTCTTTTGCCTGGGCGATTGCTTCCAATTTCTGGCGGATACCGGCCAGTTCAAAAATGTCCCGCTGCAGCCATAGTTTGGTCGCCCGATCCTCTGCCCGCGCAATGGGGTCAAGCTGCCGAAAATCGCCAAAGAAGGCAATTCTCTTGGAGGCCAACCAACTGGCGGCAAAAAGGCAGTGGGGGATGTAAGCCATGCTGGCTTCGTCAATGAACACAGCATCAAAGCTGCGTAAAGCGTAAACGGTTTGGGAAATGGTAGCTTTGGAGAGGGTACAAGCGACAATGCCGGCCTGGGTCACGAGCAATTTTTCTTTGTCATTTAGCTCAATTCGCAGTTTTTCACGCTCGCGGCGCAGGTCCTCAACGATTAAAGTTGTGGCGCGGTTTTGCCTGCTTGAAGCATTCTCCCGCAGGATTTTCATTTGTTGTTGCAGCCGTTTTTCAATCCGATCCAATTGACCCATGAGGTCTGGATATCTGTCCTGTAAAATATGCCGTGTCAGGACTTGAGGATATTGCTCAGTTAAGACCGACGAGGTTGTGGGACCATACCGCACAATAAGACCGTTGCGATAGGCGTCGGTGTGCGTCAGGTGCCGGGCGACATTTGCCATAGCCACATCCACAGCTGCATTGCTGTGCGCCAGTACCAGAACTGACTCTCCTCGAGCGAGCAATGCGGCTGCAGCCATACCGAGTGTGCGGCTTTTACCAGTGCCAGGAGGCCCCCAAATATAGCTGATCTGATTGGCTAAAATATGACCTACAGCTTGAAGCTGATGCTCATTGTAAACGAGCGCTTGTTCTACAGCGTTGGCTACCTGTAGTTCAACCCCGATGTCGAAGATTTGTCGCTTTCCAGCCAGTTTAGCCACCCGTCCTTGGGACGCTGGTCTCGGTGATGGATCGGCGGTTTCACCTAGATTATCTTGGGGATGCAGATTGGACAGCAAAGAACGAGCTTCTGTTATGGCTGGCGGCGCCACATGTAACGAATCTGTAGCGAACAAAGCGCCAGCCCATTCATTCGTGTCTGGATCGGTGATCAGTTCCTGCAATCTCTTCTGTAGTTCCATCAACAAGAACCAGGGTTCTGTACTCAATCGGGCGTAGCTTACTTGCTTGCCCAGGTTTTCTAAGAGTGACAACAAAAGATTGTATTCGATGACGGAGACAATAGTCACGTCATAAGTTCTATCGCGACAGGTTAAGGCAGCCAGTGTATCAGTGGGGATTTGTAATTCAGAATTCGTTGTGAAGCTGTATAAAAACAGGGTTTGCCCGCCACTAATCTGCGTGTCCACTAAGAGGCCATCTTCTAAATCATGGGTGTAACTCCTTTGGTTTTTTGCCTGGTCGATTTCGGACTGAAGGGCTTTTATTAAGTCAGGAACTTGCTCTTTGTAATTTGTTTGTTGAGTACACATACTGACCTCCGGCGAGACTGCATTCTGTCGCGGTTATTTAGCGTTATCTTTCCCCTTATTGCTCATGCGTCATAAACAGATAACGCATCGTCCGCGTGCAGCCCACGTCAAACAGCCATCGCTGCTTTGCCACATGCGCCGCGATCTCCTGTGGGTCCGTCGTCTAAATATCAGCTGGCGGAAGCCCTGGCTCAACATGAGTGATAACCACAATCAGAGAACTTCAATGACCTTCCCACTCCACTTTGGCCAAAGGGTGGTCCGGATGCGCGGCCAGGATGAGGCGGTAGATGGCCTGCGCCTCAGCGGCCTTGCCGTCTTCTTCGAGGGCAACAGCCGTGACCGCCGCCTCGTCCGGTTTCATCCCCTCCGGCGTCATTTTGCCGGTGAGCAGGTAGCAGAAGGCTTTGTAGCCAATCTTCGCGCCATGCTTCCGCGTGGCTTCGCGGATGTGGTCGGCGGTGGTGGCCTGGGTAACGGCCGTTTCCGCCAGCTTCAGTTGTTCATAAGAGGCGACGGGGGTGTAGCTTTTTTCGCGGGTCATGGGTCATCTCCTGTTTGCGACTGAATTGTACCGGTGACAGCGGCAAAGCTCACATGATACCCAATGTCTGGCCAACGCAATGGGTAAAGGCTTCTATTGGGTCTTCGTGGCTACGGATACAGACAGGAATGCCGCAGGCCCGACTTTCTTGCCAGAGCGTCTCGGTGATGCGCATGTCAAATTCCAGAAATTTGCGCCACAATTCTTCTGGATGTGGCAGTTGGTCAATAAACAACTTCATCTCACCCCGCTCACCGCCTGCTTCCCAGACCTGGACGCTGGACTGTTCTGGCGCGGCCAGGCAGACAAGTTGCGTCGGCGGGATGACCTGGGCCAGCAAGGCCGGGTTGCAAATGCCGCCGTCAATCAGGACGCCTCGCGCATATTCCGGCCCTTCCAGGTCGGCGACCAACAAATCCAGGTATTCCGGCAGCGCTGCCTGGTTGAACTGATTAAACGTCTCCCAGGACATTTGCAATAACCAGGCCAGACCGTTGGGCGCGGCGGCCCAGGCGCGGTTGACAGGGTGGTTGGCCGTGAAACGGTCGTGATAGCTGCCGTAAATATGGGCGTCCATATCGTAGATGGATAGCCCTGTCTGTTCGGCCAGCAGACGGCAGACCGTGGTCTTACCCGCCCCCGACCCACCTAAGAGCCAGTAAAGATTGTGGCGCTGGCTTAGAGCGGTACGGGCGTTGGTCAGCAGGCAGTTGTTAACAAGAAACTCCATCGGCAGCGCGCTCCTTTTCACCTGGCGACAATGGGCAGGTAAACAGACCTGGCTCCATAAGCGCCCCGACCGTAAAGACCAGCGCCATAGCCGCGCAGCGTTACCGTCGCGGCTGTCGGCGACAAATTGCTCGGCGATGCGCCTCGGATAGCTGGCGCAGTCAGACAAACAGCCGTGCCCAGCGCCAACTGGATGAACCGGCGGCGACTGATCCGCTGGTGAATCAATGTCATAGTGGCCTCCTTCACCCATCCGGTCAGAACGTCAACGCGCCCAGGTCGGCCACATCTGCGCCATGGGGATTGTTGATGCGCGGGCCGCTGCCGTTAAAGGTACGCACCCCCACCAACCGCACCGCCGCCGACTGGCTCTCCACCAAAACCGCTTCATTGGTGTATTCATTGCATTGGCCGCCAAACATCGTCAGCCGCGCCCGTGAGTTGGGGCCAATCCAGATGGAACGCTCATGGGGGCTGAAGAAGTTGACGTTACTCAGGCTGACAGCTGGGCTGAAATTCGGGTCGTTGGTGGGTAAATCGTCCACAAACTTGATGCCGGCCCGCGCCCCCACCGGACCGGCAAAGGGGATGATCCGGCCATTGCTCAGAGAAAGTCCCTGCCGGCCGGAAATCCCCCGGTTCTCAATGAGAATACCCTCCATCACGGCGTCGAAACCGAAGTTGCTAATGCTGCCATAGCTGCCGAGGAGGCCGGGGTCGTCGGCGATGCCGGTGAACCAGATGCCGCGCAGGTAACCATAGCCAAAGAAGTTGTGGACCATAAACTCTTCGACTATGTCCATGTCCAGACAACTGGCGTGCTGTTGCACCCAGTCGCGCAAGGAAGGGTCCAGAGAGGGGTAGACATTGGGGTTGAAATGAATGTTGTTGAGGCGCGGCACGTCGGCGACGCGCCCCAGTTTAATGCCCTTCAGCAATGGGTAGCCCTGCACGCTGTCAATCAGGAAGCCATCGGCGTGGGCGAAGATGAACTGGTATGGGTTGGCGCAGGCCACATTGCGGATGGTGACGCCATGCTGGTCGGGCGGGATGGCGATGGTCCAGCCGTAGGGGATGGGTTCGCCGGCCGTCGCCTGGTTGGGGTAGAAGATTTCCAGGCCGTCGAGCAGGCTGTTGTGGCTCATGGTGATGAAATCGGCCGTGTCGTAGGCGTAGAGGACAGAGCCGCGCGGCGTTTCATTCCATAACTTGTGGCCGCGCCGCATCCCGCCATAGCCCCCTTTTAGAGCGACGTGGCCTGGGACGTGGAGCGAGCCTTCGCAGCGGTAGAAAGCGTCGGTAGGGGCGAGCCAGACGACGCCCCCTTTGTCTGCGGCCGCATCCAGGGCGGCTTGAATCGCCGGGGTATCGTTGTGGAGACCATCGCCACGAGCGCCAAAAGTCAGGACGTTGTAGACCCCAGAGCGGTGACGGCCGTCTTCTTCATGTTCGACGCGCAAGAATTCGTTGAGCAGTTCGCCCCAGCTATCGCTGTCTGCGCCTGGGATGGGGAGTCGAGTCATCGCCTGGCCTCCTGTTTGGTGTAGCGCGGCATGGGTCATCAGGCAGCGCCAAGTATGTCTTCATCTGAGGGGAATTGTAGCAGAAGGCTGCCGCCGCAGGGAACAGAGGTAGCCTTCTTTGTGTTTCCTGGCCTGTTTTCAAGGATGACGTGATGCGCTTCCTGACAGTAATAAAAAGCGCTGCGTCACCTGCCAGATGAGTGGCAAGTGGTCGTTAATGTCATGTTCCGCTTCCACTTCGATGAGCCGCACCTGCTCCGGGTAGCGGGCAGCGTACTCCCGGCTGGCCGTCACCGGCACAACTTCATCCTGCGTCCCATGAAGGATGGTGATGGGTGCTGGGGGCGGCGGCGGGGTGTGGTAGAAACGGCCGTCTATCTCCAAGTCATAACGCAGCGACACGGGACGATTGAAGCCGTAGTGGAACACCTCCCCCACCCCTTTGGCCTGCCACTCGGCCAGCGGCAGACCGACGCGCTCGCCGGTGAGATAGGTGAGCGCGGGCGACAGCAGCAGCAGGCGAGCCGCGCCGGGGAAGCGGGCGGCGTAATTGAGGGCGACAAGCCCGCCCATCGAGCTGCCGATGAGGGCGAACGTCGTCAAGTCCCGGTCCAGGATGTATTGGCGTAGGCGGTTCATCATCCCGGTAACGGTGAGGTAGGCAAAGTCGGCGGGCGTGGGCGAGAAATCGAGGGCGTGGAAGGTCACGCCCGGCTGCCCGGCCAGCTGGGAGCGCAGATAGTCGGGTTTTCGGCCGTTGGCTGAAGATGCGAAGCCGTGCAGGTAGAGAAGATGAGTCATGGAGAAACCTCTTAAAACCAGTCTGGCGGGACCAGGAACTTGAGACCCGAGGGGTGAACGCGAACAGCCGCCTCGTAACGTTCCTGCCACCTCTGGAACTGCCCCAGAAGCTCCGGCTGGGTGGCGGCGGGCATGAGCGTCAGCGCCAGATTGTCCGTCAGATGGCGATGCGCCCGGTGACCGTCGAAGATGGGTTCGCTGTGGTCTATGGCGGCATAACGGGCCAGGGTCATCGTCGCCCCGGAAATGGGCAAGGTGAAGCGCGTCGTGTCGGGGACAGAGACGTAGGCGCAGAATTTGGAGGGAGCAAAGCGCCGCGAAATCGGGTCGTAGACAAAGTAGGTAACGGTGCGTCGCCCCCACAATGCCTGACCGGAGGGGGTCAACACCTCCTCGTTCCATTGATGCAGGTTAAACATCAGCTCCATGTGGTTGGCTATGAAGTGGATAGCGGCCGTATCCACCTGGGCCAGCGTCTCGGACACGGCGAGAGCGCGCTGGATTTCTCCTTTGATGTCCAGCCGTTCCTGAGTCAGCGCCGCCCTGTCCAGATGGTTCAGGCGGTATATTTCGCGCGGTGGGGTGTGGGGGAAGAGCGGCGTCTGGAAAGCGTGCATCCCGGCGTAGCGCATGAGCCAGATGGCGTTAGCCGCCAGATTGCGCCGTCCACGGGTGACGTGGGGGCTGATCATAGAGAGAAAGATGTCGCGCTCCGCCTGCGGCTGGAACAGGTGGGCGGTGGCGAATTTGGCGTGATTGGCTACCGGGTCGGCGCGGCTGACTTCAAACTCAATCCAGAGGCGACGGCCGTCTTGGTGTGTCAGCAGAACATCCACCTGGGGAGCATAGCCCAACAAACTGCACAGGTCAGCGGAGAGCAGCTGCGCTTCGGGCTGAAACTGCCAGCCCGGCGGGCAATGGCTCTGGAACTGCTGTTGTAGATAGCCGGCTAACTGTCCCATGAATCTCGAGTGAATTGGTAGCGGATGTACTGTTGTAAATCCGCGAGGATAGCCTGCTGGCGGGGAGTAGTCGCCCGCTGTCGTTCGGCTTCAAGTTCGGCCAACGCCTGTCCCGGCGTCAGTCGGGGGCGGCCGCGGAAGTCGCGCAGGGGGTGGGCATCATCGCGAATGCGCCGTTCATAAGCCTGATAGGTCGGGAAGCGGTAGGCCAGGCCCTCGCTGCGACAGAGCAGCCGGATGGACAGCTCGTGGCTAACTTCATCGGAGAACTGGGACGCCAGGGCGATTTTCTGCGGCAGGAAAGCCTGGTGGAACCGCTGCTGCTGGTCGTGCAACTCCGGCGTGGCAAAACCATTGGCGTAGAGGGCGGCGTCGGCGTCGGGGGTGAAGCTGTCGGCGGGCGGCGGGGCCAGGGGGTGGCTGCAGATATCAGCCAGCAGCGCCGGTTGGTGTTGCAGCCAGGCCAGATTCGCCCGTGTGATGGCCCGTCGTTCATCGCTCAGTTTATGAGGGGACGGCGTTTGGATGAAGGGGGGTTCGCCCGGTTTCTGGCGGATAATCCAGGTTGTTTTCATGAGATTGTCGGGGGCGGCCTGCTGGAGTTCTGGCTTGTCCAGGCGCAGCCAGAGATGGCGCTGCCCGGCGTGGTTGCTTTGCCCCAGATAGAGGGCGGGAACCTGGCACTGCCGCCCATAGCCGAACTTGCTGTGGATGAGAAGGGCGTTGGGGCGTTCCAGAAACAGCGGCAGTTGGGCCAGCCGCACGGCGAAGGCGGTTTTATCGAAGTCAATCAGGCATTCGGCCCAGAGCGCCTCATCCTGACGGAGCCGCCGCGCCAATTCGACGGTGGCGGCCACATCCACCAGGGCGTCGTGGGCCTGCCCCTCGGCCAGCCCGTTGGCCTGCTTGAGATGTTCCAGCTTGAGCGTCGGCTGGCCGTCCAGCGTCGGCCAGTTGAGCAGGGGGCTATCTTGCAGCCAGTAATGGGTGGCGATGGGGAAAATGTCGAGGCGGCGGCAGCCGCTGCGCCATTGATGGTCGTAGGGGGGCAGCAGATTGCGGTAGAAGGTGAAGCGAAGGAAGGCGTCGTCGAAGCTGAGGGTGTTGTAGCCGACGCTGATTGTGTCCGGCTGATTGAGCAGGGCGTGAATCTGGCGCGCTGCCGCATACTCTCCGATGCCGGTGGTCAATGCCTTGCAGACGGAGATGTCGGTAGCCAGCAGCGCGCCGGGCGAAGGGATGATGTCTGGGCGAAGGTGGACGCGGAACTCGTGACGGGAGAGTTCCTGAAAAGCGGCATCTGTGCGGATGGCGGCGAATTGCAGAATCTGGTCGAAGGCGGGGTTGAGGCCGCTGGTCTCCAGGTCGTAGAAGAGGTAAGTGGGTGTAAGGTTCACTGCTTTATTCACTTGGTTTATGAACAGGGAACTTCTTTTGCCGCCACTATCATTTCCAAATGTCCACGCTGTAACTGTGCAGCGGTCATTATGAGCGACGCATTTGCTTGTACCAATTTCAACCCACTGGTGCAGGTTCCCTGTAAACGTCTCTAACCCGTAAGGTCTTGATTCATCGTGGCATCCGCCGCCCGTCTTACTGCCCGATTTAATCTCAGCGATGGCGCATATAAGCCTGCATGGACTTAAATCGCGGCCAGCATTCAGCCGGACTGGACTGGCTGATTGCTGCTGCGAGACAGGCATCGGATGCCACTGATTTAAAGCATAACGTACTCACTCCGTCTCATTGGCGGGGAGAGATGGCGCTGTTTCCCCATAAAAAGCGTTGAACGATTGGGCCACTTGTTTCATCCGCTCAACCAGGCTGGATGGAGACAGGACAACACATTGATCCGCATAAGCCAGCAAAGTGCGGAATGCTTCAAATTCATTGTCCGTGTAAGCAGTCACTTCCGCCCACCCTTCTTCATCCGGTTCACTGACGACCATTTCCGCAAAGTAGCGGCTGATACCACCTCGGACAATCCGGGGCGATAATTTGTACCGGATTTGCTGCCTGGGTTGGGGCTGCTGGCGAATGACAAACGTACCCAGCAGGTCCAGATCATCCGGTAGGATGTGGTCCAGCCGGTAGGGATTGGCCCAGAAATGGCCGTCTTCAAATCCATTGGGCGCGACCCAACGCAAGCAGTAAGCGCGCAAATAGAAATGGCCGCCGCGGAAATAGTGGGCGTATGGCTCCACCGTATGCCGACGCGCCTCGCTTTTTTCATGGAAGGGGGAGGCATAACTAAACGTGATGATCCGACGCTGCTTGATGGCGTAAATGACCTTGCGCCACACCTCCGGGTGAATCTCTCCCTGGCTGATGCGCTGGATGTTTAGATGGATAGGGGCCTGCTGATGCGCCATCTGCCGCATCTGTTCTGGCGGCATTGTCTGTTCGACCCAGTCCAGCAACGGCCGTATCACCCGCTGTATCTCTTCACTGGTAGTAAACGAATCTTTGAGAAACGCCAGGCCAGTTAACCCTTCCGGTGATAACTCGGTTTGCACAAAAGGCCCCGGATCGTGCAGCACATACTGGCGCAGACGCGGCTGCCATTCAATGGTTGCCAGCAAGCGCAGCCGCGCGTTCTCGATGTCCCGTTCAAAGGTGCGGCTTTGGGCCTTGTCATTGGTTTCGGGATAGGCGTCGGACATGATGTGGCCCACCGCCCGTATCAGCGTCTGTTTATCGGCCGGCCCTTGCCGTAAATGGTTGAGGATGAGCAACGGCCGTTTTAAAGCATCCCAATTTCTATCAATCATGCAGCCACCTCTCCCCGCCTATAAGACGGACTCGTTGCTCTATTATTCCTCTATCACGGTACGGTGTCCAACAATCAGGGAACAGCTTGTTCCGGGACACGGCCGTTGTGGAAGTGGTGGCCGATGGCAATTAGCAGTTGGCTATCACTGCCGGTAGGGGGAAATGAGCGTCACTGGCACTGGTCGGTGGCGCTTTCCCTCCCGGTAATTCAGGCTTGAATTTTCGCACCGTAAACATGGGAGAAGAAATCAGATGAACGAAGAGATTATCAACAACAAGGAAAAAAAGCCCAAAGGAAGTCGCAGAAAGATCGTTTTTGGCGTGATTGCAGTCATGATGTTAGGTTGTTGTGGCCTGTTTTCTCTAGGGGCACTTCTGAATACACCAGAGGAGCAGGCAGATGCAACCGCAAACGCACAAGAACCAGGAGGAACACACACTGCGCAAACTTCTGTTGCATTTGTCGAAGTAACTGAAGAATCTCCCGCTACCAGCACATCTTTGCCGACAAACACACCGGAACCAACCAACACACCGGAACCGACAAATACGCCAGAACCGACAAATACACCGGCTCCTACTAACACCCCTAGACCAACTAAGACGCCACGCCCAACAGCTACTTCCACGCCGACACCGGAGCCTATTGTGCTTTCTGGCACAGGCGACACAATTGTAGATTTGGAGAAGTGGGAGGGTCCGGCTCTTGTTTTAATCAGCTATAGTGGAGGCAGGAATTTTGTTGTCAGAAATTATGGGGCAGACGGGGAGAGCATAGACCTGTTAGTAAACACCATTGGTAAATATGAAGGTACAGTTCCTTTAGATTTTCTCAGCGGTGAACACACGACGCGCTTTGAAATCAAGAGCAGTGGGCAGTGGCAAATCCAGGTACTTCCTTTCGAGCAAATGCGCAAAGTCACTATTCCTGGCACATTCGATGGTATTGGGGACGATGTCGTATTTCTGCAAGGAGTAAGCAAACCGGATTTGCTCAAAATAGATGCTAACCAGACAAAAAGCAATTTTGTGATACTAGGATATGGCAATACGCGGGACCTTTTGGTGAACGAGATCGCACCTTATTCTGGTACGGTTATTGTTTCCAGCAACTTGCCGACAAGTAATGGAGCGTTGGTATTAGTCATTAAGGCCGAAGGGAATTGGTCAATTGAAGTTATAACCAGGTAATCTCCCTCAGAAGCTGAATGACGATAAAGAAAGAGGGGATAGTCTTCATTTCGGCCACGCTTTGTCATTCCCGCCTTCGCGGGAATGACGGGTCGCCGTTGGTTCAAACGAAGGCCATCCCCAAGAAAGTGAAAATCCCTTGCGAAGTAGAAGTCAGTGACTCTGGCCTCTGGGAGTATGTTAGCTCATAGGGGAGTAAAGTTTTATTGATCAACCCGGCTAAATGGTAGACAATGTAGCCGATACAGATCAGGTTGGTACAGCCAGGATGCCAGTACCAGACCAGAACAAAGGTAATTTGCGCTTGACAACGGCCGTTCACTACAGCATGTCCTTCACCACCGCCACCCTGCTCAGTCACGAATCCATCCTCGTGGCGGAGTTGTTCGTCAGCCTGGGTGACTGGGACGAAACGCGCCGCCACATTCTGGCCGACAACCGGCTGCAAATGCGCACCACCAACGCCGCCAAACGGATTTTCAGCGAAGTCGCCTCCCGCCTGCGCCAGCTTACCCCAGAGCAAATGGCTTACATGTTAACCGCCGAGCGCCGGGAGCAGAACTATTTGCTCTGGTTAGCCTACTGTAAGCGTTATCGTTTCGTCTACGACTTTGCCGTTGAAGTGGTGCAGGAAAAATTCCGGCGACTGGACCTCTCCCTCACGTATGAGGAATACGACATCTTCTTCAACAACAAAGCGGAATGGCATCCAGAAGTAGCGCGGATTGCCGAGGCCACCCGCAAAAAACAGCGTCAATTCCTCTTTAAGAGTATGCGCGAGGCGGAACTGCTCTCGGATGCTGGTCAGATAATGCCGGTGTTTTTATCTCCCCACCTGATCCGCCTGATAGCCGGAGATGATCCGGCTCATTTAGCCATTTTTGCCAGTCAAACCTTATGAAAGATATAGCCACCCGCCCCATCTCCGAACGCTTCCAACATCTGTTGCAGATCATCGCCAGCCAGCGTTTTTTACAAAAACAGGGGTTAGGCAACGAAGTGCCTTTTTTCATTTGCCCCTTTGACCCCCAAGAGACAGTGGCGATGCAGAAGATGGCCCACCAGTTAGCTAACCGCCTGGGGCAGCAGGGTGTGCGCGTGCTGGAGATTGACCTCTACGACCTCTGTATTGAACTGCTGCAAGCGCGGGGCATTTGGGAACGCCTGGGGCAAGTGGAAGAGAGCGTCAGCAAAGACCAGTTCAAAGAGCTGCTGCAAGGCGTCCTCGACCCGGAGAGCCACCTGGTCCCGGCGATTGCCGCGAAAATGGGGCAGCAAGCGTTTGACGTTCTGTTTATCACCGGCGTGGGGGAGGTGTTTCCCTACATCCGCTCGCACAACGTCTTGAACAACCTGCAAAGTACAGCCAAAGAGCAGCCCACCCTCCTCTTTTTTCCCGGGAAATACACCCAATCGTTGGAAACCGGGGCGTCGCTGGACCTTTTTGGTCTGCTTCACGACGATAAATACTACCGCGCCTTCAACATTTATCTCACCGAGATCTAGCTCAACGTGGCTTACGGATTACGGAACACGGCTGACAGAACACAGACAAGGAAATAATCCATGACCAAACTAACCACCATTTTCGCCAAACCGATCCAGCGCCATATTGAGGGCGTCATCAAGGCCGACGACGAAGCCAGTTTGCAGCAAGAGGTTGAGGAGTATGTCCTGACCAACGAGGTCGCCAAACGGCTGGAGAACTTCCTCTATGCTTACAACAACTACCAGGGAGCCAACGGCGTCTGGATTTCGGGCTTTTTTGGCTCCGGCAAATCCCACCTGCTGAAGATTTTGGCGCTGCTGTTGGAAAACCGGCCGGTAAACGGCCGTTCCGCCCTCGACATCTTCCTCCCCAAATGTGGCGACAATGAGATTTTGCGCGGCGACCTGAAACGGGCCGTCGCCACCCCCTCGCGCAGCATCCTCTTCAACATAGACCAGAAAGCGGACGTGATCAGCAAAACGCAGATAGACGCGCTGCTGGCCGTGTTTGTCAAGGTGTTTGATGAGATGTGTGGTTACTACGGCAAGCAGGGGCACATCGCGCAGTTCGAGCGTGACCTGGACAATCGTCATCTCTATGCGCCTTTTAAGGCGGCTTATGCCCAAATCGCCGGGATTCCCTGGGAGCGTGGCCGGGAGCAGGCATTGCTGGAAGGGCACAACATCGCCGCTGCCTACGCCCAGACAACGGCCGTTTCCCCCACCGACGCCACCGGCATCCTCGATAAATATCGCGCCCAATACAAAGTCTCCATCGAAGATTTCGCCGCCCAGGTCAACGACTACGTCATCCGCCAGGGGCCGGACTTCCGCCTGAATTTCTTTGTGGACGAGGTGGGGCAGTACATCGCCGACAACGTCAAGCTGATGACCAACCTGCAAACCATCGCCGAAAGTTTAGCCACCAAATGCAACGGCCGTTCCTGGATCATCGTCACCGCCCAGGAAGACATGAACACCGTCGTCGGCGAGATGGGCAAGCAGCAGAGCAACGACTTCTCCAAAATCCAGGCCCGCTTCGCCACCCGCATGAAGCTCACCAGCGCCGATGTCGCCGAAGTCATTCAGAAGCGGCTGCTGCTCAAGAATGAAGCGGGCGTGCAGGGATTAACGGCCGTTTACGCCCAACAACACAACAACTTCAAAACCCTCTTCGACTTCGCCGATGGCGCCCAGACCTACCGCAACTTCCGCGACCGCGACCACTTCATCCACAGCTATCCCTTCGTCCCCTACCAGTTCCCCCTCTTCCAGGCCGCCATCCAAAGCCTCTCCCTGCACAACGCCTTCGAGGGCAAACATAGCTCCGTTGGCGAACGCTCCATGCTGGGCGTCTTCCAGCAGGTGGCCGTGCAAATCGCCGACCACGCCATAGGCGATCTGGCTACCTTCGACCTGATGTTTGAAGGCATTCGCACCACGCTCCTCGCCGGCGTCTATACCGGCATCCGGGTGGCCGAGGCCAATCTGGACAACAAATTCGCCGTGCAGGTGCTCAAGGCGCTCTTCCTGATCAAATACGTCAAAGAATTCCGTGCCACCACGCGCAATCTGGCTGTCTTGCTGCTGCCCCATTTCGATGCCGACCTGCCCGCCTTGCGCCGCCGCCTGGAAGAGGCGCTTAACCTGCTGGAACAGCAAACCTACATCCAGCGCAATGGCGAGCAGTACGAATACCTCACCGACGAAGAGAAAGACATCGAGCAAGAGGTTAAGAACACGGAGGTAGAAAGCAGCGCCGTCGCGGATGAACTGGGCAAGCTGGTGTTCGATAACGTCCTCAAGGTCCGCAAAATTCGCTACGAGCCGAACAACCAGGATTACCCGTTCACGCGCAAACTGGACGACCGTGTGATTGGGCAGGCCAGCGAACTGACCATCCACGTCATCAGCCCCTTCCACGAACACACCGGCAACGAGACCATCCTCCGCGCCCAGGCGATGGGGCGCGATGAGCTGCTGGTGATCATGGTCCCCAACGACCGCCTGGTGCGCGACCTGACGCTGTACAAACAGACGGATAAATATGTGACGCAAAACATCACCATCGCCCAAAAGGAGACCACGCGGCGCATTTTGCTCGACAAACAGCAGCAAAACCAGGAGCGCTATGCCAATCTGCGCGAGATGGCGCAGGCGTTGCTGCTGACGGCCCGGCTCATTGTGAATGGGCAGGAGTTGGACATCAGCAGTTCCGATGCCCAGACGCGCCTGCTGCGTGGTTTCCAGGAGCTAATCGCCCGCACCTACCCCAATTTGCGGATGCTGCCCGGCATTGTTTACAAAGAGGAGGAGGTGGCCCGCTATTTACAGCCGGAGAGCAACCTGTTTGGTGACAACGCGGCCACCTACAGCGAGGCGGAGCAGGAGATGCTGGCCTTTATCAACGCCAATCAGCGCAATGGCTTGCGTACCACGCTGCAAACCTTATCAACCCGGTTCGAGCGCAAGCCTTACGGCTGGTATCTGGCGGCCATTCAATGCACCCTGGCGAAACTGTGTGGCCGGGGCAAGGTGGAATTGCGCCGCGACAGCACGCCGCTGGAGAATGCCGCCCTGGAACAGGCCATACGCAATACGCACGGCTATGGCAACGTCATCCTCGCGCCACAAATCGAGTTTACCGGCGGGCAAATCAGCCAGCTGCGCCAGTTTTACGCCGAATTTTTCGATGGGCCGCCGCTGGGCAATGAGCCGAAAGCGTTGGGCGTGGAGACGGCGCGGGCCTTTGCCGACATGGGGCAGGCGTTGGCCGCTTTGCGCGGTCAGGCGGCCGTCTATCCCTTCCTCACCGCCCTCGATGAGCCGATTGAGGCGCTGAAAGCTGTCACCGGGCAGCCCTATACCTTCTACCTGTTGGAGTTACGGCCGCGCGAAGACGCCCTGCTCGACCTGAAAGACGGGGTGATAGAACCGGTGCGCCGCTTCATGAGTGGGACGCACAAACAGATATACGACGACGCCCGCGCCTATTTGCAGGCGCAGGAGGCCAATTTCAGTTACGTGGGCAAGGAGGAAGCCGGGGCGCTCTATGACCTGTTAACCGACCCCCGCTGTTACCAGGGCAATAAGATGCAGCAGGCGAAGACGCTGCTAGACAGTTTGCGGCAGCAAGTAACGGCGCGGGTACAGGCGGAAAGGGCGCAGGCCGCCGCCAAAGTAGATGAGCGCTGGCAGCGGCTGGCCGGTATGGGCGAATTCAACGACCTGACGGCCGTTCAACAAACCCAACTCCAGCAGCCCTTCACCACCTTGAAGCAGCGGGTAGAAGGGCAACTGCTCATCGCCGTCATCCGCGATATGCTCAACCAGTTCGACAGGGACGGCTACCAGAGCCAACTGCGCCAGATGACTGTTTGGGCCGCCGCCAACACCGCCCCGCCGCCCATCGCCCCCTCGCCAGGTGAAAAGCCCAGGGTCGTCATCGAACCGCGCATCGAGTACGTCGCCCAGCAAACGTTGCATGTCCCCTTCAGCAAAGCCTGGTTAGCCGACGAAAGCGACGTAGACGCCTACCTGAGCCTCCTTAAACAGACAATGCTGCAAGCCATTCAAGACGGCAAACGCATTCAGGTGTAGTTGATAGTTGGTAGTTGTTAGTTGTTAGTGACGCTATCAACTCCCAACTCCCAACTCCCAACTATCAACTAACAACTATCAACTCCCAACTATGAACACCAAACCCCTCGAAAAATTCGCCCAGACCGCCCGGCGGCAGCTACATGAACAGGTCCGCGCCCGGCTGGAACAGGCGCTGCGCACCGACAGCCCCGAACTGCGCGCCAAAGCCAGAGTCGTGGCCGAACTGAACAAACAAATCGCCCATAGCTCCCGCCAGGCGGTGGTGGAGCAGGTGGCCTACACCTGGTTCAACCGCTTCTGCGCTCTGCGCTACATGGATGCCAACCACTACACCCGCCTGGGCGTGGTCTCGCCGGCGGCGGGCTTTACCCAGCCCGAAATTTTGCAGGAGGCGAAGGCCGGGAACATAGACCCCGACCTGGCCCCCTTCGTAGACAGTCAGCGCGTGTTTGACCTGCTTTCCGGCCGTTCCCCCGCTGCCAACCCACAGCAAGAAGCGTACCGGCTGCTCCTCGTCGCCAGTTGCAACCAGTACCACGCCGCCATGCCCTTCCTCTTCGAGCCGATTGACGACTACAGCGAACTGCTGATGCCCGACGACCTGCTCTCCGCCAGTTCCCTGCTCCAGCAAACGCGCGAGGCGTTGACCGACGATGCCTGCGAGGACGTGGAGGTGATTGGCTGGCTCTACCAGTTCTACATTTCCGAGAAGAAGGATGAGGTGATTGGCGCCAAAAAGGCCATCAATCCCGACGACATCCCCGCCGCCACCCAACTCTTCACCCCCCACTGGATTGTGCGCTATCTGGTCGAAAACTCCCTGGGGCGGTTGTGGCTGCTGAACCGGCCCAACTCCCGTTTGGCGGAGCAGATGGAATTTTATATCGCCCCCTCCGATGGTCATTCCCGCGAAGGCGGGAATCCAGTGGACTCCCGCCTTCGCGGGAGTGACACGCAAGGCCCCGAATCCCTTCGGGTCTGCGACCCGGCTGTTGGCTCCGGCCACATGCTCACCTATGCCTTTGATTTGCTTTACGCCATTTATGAAGAGGAGGGGTACAACCCGGCCGACATTCCCCGGCTGATTTTGCAGCAGAACCTGACCGGGCTGGAGATTGATGAGCGGGCGGCGGCGCTGGCCGCTTTTGCCCTGACGATGAAGGCGCGGGCCAAAGACCGCCGCTTTTTCCGGCGCGGCGTGGCCCCGAACATTGTCACGCTGCGCCCCATTGCCTTTACTGAGGCGGAGTTAGATGCGGAGGTGGCGGTGCTGGCCCCCTTCCTCAACCCGTCATTCCCGCGAATGCGGGAATCCACAGGTGCGACGGGTGAAGGCATGGATGCCCGCCCCACGCCTTCGCGGGGGCAGGCACTTCGCGGGCATGACAAGGAGAAGGGCGGGCATGACAAGGTGGCAGGCGGGCATGACACACAACTCAACCCGTCATTCCCGCGAATGCGGGAATCCACAGGTGCGACGGGCCAGGAGATGGATGCCCGCATTCGCGGGCATGACATGGCGGAGGCGTTGCGCGAAGACCTGCGCCACGACTTGGCCCTGTTCCGCGAGGCCGACAACGCGGGTTCCCTGCTGCGCCCCCGGCTGAGCGCGGCGCAGTTGACCCAACTCCACGACCGCCTGAGCGCCCCCGCCAACACGGGACAACTGAGCCTGTTCAACGAAGAGCGACGCAAGAAGGCGCGGCAGGCCATCGCCCAGGCCATCCCCCTGGCGCAACAGTATGACGTGGTGATTGCCAACCCGCCCTACATGGGCAGCAAGAACCAGAACGCCACGCTCAAAAAGTTTTTGGGTGACAACTATGCGGATGTGAAAGCTGACCTGTTTTCTGCCTTTACGGTGCGAATTATGGAAATGACGCGCAAGGGCGGCTCTATCGGCATGATGACGCCCTTCAATTGGATGTTCCTCAGTTCCTTTGAAAAGATGCGTCAGATGATTTTGGATAATTACACGCTGACCAGCCTGGTAAGGCCAGAATTCCACGCCTTTTTTGACTCCGCTTTTGTGACGATTTGCGGCTTTACGCTGTTGGCTGACCATTTGCCCAATTACAAAGGGGCGTTTATTGATTTGCAAGCGTTTTACGGGGCGGACGTGCAGCCGGTGAAGGCGCTGGAAGCCATCCAAAACCCGGACTGCGGCTACTTCTACCGCGCCGCCGCCACCGACTTCAAGAAAATCCCTGGCTCCCTTATTGGTTACTCTGCTAGTTCGCGCTCTATTGGGAACTTTACTCAAATGCCGACTTTGGGTGAAGTTTTAGAAACTAGAGTTGCTATGGCGACTGGCGATAACAACCAGTTTCTACGTATTTGGTATGAAGTAAACAGTGAAACAATAGGTTATGGTTTAACTACAGAAATTGAAGGTATTCTTTCTGGCAAAAAATGGTTCCCTTGCCAAAAAGGCGGAGAATATCGTACATGGTATGGGAATAATAGCCATATCGTAAATTGGCAAAATGGGGGTGAGGCAATCAAATCCTTGTCCGATCCTGATACAGGTCGAATCCGCTCACATAACTACAATGGAGACTTTGCATTTAGAGAAGCAATAACTTGGTCATCTATTAGTTCAACATATTTTGGGGTACGGTACACTGGCCCCGGTTTTTTATTTGTCACAGGTGGTTCAGCAGGATTTCCTAAAAATTCATCAGCCGAAATTATCACGGCTCTTCTTTGCTCTAAAGTAGCTGCACACTACATCAACATGCTCAGTGCAACAATGAACATTGAGGCAGGGACAGTCGCATCTATACCATATGCGGCTGAAGTAGATGTTGATGAAATTGCAAAAAATAGCATACAAGTTGCTAAACTCGATTGGGACTCCTACGAAACCTCCTGGGACTTCACCACCATGCCCCTGCTCGCTGCCCGGCAGCCCGGCGCAACCCTGGCCGCCACCTACACCGCCCTGCGCCAGCAGTGGCAGGCCGCCACCCTGGACATGCAGCGCCTCGAAGAAGAAAACAACCGCCTCTTCATCACCGCCTACGGCCTCCAGGACGAACTCACCCCAGAAGTCCCCCTCTCCGAAATCACCCTCACCTGCAACCCCCACTACCGCTATGGCAGTAGTCAGTTGTCAGTTGATAGTAGTCAGTTAGCCTTCTTCACCAACAACCAACAACTAACAACCATCAACTTCTCCCCCGGCGAAGCCGGCCGGAACTCCGCCTCCTCGCCGACACGATGCGCGAATTCATCAGCTACGCCGTCGGCTGCATGTTCGGCCGCTACTCCCTGGACAAACCCGGCCTCATCCTCGCCAACCAGGGCGAAACCCTTGAGGATTACGTCCATAAACTGGCCTCTCTCTCTGTCATGCCCGCGAAGGCGGGCATCCATAAAGGCATGGATTCCCGCATTCGCGGGAATGACACGGTGGAGGGCATGGGGGAGCGGCGACCTTCGGTCGCAGGGAGCGGGGCAGACACCCCCCCAATTCACAATTCACAATTCACAATTCATAATTCACAATTCCCCCCCGACAAAGACAACGCCATCCCCATGCTGGACGGCGACTGGTTCAGCGACGACATCACCGAACGCTTCAAGAAATTCCTGCGCATCACCTTCGGCGAGGCGCATTACGAAGAAAATCTGGCCTTCATCGAAGCCGCCCTGGGGCGCGACATCCGCAGCTACTTCCTGCGCGACTTCTACGACCATCATATCAAGACCTACAAAAAACGGCCGATCTACTGGCTGTTCAGCAGCGCCAAAGGCAGCTTCAACGTCCTCATCTACATGCACCGCTACCGGCCAGACACCGTCTCCATCGTCCTCAACGACTACCTGCGCGAATTCCGCGCCAAACTCACAGCGCGGAAAAGCCACCTGGAAGGGGTCAGCGTCAGCGCCGCCGCCACCCCCCGCGACAAGACGCAAGCGCTCAAAGAAGTCGCCGCCATCCAGAAAACCCTCCAGGAACTCCGCGACTACGAAGACAACATCCTCTACCCCCTCGCCACCCGCCAGGTGCAAATTGACCTGGATGATGGGGTGCTGGTGAATTACAATAAGTTTGGCGGGGCGTTGAAGAAGGTGGTGGGGTTGAGTGGGGAGTAGTTGTTCGTTGGCAGTTGTTAGTTGTGAGTGGGAGGAGCAACCAACAACTAACAACTGCTTTACTGCTATAATGGGCGGCGAAGGTTATGAAAATTCCGAATTAACGGCCGTTTGAAGGAGATTCAAAATGGATTTCCCTCTGTTTGAAGACGTTATCCTGTTGGTAGACCTACCAGAAGAAGGGGTTTTGGCTGGTGATGTTGGAGTAGTCGTTGAGCGACATGATGTGCCGGGCCTGGAAACTGGTTACAGTGTCGAGTTTTTCAATATGTCTGGCGACACGGTGGCTGTTATTACAGCGCCGGAATCACAATTGCGCCGCCCCGCCGCGACTGACCGGCCAACGATACGACAACCCCTCAACCCACGCCCGACGCAAATCGCTTCATATGCAGGTTAAGAACCAGAAGTTTAGAGAGGTGACGCTGCTGGCGCATCTCTTGAAACACACGAAATTAGCGGAGGGAAATGGTCGTTTCCCCTGTGCCTAAATTCCCGATAGGATAATAAGCGGCGACGCATTTAACAACCCATCGCTCAGACATTATTGACTTCGGAGATTAACTCATCGGCGGTGATTTGAAAGGGGGAAACGCCAAACCGGGCCAACGCCGCCAAAAATTCCGCCCGCGAGATGCCAGCGACTTCAGCCGCTTTGGATTGCGAGATTTGCTCGGTTTCATACCACTTGACAGCGGCAGCCAGACGCATTTCGCGCAAAAACGTCTCCGGTTCCTGGCGCAGAGCAGAAAAGATGTCCTGGGGCAGTTCTAGCGTAAGTTGCACAGTCGTTGTCATGGAGCCATTTTAACACGGATAATGGTAGGATTAGAATCAAGAAAAGCTATGAACGAAATCAGCCAAGCCCTGACCCGCCTGTTTGACCGCCACCGCATCATCTTCTGGTACGACGCCAAGGCAGAATTGGGCGCAGAGTACGAGACGTTGACGCTGCCCGACGTGGAGAAAATCAGCCTCGGCGACAACCAGTTTGGCGTCAAACACCGCATCCTGCGCCAGGAACCGCAACAAAAATTCCTGCTCTACCACGCCGGGCCGCCGCCCGAACACCTGGACAACTGGCTGCTGGATGTGCAACTGGCGCATGGCGAGTTTCGCGCCGACCAGATGGCGCTGTGGCTGGCGGAGATTGGGCTGGGAATCGAGTTCACCGATGTCATTGCCCCCCACGTCGAGTTTTTCCGCGCCAGCCAGCGGCGCATGGCGTTGAAGGGGCTGCTGCGGTCGGATGATGGGGCGCGGCAGGTGTTGTTGAAGTTAACGGCCGTTTGCGCCGCCGCCGAACCACGCCTGGATGCCATCCTGGAAAACCTGCTGGCCGAACTGGCCGACGAAGGGGACGACAAACTGCGCCTGATCCAACGCTGCGAATTGGAGCCGTTCCTATGGCAGCAAGCAGAGCGGAGCTATGGCTACCAATCCGAAACGCCCGGTCTGCGCGATTTCGCCATCCACCTCTTCAAGGCCGCTTATGCTCAGGGCGTGGGCGAGACGCCGCGGCTGAACAACGACGCCATGCTCTTTTTGCAGCGCTGGCAAGACAGCGCTCGCTTTCAGCCCGCCTTTGCCACTCTGTCGGCCAGCTATGCCGACTTGTTACAGGTGGAGCGGGATTTGGCGAAACGGCCGTATCGCCAACTGCTCGCCCTCGACCTCTACGAACTGGTGGATCAGAAAATCCTCGGCGACCTGGCCCGTGAAGTGGCCGACCGCACCATAGACGGCCAGACCTGCGCCCAGATTGTGCGCCAGCGCCGCCAGCGCCATTGGTACGGGCGCTATGAACACAGCTATGAGGCGATAGACGCCGCCGCCCAATTTCTTCACACGCTAGACCGCGCCGATTTAACCATCCGCTCCTTTGCCGATGGGTTGGCGCAGTACCAGAAGGCGTGGTTTCTGCTGGACCAGCTTTACCGCGACTTCATCTACCACCTGCGGCAGTCAGGCCAGCCGACGCTGCTGGCGCGGCTGCTGGATGAGGTGGATAACCGCTACAGCAACCAGTTCTTGCTGCCGTTGAATGACCGCTGGCAGGCAATGGTGGATGGGGTGACGGATTGGACGGCCGTTGCCCTCCCTCGTCAGGCCGATTTCTTTGCCGATCAGGTGGCGCCGTTCCTGCGCCGCGACAACAAGCTCTTTGTCATCATCTCCGACGCCCTGCGCTATGAGGCCGGTGAGGCGTTGGTGCGCCTGATCCGCCAGGAAGACCGCTACGAAGCGGAGCTAAGCTGCGCCGTGACCGGGCTGCCCAGCTACACCCAGTTGGGCATGGCCGCCTTGCTGCCCCATGAGACATTGGCGATTGCCGGGGATGGGCAGACAGCCCTGGTGGATGGGCAAAACTCGGCCGGGCTGGAGAACCGGAAGAAGATTTTGCAGGGGGCGGTAAAGGATGGGGGGGCAACGGCCGTGAAAGCCGATGTCCTCCTCAACATGAGCCGCGAAGAAAGCCGCGCTCTGTTCCGCGACCACAAGGCCGTCTATGTCTACCACAACCGCATAGACGCCACCGGCGACAAACGGGAGACGGAGGAGCGTACCTGCGACGCCGTTGCCGAAACGTTGGCAGAGTTGATCCGCATCATCAAAAAATTAGCCAATGCCAACGTCAGCAATATGCTGATCACGGCCGATCATGGCTTCATCTACCAGCACCGGGCGCTGGATGAGAGCGACTTCGCCGGGCAAAAGGCCAGCGGCCAAGAAATTCTCAACCACAACCGCCGCTTTGTTCTGGGGCATGGGTTGGCTGCCGATAACAGCTTTAAGAAGCTGACGGCGGATCAAGCCGGGCTGACAGGCGAGATGGAGATATTGCTGCCTAAGTCCATCAACCGCCTGCGGGTGAAGGGGGCCGGCAGCCGCTACGTGCATGGCGGTGCATCATTGCAGGAGATCATCATCCCCATCATCCAGATCAACAAAAAACGGCAAAGCGACGTGACAATGGTTCCCGTAGACATCCTGCGCGGCAGCAGCGCCACCATCACCACCAACCAGCTTACCGTGCGCTTTTACCAGACAGAGCCAGTAACGGACAAAATGCAGCCGCGCATCTTGCGCGCTGGCATCTTCACCCTGACCGGGCAGCTTATCTCCAATCAACCCACCCTGGTTTTTGATTTCCGCTCCGTCAACGAGCGCGAACGCGAACTGCCGGTACAATTTATCCTGACCCAGGAGGCGAAAGAGGCCGAGGGGCAAGAAGTCATTCTTCGCCTCGAAGAGCGCGTCACCGATACTTCCCACTACCGGGAATATCAGGCCCTACGCTACACCCTGCGCCGCTCTATCACCAGTGATTTTGATTAGACCAACAACCCATGACCGAACTCGACCGAAAAATCAATCAACATTTCCCCGGCCTGGTCGTACGTAAAGACCTGGTCAAACTGGTCAAAGGCAACGCCATTGTGCCTTCCTATGTGCTGGAATACCTCCTGGGGCAGTATTGCGCCACCGATGACGAGGCCAGCATCCAATCCGGCGTGGAGACGGTGAAGGAGATATTGCGCAAGCATTATGTCCATCGCAACGAGGCCGGGCTGGTGCGCTCCACCATCCGCGAAAAGGGGCGGCACAAGGTCATTGACAAAATCAGCGTAGACCTGAACGACAAAAAAGACGTGTACGAAGCCAGCTTCACCAATTTAGGCATCAAGCAGTTGTTGGTTGATCCCGATGTCGTGAAGCGACATCCCAAACTGCTGGTCAGCGGCGTCTGGTGTATTGCCGACCTGGAATATATGTATTCCGAGGATAAAAACGTCAGCCCCTTCGTTATGGAGACGATTAAGCCGATCCAGCTATCCCACTTTGACTATGACACCTACCTCTCCGCCCGCCGCCAGTTCACCACCGAAGAGTGGATAGACCTGCTGCTGCAAAGCGTGGGCTTTAATCCAGAGCATTTCGGCCAGCGCAGCAAGTTGATGCAGCTTGTGCGGCTGATCCCCTACTGCGAACGCAACTACAACCTGATCGAATTAGGCCCTAAAGGGACAGGCAAATCGCACATCTACTCCGAGTTTTCGCCGCACGGTATCCTCATTTCCGGCGGTGAAGTGACGGTCGCCAAGCTGTTTGTCAACAACGCCAGCGGCCGAATTGGGCTGGTAGGTTACTGGGACACGGTCGCCTTCGATGAGTTCGCCGGGAAAGCGAAGCGGGCCAACAGCGCCCTGGTAGACATTCTCAAAAATTATATGGCTAACAAATCCTTCTCGCGGGGCATTGAAACGCTCGGCGCGGAGGCTTCGATGGTCTTTGTGGGCAATACGCAGCACACCCTGCCCTACATGCTGCACCATTCTGACCTGTTCGATGAACTGCCCCGACAGTATTACGATTCCGCTTTTCTGGACCGGCTCCATTTCTATATCCCCGGCTGGGAAGTGGACATCATTCGCGGCGAGATGTTTTCTGACGGCTATGGCTTTGTGGTGGATTATCTGGCGGAAATTTTGCGCAACTTGCGCAACCACGATTATTCCCATCACTACACCGCCCATTTTGAGTTGTTGGAAGAGATTTCGACGCGGGACAGAACGGCCGTGCAAAAAACATTCTCCGGCCTGATGAAAATCTTGTTTCCACATGGGGAAGCCAGCCCGGAAGAAATCGAGATGATGCTGCGCTTTGCTATTGAAGGGCGCAAACGGGTGAAGGATCAACTGCTGCGGATTGATAATACCTATACGGCCGTGCAGTTTGGCTACCGCACGGGCAGCGGGCAAACGGTCACGGTGCCGACTCTGGAAGAAGAGTTGTATCCGCAGTATTACCACCGGCAGGCCGGGGTAGCAGCCCCTGACGCTGAGCAAACTGATGAGGCTGCGGGCGCATCTGATGAGACCAGTGTGCTAAAAGAGAAGCATCTGGTTTTCAAGGAAAATCAACGCGGTGTCAGCTACGACAACCTGTTCGGCCCTTACCTGAAAGGGGCGAAACGAATTGAGGTAACGGATCCCTATCTGCGTAAACGCCACCAGATTCGCAACTTCATGGAGTTTCTGGAGACGGTTGTGCGACACAAGGCGGAAGGGGAGGAAGTGGAAGTCCATCTGGTAACGATTCAAGATGAGTTCAGCGACAACCAGATTGACTCTTTCCAGCGGATTAAGCAAGCCTGCGACACGGTGGGAATTCGCTTCACGATGGTCTTTGACCCCATCGGCAAGCTCCACGCCCGGCATATCATCACTGATCATGGTTGGAAGATTTCGCTAGATCGGGGTCTGGAAATATTTCAGTATTATGAAATGAATGAGACCTTTGATTTTACCAACCGGCTGCAACAGCAGCGGGCGTGCAAAGCTTTTGAGGCGACGTTTTTGCGGCTTGGGGGTGGGTAACGGCCGTTTCCCCTCCCCTTTTCCCGTATAATGGAAGCAAATAGGCGCTATTAAGAGTGTGATGGTAATGACTAAACCTCTCTATGGTTGGTCGTTACGATATGTGAATGAATGATCCAGCAAGCTGAACAGGTTGCTTCGGAAAGAGAACTGCTCGCTGAACTGGCAGTGCGCAATCTGCATATCGTTGTCGGTAGCCAAAGCAATGTTGCCATAGGGCGTTTGCCGACCGACGTTTTGCTGGCGGGGCTGGTGCAGAATGAGGCGGCACGCCTGCATCCGGTGCTCATCGCTCTGTTTCTTTACCAGCCGGAAACGGCAACGGCCGTTCCCGCCGCGCTGCGCCAACTCACTGAGGTGCAGCAGATAAGTCTGAAACTGTTCTACACAGCGGCCGTTCTCTTGCAGCAGATTCATGGCGATCAACTGCGCCAACACCTGCCCAACCAACGGCCATTACCTGATTTGTTTGCTGCTTCGTTTGGCCTGGATGGTACGGGCGTTCCCCAGGTGCAGCTACAGCAGTTGAGCGCCCATCATCGTGAATCAAGCGGCGTCAAAGCCAATTGGTTGGATTCTTATCACTACGCTGCTGATCGCTTGCTGACAAGATTGGCCAAGGAGGCCGCATGGGCAGCCTAGCAACCGACGAGATCGAAGCATTTTTGCGCCGCCTGGGCGACCGTTATCCCCCCACTTTATCTTTTGGGCGGCAGCGCCCTCACCCCGGCTGATCTGCGCTCTTACTTTGTTGAGGTGAAGCGCAATTCCAACCATGAACCCGATATAGTGACCCCTATTGTCAAGACCACAAATCAGCAAAAATAAGGTGGATACTTTTGACATTAATGATGGTGCTACGAGACGGGTCAACCAACGGCCGGCAGCCCCTTCTGTAGACAACGGCCGGTGTCAGGTCTTGCAGGCTTTGATGCGGCCGTTCATCGTTGTACAGGCGGAAGTAATCGTCCAGCCCGGCGGTTGAAGCCGGGACGGTGGCGTACTCCTTCAAATAAACGTCTTCGTGCTGGACGCTGCGCCAAAGGCGCTCGACGAAGATGTTGTCCAGGTAGCGGCCACGGCCATCCATGCTGATGCGGATTCCTGCCGCCGCCAGTTCACTGGTAAAGGCATGGGCTGTAAACTGCGCGCCCAGGTCACTGTTGAAGATGTCTGGCTGATGGGGCGACAGCACAGCCACGCTTTTTAGCTGGTCTACAGCAGGGGTTTCAATAATCTCTGGCGATTCTCTGATGGGGCGGCAATGGCCAAGGGTGATACAAAAACAGCAGTTCCAAGGTTTCAGTAATCTCTGGTGATTCTCTGGTGGGGCGACGACTTTGAGCCGTGCCAAGAGTACGATCCGGTCACGTTTCAGTAATCTCTGGCGATTCTCTGGTGGGGCGACGTTCAAACCCAAGATAATCACCTGTTATCCACGTTGTTTCAGTAATCTCTGGCGATTCTCTGGTGGGGCGACCCCGCGCACAATCCCCGGCGACATGGAGCAGCCAGAGTTTCAGTAATCTCTGGCGATTCTCTGGTGGGGCGACTTATTCAATCTATCTAATAGGAAGATGGACGGAGTGTTTCAGTAATCTCTGGCGATTCTCTGGTGGGGCGACGCGATCTGCCAGAAGATTGTCAAATAGCAGTCAAGTGTTTCAGTAATCTCTGGCGATTCTCTGGTGGGGCGACGATGGTATCGTTCCCGCGCGTTTCCCGCCCACCCAGTGTTTCAGTAATCTCTGGCGATTCTCTGGTGGGGCGACGCCGATGGTAGCGCGTTGCCATCGGATTGTTTGGTGTTTCAGTAATCTCTGGCGATTCTCTGGTGGGGCGACGGTGGTCGAGCGCGGCCACGCCTTCGATGAGCAGAGTTTCAGTAATCTCTGGCGATTCTCTGGTGGGGCGACGTTCCCTGTACTTACCTGGAGTTCCAGCATCTCAATGTTTCAGTAATCTCTGGCGATTCTCTGGTGGGGCGACCAGCTACTACGATTGACGGCGCAAAAGCAATAGACACGTTTCAGTAATCTCTGGCGATTCTCTGGTGGGGCGACCGCAACCGCCCCTGAGGATGTGTCGGGAAACATTGATGTTTCAGTAATCTCTGGCGATTCTCTGGTGGGGCGACCGAGGGTACAAAGATGTGCTTTGGGTCGGCTTTTATGTTTCAGTAATCTCTGGCGATTCTCTGGTGGGGCGACATCGGAAAAATCACGAACGGTAAAATTTACTTGTGAGTTTCAGTAATCTCTGGCGATTCTCTGGTGGGGCGACCGATGGCACGTTCCCGATGTACTTGCCGCCATTGTAATGTTTCAGTAATCTCTGGCGATTCTCTGGTGGGGCGACGGCACATAGTAACGCAGACTGTATGATGCCCCGTAGGTTTCAGTAATCTCTGGCGATTCTCTGGTGGGGCGACGGCACATAGTAACGCAGACTGTATGATGCCCCGTAGGTTTCAGTAATCTCTGGCGATTCTCTGGTGGGGCGACTTTAGTCGGTGCAATCACCCTGTACGTCATGCAGTGTTTCAGTAATCTCTGGCGATTCTCTGGTGGGGCGACCATGGTCCAGCCGGTTGCCCGTTCGTAGTCCTCAAGTTTCAGTAATCTCTGGCGATTCTCTGGTGGGGCGACGCTGATTTCACAAATGCGCGTCACCGGGTCGTAACGTTTCAGTAATCTCTGGCGATTCTCTGGTGGGGCGACCGCCCCACCCCAAAAGACGCGCCGGGAAGTTGTGCGTTTCAGTAATCTCTGGCGATTCTCTGGTGGGGCGACAGCCAGGAGTTGAGGAGCCTTGCGCCCCGCTTGTGGTTTCAGTAATCTCTGGCGATTCTCTGGTGGGGCGACCTGTCAGGCCAGAAGTAAACTCCCGACGTATATATCGTTTCAGTAATCTCTGGCGATTCTCTGGTGGGGCGACTGCGCTTCCATCGGCCAGACCCAGGGCAACCTTATGTTTCAGTAATCTCTGGCGATTCTCTGGTGGGGCGACACTATTTCAGAGTAGTCAGACTCAATATCAACAGAAGTTTCAGTAATCTCTGGCGATTCTCTGGTGGGGCGACGGAGACAACATACCGACCAAAAAGATAACGATAAAGTTTCAGTAATCTCTGGCGATTCTCTGGTGGGGCGACCTGCTATTTGGGCTATTAGGTCTAGTTCTTTTGAATGTTTCAGTAATCTCTGGCGA
The DNA here is from genome assembly GCA_016716065.1 of Candidatus Leptovillus gracilis. Taxonomy (NCBI): domain Bacteria; kingdom Bacillati; phylum Chloroflexota; class Ardenticatenia; order Promineifilales (SeqCode); family Promineifilaceae (SeqCode); genus Candidatus Leptovillus; species Candidatus Leptovillus gracilis. The sequence goes on along the minus strand of JADJXA010000025.1, from coordinate 71,623 downwards.
TTCTCTGGTGGGGCGACCCTACCCCACAAATTTTATGTCCCGTATCACTATACGTTTCAGTAATCTCTGGCGATTCTCTGGTGGGGCGACCAAACGAGATAAAATGCGCGCTACTGTCTGGTGGTGTTTCAGTAATCTCTGGCGATTCTCTGGTGGGGCGACCCGGGTTTCGATTATGGCGTATATGTGATGACAATCCGTTTCAGTAATCTCTGGCGATTCTCTGGTGGGGCGACGATGGAACCCTTTTCTATGGCGAGTCATTGCAAAAAGTTTCAGTAATCTCTGGCGATTCTCTGGTGGGGCGACGGCGGCCCGGTCAACTTTTATCGTGGGACAATCGTGTTTCAGTAATCTCTGGCGATTCTCTGGTGGGGCGACTTGTCAGGCCAGAAGTAGACCCCGGATGTGTATATCGTTTCAGTAATCTCTGGCGATTCTCTGGTGGGGCGACCTCCCCGCAACCAGTAATCCCTATAAAAATCGAACGTTTCAGTAATCTCTGGCGATTCTCTGGTGGGGCGACACAAAGCTGATTTGCGGGCTTTCCGGGAGCGGTTGTTTCAGTAATCTCTGGCGATTCTCTGGTGGGGCGACTTAGAATCCCACCTGGGAGAGTTAACACGGTTGTTGTTTCAGTAATCTCTGGCGATTCTCTGGTGGGGCGACGCGAACTATTCCCGGTAACGCCTATCGGTTACGAATGTTTCAGTAATCTCTGGCGATTCTCTGGTGGGGCGACTCTGGATAGAAAACAAGAAAGCAGCCCATACCTGAGTTTCAGTAATCTCTGGCGATTCTCTGGTGGGGCGACATACTCTGGTACACGGGTGTCTGGCCGATATACACGTTTCAGTAATCTCTGGCGATTCTCTGGTGGGGCGACAGCATCTTGCCGTGAACCCAATTGTTGACGGCTTTAGTTTCAGTAATCTCTGGCGATTCTCTGGTGGGGCGACCAATCCCGCATGGCCTTAAGGCGTTCAACAGCTTCGTTTCAGTAATCTCTGGCGATTCTCTGGTGGGGCGACGAAACCATCAAAAAGGCCAACAACAACGGTATTAAGTTTCAGTAATCTCTGGCGATTCTCTGGTGGGGCGACATCAGAGTATGAAGAAGAGGAGTAGCAGACTGGTGTTTCAGTAATCTCTGGCGATTCTCTGGTGGGGCGACAAAATCGTGCGTGCGTGCTGCGTGCGTGCGTGACGGTTTCAGTAATCTCTGGCGATTCTCTGGTGGGGCGACGTGATGGAGTATGGCTATGCCATCGTGTATGTGGTTGTTTCAGTAATCTCTGGCGATTCTCTGGTGGGGCGACGCAACCCCGTTTCCCGCTGTGCAAATGGATTCACAGTTTCAGTAATCTCTGGCGATTCTCTGGTGGGGCGACGTCGGTGGTTGGCCTGGCCGGTGGCTTGTAGACCTGTTTCAGTAATCTCTGGCGATTCTCTGGTGGGGCGACAAAACATGTTGACCTTAAAGGGGCCTTCGGTTGGTTGTTTCAGTAATCTCTGGCGATTCTCTGGTGGGGCGACTGTTTTGCGCGTGCCAATTCCCCAACAAGACAGTCTGAGTTTCAGTAATCTCTGGCGATTCTCTGGTGGGGCGACCTTGCCACATGGTCGGCGTGGGAACGTGATGGACTGTTTCAGTAATCTCTGGCGATTCTCTGGTGGGGCGACACCCACCGCAGCCGCCAATAGACGACGAACCGCTTGTTTCAGTAATCTCTGGCGATTCTCTGGTGGGGCGACATATTAGATGTGCGGGTTGTAACACATGGCGGGAGTTTCAGTAATCTCTGGCGATTCTCTGGTGGGGCGACAGCGCCACATTTTCCTGTGACATGTGGTAACGTGTCTGTTTCAGTAATCTCTGGCGATTCTCTGGTGGGGCGACATCGGCAATCTGGCCGACGGTGGGAACGGCCATGTTGTTTCAGTAATCTCTGGCGATTCTCTGGTGGGGCGACCGTCGCTGCTGCGCGAAACTCACAAGCTAGTGGATGTTTCAGTAATCTCTGGCGATTCTCTGGTGGGGCGACGCCAATACCAGCAGCAAGCAGGTCAGGTGCGCCAGGTTTCAGTAATCTCTGGCGATTCTCTGGTGGGGCGACATTACAAAGCTGATTTGCGGGCTTTCCGGGAGCGGTTGTTTCAGTAATCTCTGGCGATTCTCTGGTGGGGCGACCTCGACAGGGTATTCGTCACCTGGGGCAATGAACGTTTCAGTAATCTCTGGCGATTCTCTGGTGGGGCGACCGCAGCTCCAAACAAGTCGCAGACCTCCTATCATCCTGTTTCAGTAATCTCTGGCGATTCTCTGGTGGGGCGACCCACACTACGACGGCATAAGGCGGCATATTGTTGTGGTTTCAGTAATCTCTGGCGATTCTCTGGTGGGGCGACATTGAAGAATACTGGAACGGCACAAATAGATAACGTTTCAGTAATCTCTGGCGATTCTCTGGTGGGGCGACATGCCAAAAAGCAAAAGGGGCGTGGGCGTGGTCTACGTTTCAGTAATCTCTGGCGATTCTCTGGTGGGGCGACTGTGATGTTGGCTATTGCGCGTGACCTGCCCTCGACGTTTCAGTAATCTCTGGCGATTCTCTGGTGGGGCGACTGTACAAAATGGCAGCGGCGGACACAAGCGGCCGTTGTTTCAGTAATCTCTGGCGATTCTCTGGTGGGGCGACGTTCGCTCATACCTGCACCTCTGAATAAATAAGCCGTTTCAGTAATCTCTGGCGATTCTCTGGTGGGGCGACTTGGGCTGGACAACAGCCCGGCCCGCCCTACTCAGCCGGTTTCAGTAATCTCTGGCGATTCTCTGGTGGGGCGACCTATATTGCATTCTCTTTGTCTGCTTGCCCAGGTGTTTCAGTAATCTCTGGCGATTCTCTGGTGGGGCGACGACCATGTGATGCTCCCAATCTCCGTAAAATCAGGTGTTTCAGTAATCTCTGGCGATTCTCTGGTGGGGCGACCGCCCGCGTTTTTTGTTGTTAATGGTTCATATTTGGCCTGCAACGGCCGTTTCGACCGTTACAGGCCAATCTCGTAGGTCAATTGTATCTTGATTTCGCTGAATATGTGGTTGTTAACGAGCTTTTTTCGCAAATCGGTTTTTGCGTCAAAACGGGGGGGATTTGCGATGGTCAGATCGCGGCTTCCCACAGGTGGTCGGCGCGCAGCCAATCCCAGTAGGCAGGCCAGTTTCCACCCCCTAATTCGTAGATACCGTTGCCTTTGACAACCGATTTTCCGACGTGGGTCGCCTGACCCCATACCAGCCAGGGCAGCAGTTCAGCCCAATCGTCGCTGAGGTAAACGGCCGTGCCGGTAAACCCACTCAACGGCGTTTTCTCGTCCTTGCGCCCGGAGTATACCCACATTTCTTGCCAGTTGGTTTGCGCATCTACCAGACGAACGCTGTCGGCCAGGGCGTGAAGATGGGTCACCTGGGCCGGGTCGCGCCGCTCTTGCCCGGCAAATTGGCGGCCTAGTTCGTCTATGCGGTAGAGCAGTCGCCGGAAAAGGACGGAGAAGTCGGGCAGTTTGTAGAGCTGCTGCTTTTCTTCCAGCCGTGTGGGGGTGAGGAAATGGAAGGCGAGATGACGGCCGTTGAGGTTTTGATGGTGCATCTGGCTGATGTGGTGAACGGCAGTCTCATCTACAAACAGATTGGGCACAGTCACGAAGGAGTCACCGGGGGCCAGGCAAGATTGTATGTCGCCGCGCAGGGGGTCTACGGCCGTTATCCTGTCCACGACAAATCGCCCCATCCCTTCGCGCCGGCCGGGGCCGATGCCTTCGCTTTGTCCGGCTTCGTTGGCGGCCAGGACGACGTAGGGCAGGTAGTGGAAGCCGTCACCGAAGAGGGTGAGGGCGAAGCTGAAGCGTTCGCCTATTTTCAGGTAGCTGCGCGGTGGGATAGGCGGCGCGACAGCGTAGGCGCGGATGACGGTGCCGGGGTCGAGGTTGGCCGAGAGCAGCCAGCAGGCGGGACAGGTGGCTGCGTGGGCGGGGTCGGGAGGGAGGTTGGTGCGGTATTCGGGGCAGGTGGAGCGGCGCATGACGTTGGCGAGGGCGTTGCGCAGGTTGTTACCGGCGTAATGGCCCCCCATTTTGATGGGTGTAGTGGCGGCGCAGTCGAAGCGAAGGTGGGTGAGTTGCAGGTTGGTCATGGCTTGATAGTGCTGCTTTGGTTTTAGGCGCGGCTTATCGCCTCCAAACGAAGGGTGTCTGACAGCGCGAGTAATTCCGGATCGCCGGTTAAGAGGGTGGCGGTATGGTCTTGGGCTGCGGTGGCGGCAAAAGCATCGGCGTAGGACACGGGATGTTTCATTTTGAAGGCAGCGGCAGCGAGAACGGCCGTGTCTGTCGCGGGCACGATTTGCCAGGGCAGTTGGCGAAGGGCGGTGAGGGTTTGCTCTGCTTCGTGTTGCCCTTTGGCGCGGCCCACGATGTAGAAGACCTCGCCAAGGTTGATAATGGAGAGGAGCAGTTCAACGTCGGTCTCACGGGCAGCCGCGTCCAGCAGGTCTCGCACTCTGGCGGCGGCTGGCTCTTCCCCTTGCAAGAAGGCGAGAACAGCCCAGGCGTCCAGGACAAATCGCTGCGTCATCGGCGGTTGTCCCTGGTTAGTTCCTGGGTATGTTCCGCGGCCAGGTCGGCCAGGAGGTCGGATTCGCGGTATTTGCCGTAGAGGGCATCAATAGGGGAGTACCAATCTACGGGTTCTAGCATGATACGGTTGCCTTCTTGGTAAACGTTAAACGCATCGCCGGGTTGCAGCCCCATGGCAGCGCGAATGGGTTGAGGGATGATAAGTTGGCCTTTGGAAGATAGTTTGACAACCATATGCTTCTCCTATTCGTCTTACTTATTTTGTTTATTGTAAGACGGTTTATGGTGGTGGGTCAATGGGTGAACGGCCGTTGGTGAGGGCAACCAACGGCCGTTTGGTTTAGCCGGTGTGTTGGTAGAGAGAGTAGGCGCGGCTGGATTTCGCCAGCCGGTAGGGCAAGACCACATGCCGCACCACCCGCTTTGGCTTTTTACTGTCGTAAATGTTCGCCTCCTCAAACTTCATCTTCGGATCGCAATCGTCTAGTTGTTGTACCAGGCCATTGAGGGGGAAGCTGCTGACATCGGCCGTCAACAACACAAAGCCAGCGCTGTCGGCCAGGGGCATGGGAGGGGCCAACAGTTGTACAAAGCCGCCGCGCTTGCCCAGATAACTAATTTGCGCCAGCCAATCGCCAAGCTGCGCCGCCTGCCCATCGGGGACAGCAAAGGCCAGGGTGATCGGTTGTGGATGGTAGACATATTCACGATAAGCGATGGTTTTCTGGAAGGGGCCTACATCAGCAGAACCGGGTGTAGCCGGATTGCGGCGCAGGCGCAGAATTTTGGCAAATAGATTGGTAACGACGATTTGCGCGGGCAACTGAATGCCAATGCCCATGTCGCGTATCCAGGGCCACGCTTTTTCCGCTTGTTGGAGACCACTGGTGCGGATGGCGGCGTCGAGAACGGCCGTTTTCAGCGCATAAGGCGACGGCAGCAGCAAACTTTTGCCCCCGGATGAGGTTGTCCAGGACGGCCGTAAGCTAAACAGTGTCGTCGGCTGGTAAATTGCTTGTATCCATATCATGGTTGGTCACTCGCATGGGCAGGTGGGGAGATTGGTTCAATCTTTAAGATTGAACCAATCTTGCTTCAACCTGCATAATGCAACGTGTACGGTGTGGCGCTCTGAATGAGGTCGCGCACGGTTTGGGCGTAGCCGTTCATGGAATTAAAGGAATGGGCAGTGAGTGCGCCAGGGCGGATGCTGTTCAGCGTTTCGCACAGTCCGACCAATTCCTCATCGTACCGTTCATTCAGTGGGCTGAGGGTGGGCGCGGGGATGACGTTTTGGCTGACGGTGATCACCCCGGCCACGTCTACGATGTGGGGGGCTTGGGTGCCGCGCATGGCTCCGGCCGGCTCCATGAGGGTGTAGAGCAGGGCTTCGAGCAAGGCTTTCAATCGCGCTTGCCGCTGGCTTTCATCCAACACGTAGGTTTGGGTAATGTCGTTGAAGCCAATACGCGCCGCCTCAATGGTAGCGACCAGGGCGTACACGCCGCTGTTGGCCGGACGATGGAAGATGGCCTGGCCCAAATTTGCGCCACGCGCTTCTTCGCCCTTTTCGGCGTCGCGCTGCGCTTTGCCCCGTTCGTTGGAATACTTGACGTGAAAATAGCTGTCGGAACGGGTCAGTTCGGGCAAACCGACCACCCATCCAAACTCAACCACCGATTTGCGCGGCAAAGATTTGGAACCGGCAGTGATCAGGTTGCCCAGCATATCATCCATAGCGCATGTTTCCAGCATCAATGTTAACGAGTCGGCGTCGTTCATGTTGGCGATGGCGGCCATGTAGCTTTCATCGGCGCTGATGCGGTTGGCGTTAAAGGTTTTACAACCAGCGCATAGGGGCAGGCCGTTGGCGGTAGCAATGCGGTGCAGATGCTCGGCCAGGATGTGTTTGATCATGTCGCCGGAGATGGCATTGACGTTTTTCAGTTCGCCATTGCCATCCACGATGTTGACCATGCGGGTTTGAATCTGGTTGCCTTCGCCCCCTTCGTTGTTCAGGCTGTGCATATCCAGGGTAAGTTGAGCAGAGAGGGAAATGGAATAAATGGACACGGTAAGAATCTCCTTTTAGTTTGTTGGTTTGTTAGTTTGTTGGTTCACCGGCTTCGTCCAGGCGTGGTTCGCGGGCGTAGCCGTAGGCGACGAGCAATTTGGCAATGAGGTCAGAGCCATGCTGGTCAATCAGGCGCAAAATCTCTTGGATGTCGCCAGTTTGCACACTTTTCCGGTAGGGACCAGAGCGATTTTCCATGACCTGGGCGTTTTCGGCATTGTATTTATGCAGAAAATCGCTGAGGGCGGCGACAAATTCGTCGGGGTATTGTGATTGGCGAACCAGATCGCGTCCCAGGCCATAACGTACATCGTAGCGACGGTCGTTTTGCGCTTTGCGGTATTGGGCCACAACGGTGCTTTGACGGATCGCATAAGCAATGTTAACAAAACCGGGGGACTCTAAAATCTCACTGAGTTTAGGTTGAACAGCCACAAGTAACCTCCTTAAATTGCGGGTTGAAAATTTGCGTGGCGGGAAACCAGGTTTTTCCCCCTCGCTGATAAGCCAACTGCTATAGGCAGTGGTGAATTCAAAAAATGGGGCCAGATTGTCGGCGACGATGAAGTTGCGGTATTTCATGAGCAGGTCAAGTTCGTCCCCTCTGTTTTCTTCAAACTGACGGATGATCTCTTCATGCTCCAGCAACACATCCTGATAAGTTTCCACCTCCGTATCTTGGTGGATAGTGACCCAACCGGGTAGATTGAGAAAAGCCAGGTTCATAGTCGTAACGGCATTGCCCAGGTCTTTATAGAAAGCCACCTGAAAGCCATGCATGAAATCGGCCGGCCTATACCCGCCACCGAACATTTCTCGCTGCCACCGCTCTTCTTCGCTTTCGCCCTGGCTGTACTGACTGCGGGAGAGGAAGGCTTGCAGGTAGCGCATCACGGTGAGGATGTCAGAACGCACGGCCGTTTCGTCAAAACGCATCCGATTACGAAACTCGCTTTGAACGGAGCGGGCGAAGGTAGGCGTCATACGGCCGTAAACCGGCACATACGTTTTGCGATCACCTACTCCTTTCAGGGTGCGCGTAAAACCGATTTCATACAGGCCAAGCGCCTTAAGCCATTCCAACAACCAAAAGTTGTCCAGGTTGCCCAGGCCAACGCCATCCGGCTGAGGGCGATTAACGCCTTTGCCTTGCGATGGGTTGTAAAACTGGCTGGCGGTGGCGTCAATTTGCTTCCAACCATTGGCCTTTGCCACGTTTTGCCAGGTGGATCGCGCCGTGGCTACGTCATTGGGCGATTGATGAAACATCTGGCAAAGAAGATGGGCAACCGTGCCCGTCAATCCGGCTGCGCCTACCGCATACCATTGGGTCATCAAGCCATTGTAGCCAATAAGGGCGGCAGGGTTAATCATGCGGAAGATGTCCCAATCAGCATGGGGCGCAGGGGGAAGGCTTGCTAAAGCGGGGTGCGCTTCGCCAATTATGTCGGCACGCTTGGCCGTTTTGTCCAAACCCTTATAGGCTTCGATGTACTGGTTACGTTTTTCCTTCTCGCCTTCATAGCTGACAAAGGACATTGGCGGCAACTCCGGCAAACCAGCCTGATTTTTCGTGGTTTGGATGACAGGAGCAGGGTAAAACGGCCGTGTATCCATTTGTACACGCCCCAAATCCAGCGGTGGATCGCATTCAATGGCGTAGCTGTACCCCGTGTCAAGTTGAGTAATAACAGGCTTGACGCCCTGCTGAAAGTACAATTCTTGCAAAACGAGGATAAACCCAGCCCCTAGCAGTTCGTCAGCAAAGGTTCCTGTCAATTTGTCAATGTAAAAAACAGATTGCAGTTCAATCATATGCGCCTCTTGGTAAATTATCTTGCTCAAGATGAGACCAAAGTTGTTTGGCCTTGGCCCCAATTTTCAAAGCAAATGGACGGATATTCTCAAATTTATTTACTTCCCTCCTTTGTGCCTTCCTGGTCAGCAAAGCGCAAGACGCGAACCAGCATCATATAGCACGTCATATCCTGTTCATTGTGGGATTGAGTCAAGAATCGCTCTTCAATACCCCGCTGAGCTTTGGCATCGTAGGCCAGTTGTCGTCGTAGACCTGCCATATCAAGAGTTTGCAACGTGGGCGGCAGCAAGATGGCCGTTTCTTGCACATGCCTCTCACAATCCCCAACCAATTGATAACTGTCGGGTTGTGATGTAAAAGCGCCGTGATGTCGGGCAATGGCGGTGAACGCCGCGCGAAACAGGGGCAGATGTCTATCCTTTTCTGGCAAAAACGCCAACAAAATGGGTGCGGCGGCATAAGCGCTTTCGACGGCGTGCGACGGCCGTTTTCGGCCCATTTTCCGATTCAATTCCACATGCCGCCCGTCGGTAGGGTCATAATCGGTGTGGGCGACCGCTACGCCGGCAGGAATAGGGTTACCAACGGCCGTTTGCCATGCCTGCGCCCATTTCTGCCACCCTTCGCTCAACTTTCCGGCGTCGTGCAAACAGACGATCAACTGCGCCATGTCGCGCACAATACCCGGTTGCCAGTTGTAGGCGTTTTCGATGCGTTGGGAAACGGCCGTGACCCAATCCAACCAATCCCGTGTAAATTCCTGATGTACCAGTTCGATATGGTGAGCATAGCTTTCTAACCGATAGCCATACGTTTGGCGCACTTGTTCAATTGTCACCTGTGGCACAGCACATGTAAAAGTTGACGATGGGTACAATGTCAGCCCTAATTCCGACGAATAACCCACCAAAGCGGGGTGGAGAACCAACAGCGGTGAAAACAGTTCATGTGAATGGGTTACTGGCTTAAATTCATACCGGATCGGACGATTGCCTTGCGCGTCAACATCATCTTCAACCTCAACTAACTTCTGTGTTAACCAAGGCAAACGGCCGTTATCCCATTCCGCATCCAGCTCCTCATTTCGTTCTTGCCACTCCTTGAACTTGCCTTGAAGCGTACCCGGATGCAGCGAAAAGCTGTCCACCTGGAAGGGGGACTGACGAAGCTGATCAGGATTGTCGTGAACCACTACAGTCACAGCCTGAATCTGGCGAATCAGGTTGGCCGCATCTGCCCGCGAGCCAGCGCCGCGCCACAATTCTTCAATCCGCTGTCTGTGGCCTAATTCTGTCCCGCGCAAACCGTCCAGCAATCGCTTATCAGTTGGCGTATGCGCGTGATTGATTAGCGCCTGCTCCTTCGTGAAGTCCAAGTGTTCCCCTTCATGCGTCTGTAACCACTCCCAGGTTAACGCGCACTGCTGTTTGGCTTCTTTTTCGTGGTAGGGGTGCAGTTTAGTTACCGGGTACACATATACTCGTCCCACTTCCCCTTCATACCGCGCACATCGCCCCGCCCGCTGTAAAACGGCCGCTGCCGGAGCCAGTTCCGTATGTAAAGCGCGGCTGCTCATATCCAATCCTACTTCCACCACCTGCGTACCTACCAAAACCATGCTGCGCTGCGTATGCTGTGCCCGCTCCTTGTTGAACTCTCGCCGGACTTCCGCCTCAATCTTTTGCCGGTCTGCACGCAAAAACCGGCTGTGCAGCAGGCGCACGGTAACATCGGTCAGGTCAGGATGCCGCGTCAATGCCTGATACACACGTTGCGCTCGTTCTACCTGGTTGCACACCACCAGAGACCGCTGGTCATCTGATTCTTGTGCCAGGTGCGCAGCCACAATCTGGTCAATGAATACGTCATCGTCACCTACCAACGGCTGGTCTACCGTATGGAAGGTGCGCGTTTTATGCTGCGAAGGGATATTTTGCAGGTCATCGGGGGATAGGAGAACGGCAGTTGCCCCCAATTCCTGCGCCAGTTCTTGCAACATTTCCTGAGAAAAGGTCGCCGTCATCAACACAAAAGGGCTGACGCCTTTTAGGGTTTTCAGCATATGTAGCGTTGTTGGCAGCGTAGAATCGGGATCGAAAAGGTGAAACTCGTCAAAGATGAGGTAGCTGCCGACAAATGCCCCGGCGGTTAGGTTTCCCTTCCTTGCCGACAGGCTGTACGGGTGCATCAGCCAACTACTCAACACCTGATCAATGGTGGCGAAGGTAATGTCGGCGTGAAATTCGGGGTCTTCTTTGTATTCACCGGTTTGTTTTTTGACCGTGGGCGGCGTTTTGAAGCGCATTTCTTCTGTTACAAGCCGTTTGACTTCTTCTTCAAACTGATTTGCCAATACGCGCATGGGCACAGCGTACACGCACTTTTGGGGCATTTTTGATTCACGCGCTGCCCAGCCAATATAAAAAGGCCATAGCGAGGCAAATGTTTTCCCTGCACCAGTGGGCGCCTGCAAAATAATATTCTTCCCCTGTCGTACCAAATCTGCGATTTCATTTTGATACTCGTATGGTCTCATGACTCATCTCCAAACAATAACGAAGCCCAGGCATCATTATCTTCTTCCGGTGGTTCCTGATTCATACTTAACTTATAAACATCGGCCATGTGCATGACTTCTCGTTCAATTTCGCGGCGTAATATCTTTGGCTCCATTACCTCCACCTGGCTTCCCCACCCCCGAATCCAGGGCAGCATCTCTCGCCACTCCGCCACCTGCGTAGACCAGATCAAGTCCCCGTTCGGCAACCGCTCCGGTTCCGCCTGGTTCGGATGCCACACACTCTCCAGCACCCGGCGCACGGCCGTTTTCCCCCGAAACCGCAGCTTCACCGTCACCAACTCGCCGTCGCCATCCCAAATGCTCCACACGTTGCGCACAAACTCTTGTTCATCGAATGAGTCCGACGCAATGATGGGTTGTGTGGTGTCGGCCGCTTTTTCGATGCGATTTAACTTGAAGGGCACAATCCGGTTCAGCTTTTCGCTGTACCCCACCAGGTAAATCCCTTCGCCCCACAACGACGGTTCCAGCAAATAAGGACTGACCAGATGGACTGTCGCCTTCTGGGACTGCAAACCCCGATAGCGAATGCTGACTTTGCGCTGTTCGACCCAACAGGTGACGATTTTTTCCAGAACGGCCGTTTCTTCCAACGCCTCCTCTGCCTGGGGTATAAAATTCGTCGCCGTAATCAGCCGATCCATTAATGGTTGGTGCAGCTTCAACGCGATAGTCCGCAAGACGTTGACCAAATGAGGATTCGGAGCGTGCGTCTGCCGGGCCGCTTTACGCGCCATCAGATACAACATCGCCGCTTCATGCACATTCACCCGCAGTTCCGACACATACTTCTGGCGATCAATCTTCCAGCGACCCCGTTCCGTCTCCACAAAAGGCACGCCGTTCTTAAACAACAACTGACGGTCTTTGTAGATGGTGATCCGGCTTTCAACGCCCATCGCCGCTGCCATTTCTTCGTCGTTGAACGCGCCATACAAATACTTCTTCTCCAATTGGCGCAATCGTTCGGCTCTGGCTAAACCTTTACTCATAGCAAACCTCCAGCAACAGTGTACCTGACCAGATTGCCAAAAATGGAAACACAAAAGGGCATTTTCGGAGAAAGTTTGTTGCTTCTCCCCAAATGCCCAAATGGTTAACAGGAATAACGGGGTTTCTGGCGAATGTGGCGCAGCCCATGACGGCGATTCCGCCATACCGTTTGCACAACTGGCGCTGATCGATTCATCACAACCGTTACACCTTCTAAACAGGCAAAAGTATCCTTTGCCCGCTCTGATTTAGGAATGTCTTTTTGACGTAAGGTGACGAGAATGGCTCCGGCACAGTGTACCGCGTGACCATGTGTAAGTATAAACGAAACCTGGGCGTCCGACACATTCCGCTGTGCCATGCGTAGACGAGCGTGAGGTGAAATTTGTATCGTTTGCGCGCTCATGTTCGCCCCTACTGCCACCAATACAAACGGCCGTCATCATCCTCTGCCGGTAAAATGCCCGTCTTTTCTTGAATAATGGACAGGTCTTTATGAATCGTTGCCCGCGTCACACCCACGCGCCGTGCCAATTCCGCCTGCGTCACCCTATCTTCGGACGACTTCAAAATTTCGCCTATTTGCCACAACCTTGAAAACTTACTGTCTTTTTTTCCGAACACGTTCAACCTCCAGGTTTTTGATTTACCTGGAGGATGCCAGCCCGTTGTTGCCAGTACGGCAACAAGCAAAATTAAATTTTCAAAGAGGTCTGTTTCCATTTTTCAAACGGCCGTCTGCTACCCTACCCCCAATTCACAATTCACAATTCACCATTCACCATTCACCATTCGGAGTTCCCTATGCCCATTGTCCAACACCTAATCGCCGACCAGTTCGGCAGCCACGTCGGTAAATACCAGGGGCGCCTCAAAATCACCCAGGGTAAAGAAACTCTGGCCCAGGCTCCCCTGCTCCACCTGGAAACCGTCACCATCGCCAACAACGGCGTCTCCATCTCCGCCGACGCCATCCGCGCCTGCACCGACCAGGGCATCCCCATCCACTTCCTCAGCGGCACCGGCAATCCCTATGCCAGCCTCTACAGCGCCGGACTTACCGGCACTGTCCTCACCCGCCGCGCTCAACTGACGGCCTACAACGACCTACGTGCCATCCACCTGGCTCTTACCTTTGCCGGTGGCAAAATCCAGAACCAGGCCACCCTGCTCAAGTACGCCGCCAAATATCGCAAGGAGACCAATCCCGACCTGCACCACGAATTGCACCTGCTGGTCGGGGAAATCCTCGACCACATGGAAGAACTCTGCGCCCTGGACTTTCTGGCCCCCCGCGAGCATTACCACATAGACGATGTGCGCGGCCCGCTGCTCTCCATCGAAGGACGCGCCGCGCAGAAGTATTGGCGCGGCATCAAGCTGCTGCTGCCGGAAGGATGGGAATGGAACGGCCGTGAAGGACGTGGCGCCCGCGACCCCTTCAACAGCGCCCTCAACTACGGCTACGGCATCCTCTACAGCCAGATCGAACGCGCTGTTGTCCTGGCTGGACTGGACCCCTACGGCGGCTACGTCCACACCGACCGTCCGGGCAAGCCCAGCCTGGTGCTGGATTTCATCGAGGAGTTTCGCGCCCCGGCCGTAGACCGCACCGTGCTGGGACTGGTCAACAAAGGCGTCAAAATCGAGCAGGACGAACAGGGCTTTCTCACCGACAAAACCCGTCGCTTCCTGGCCGAAAAAATCCTGGGGCGGCTCGAATCCCCGGAAAAATACGCCGACAAGCGCTACCCCCTGCGCACGATCATCCAGATGCAGGCCCGCACCATCGCCACCTACGTCCGCAACGAGCGCGACGCCTACACACCCTTTCTCGCCAGTTGGTAAAACGATTCAGGATTTCGGATTTCGGATTTGGGATTTCGGAACATCCTCCATCCGAAATCCGAAATCAAAAATCCGAAATTCCCATGCGCTGCCTGCTCATTTACGACATTGTGGACGACCGTATCCGCGCCAAAATCGCCGATGCTTGCCTGGATTACGGCCTGGATCGCATCCAGTACAGCGCCTTTTGTGGCGACATCTCGCGCAATTATCAGGAAGAACTCTTCCGCAAAGTCACTGACCTGTTGGGCAAACAGGAAGGCAACATCCAGCTTATTCCCATCTGTGGCAAGGATTGGGCGAATCGGATGGAGAATCGTTGATAGTTGGAAGCTGATAGCCAGAGAAATCGCTTCGTCGCACAACTATGCGAATAACAGACTACAGGACTACCAGACTATGGACCAAGACCCCTTCACCTTTCGTGTGATTGACCTGAAGCAATACGTGTACTGCCCGCGCATTTTGTACTACCAGACGGTGCTGCCGGAAGTACGGCCTGTTACCTACAAAATGGAGGCGGGCATCCAGTCCCACGTCGAGGCGGAGGAGCGGGAGAAGCGGCGTCAGTTGCGGACTTATGGGCTGGCGAGTGGCGAACGCTCGTTTAACGTGCCGCTGCTGTCGGCAGAACTGAAGTTGTCAGGCGTGCTGGATATGCTTATTGAGACGGAGACGGAGCGAATCCCCGTAGATTACAAGGATACCAAAAAGGTGGGGGCGCATTTCAAGATGCAGGTGCTGGCTTACGGCCGTCTCCTGCAAACGCTCCATCCCGACAAACCCATCCGGCGCGGCTTCCTCTACCTCATCCCCACCCGCGAAGCTGTGCCGGTTCCGATCACCGCCCATCTCCAGCGTCAGCTTGACAAAGCATTAGTGCAGATGGCGGCCATTGCTCAGGCGCAACAACTGCCTGCCCCGCCCGACACACCCGCCCGCTGCGTGGATTGCGAGTTTCGCCGCTTTTGTAACGACGTTCTTTGATTTGTTATTTTTCTGGCAGCAATCCCATTCCCCGACATCTCAGGATCACATTTCTCTCCATGAATGGAACGGCCGTTGCCTTGTGCTATAGTGTGGAAGAACGTAAATGGCCTCTAATACGGAAGAGATAATCAGGCAGGTGACGATGCCTTTGCATAAGAAAGTCCGAGGTGTTATTCAGATACCGCGACCGGAACTGCCGCTGGCGGCGGGCATGTGTGTCGTTATCGGCCAACTACTCGCCCTGGGCGCAGCGCCACCGCCTGACGCCCTAATATTGGGCTTCACTACCGGCTTCTTCCTTTCCGCTTCCGCCCTCGTCACCAACGATTACTTTGACCTCGAAGCGGAGCGCATCACCGCAGCGCCCCCTACCCGCGGGTCTCTTGATGCTTTGGGAGACAAGGCTGTTGGGCCGGGTTCTTGCCCTGATAGGGTTGGCCGCGGCCCATCTTTGGCCTCCTGACTTTCGGTCTGAGCTCCGTCGTCTGGTTGTTGGGCTTTCTCTACAACTGGAAAGTGAAGGCGATGGGCCTCTGGGGCAACCTGATCGTCGCCGGGGCTGTTGCCTGCACGCTCATTCTAGGGGCATTATGTAGGTCAACCCTGGGTATAAACAGACTCGCCCGGCTAATGTAAGGGAAATTCCAGAAGGATGTTTTTCAAAGAGGAAAGGGTGCCAAACGGCCGTTTCCCCTCCCCACCCCTTTTCCCGTATAATGTAGTCACACGTGAGCTATATATGAGGTGAACGATGGATGTGATACCAATTCAGGTCATACAACAAGAGGTCATCATCCCCTTAACTTACTTCCCCGAATCCAGCGAATTGGAACTGGTCGTCCGCGGTGGTGTAGCTGTTGTTCGTCCTAAAACTGTCATGAGGGGTTCGTCATCTGAATGGTCAGATGCGGAAATTGAGGCTGAACGGGCCGCTTTTCTGCGCTTGCATCCCGATCTGTGGGAGAAGTATCCTGAGCAATACGTAGCCATTTTAGGCGGCAAAGTGGTTGACCAAGATGCCGATAAAGTTGCCCTGTTCAAGCGCATTGATGCCCGGTATCCCGGCGTTTTTGTCCTCATGCGCCAGGTGCGCCAAGAAGCAGAGATCGTCTACCGGAATCACTCTGCTCGTTGGGCCAGGGATTAGGCATGAAAGCATCCTTTGCCTATGATCGCACGTACTTCCCTGCTTTTCCCGGCCTGGACTTGACCATTACCGGTACAGAAACCGGTCAGGAGCAGACGGTATGGGGGTTGATAGATTCCGGTTCAGATGCGACCCAGATCCCACTTCGCATTTTGCGGGCCATAAAAGCACGAAAACTGGATCAGCGATGGGTACAAGATTTGTCCGGTGTGCGTTATCCGGTCACTATTTACTCGGTGCAACTGGACATTAACTCGCTGGTTTTATATGGAATTGAAGCGATTGGGCGGGAAAGCATAAACGAAGTGATTATTGGGCGCGACGTTCTGAACCAGTTGATTGTGACGCTCAATGGTTTGGCTCATACAACGGAAATCAGTGACTAAAAGGGCTGGAAATTGCAACTGTGACCGACACCGACGACAAAACCCGATGGGGAATTGTGAAGTTTGAATTGTGAATTGTGAACGACACCGACGACAAAACCCGCCTCATTGGTCTTGCTGAAGCAGCCGATTTGTATGGATTTAATCGGGATTATTTGACGCAGTTAGCGAAAAAAGGCCGTTTGAAAGCAGAAAAAATCGGGAATATGTGGTTGACAACTCCCCAAAATATGGAAGATTATATTCGCAGTCGTGCGCCAAGGGGAGTGTATCGTAGTGACATCCAGGTTGATGATAATTGACTTATACTAGAATACTCTAGTATAATGCGTTCAACTGAATAGCCCAAAACGCAACGTGACCTGAGAGGGTGGAATCTCTCAAGTCACGTTTAACCCAAGTCCTGCTCGAAACAGGCCGAGGGCTGGCGTTGATAATACCACAAACGATTGCGGATTTCCGATTGCGGATTTCGGAATTGTCTGGGTATTGCCACTGACAGCAAAAGGCCACCTCAACAGGGTGGCCTTTTTTGATCTACCCGCCTTTGGGCTGGTAGGTTAACGGCCGTTTTCTACCTGCAGAGGTTGGGAAACGGCCGTTTCTGTTAGTGGGGCTATTCGGTTTACGGATGCCCGGCTTCAACCGGGTATCCGGCTTCTGTCAACAGCAAACCAAACCGGAGGTAAGACCCATGAAATTCTTACGGATCACCCATCACAACGGGGCCTTCCGCCCCCTCGCTCCCGAAGCCTTCACCTTCTGGCGGGAACACGGCGCGGACATCGCCGCCATTCTCCGCCCGGAGACCCCACTCTCCCTGGCGGAAATCCTCGAAGCCTGCACCGAACACCAACTTGACCACCCGGAAGGCGGGGTCGGCGTAGATGAAGTCTACGTCGCCTGGGTGCTGCTCAAGCTCGTCAGCTATGGACTGGCAACGGCCGTCATGCCCGCAGGAGCCTACCACCGCCCCCATCGCCATTACCAGCGCCCAGCCCTATGAATGCGGAATGGGGAGTGCGGAGTGAAGAAAGAAGACGCTTTGAGGATGATGTTCTGCATCCGACAGGGATGAGTCTCTTGCCTCACCTATTCGCACTACACGAACTTCCCCTCTCCCGGTCTCCCGGTCTCCTTGTCTCCCTATCTCTCCCTCTCATCTCCCAAAACCTTGTCATGAAAAACATCCTCCCCCTCCTTCTCGCCGCTGCCTTTCTGGCCTGCGCCCTGGCTTTCCTGGCCCTGTCCACGGCCGTGCGCGAAACCACCCCCGCCGTCGTCGAACAGTCGCCCGCCCTCATCCGCGAATTCCGTCACACCGACACCCTCGACGAACTGCAACAACTGCGCGAGCTAGAACGGCCGTCGCGCTCCCTCTGGCCCTTCATCCTCTTCCTCGTCGTCATCGTCCTGCTTTTCGGCATGGTCGTCGGCACACCCTTCCTCAAGCAGGCCAACAGCCTGCTGCGGCAGGTTAAACGGCGTGGGGGTGGAAACGGCCGTCGCGCCCCCCACCCCGCTGACCAACCAACCAACAACCCCATCATCCTGCCACCCAACTATGGCTACGGCCCGCCGCAACTGCCGCCACCCAACCAACCCCCATCATCCCCCGAGGACACCGAATGGTAATCACCCGGAATCAACCCAGAGAAGCGGAGGAACAGAGAAGCAGAGAACTTCTCTTCCATCCCCTCCGCTCCTCCGCCCCTCTGCTCCTCTGCGTTTTTCTTCTCTCTCTCGCCGCTTGCGCCCCGTCGCCATCCAGCGGCGTTGTCGCCAACCCCGCCGCCTACGGCACAACCGGCGCGCGCATGGTCAGCGATTCGGCGGCCACCTTGCACGCCGCTACCGTGCAGGCGTTTGACGCCAACCTGTCGGGCACGCGGCAGGCGCAATCGGCCACAGCCCAGGCGCAGGAAATCGCCAATGCCACAATGGGGGCGATGCTCGTCACCCGCGACGCCCAGGATGTGCGCCAGCGCGACCTGGAACTGGCGGGCATGGCCACGGCCACGGCCGTTGCCAACCAGGTCAGCGGCACGGCCACGGCCATCGCCCTCTACCGCGAATCGCTCGACGTGCAGCACAACGCCGCGCTGGTCGCTCAGGAAGCTGCCGCCCGCGCCACCGCGCAAGCTCGCGAACTGGAACGGCTGCAGCTGGAGAACGACATGCGCCGCTTCTGGAACAACGCCCTGCCCTACCTGCTCGGCGCGATCACCCTGCTGCTGTTGGCAGGGGCGGGCAGCCTGCTCTTCACCCGCTTCATGGACGCCCGCCGGCCGCCGCTCTACCAGATGGCCGTCACGCCCAACCAACTGCCGATGCTCAAAGGCCCCAACGGCTGGCAATTGCTGCCCGCCCGCGCCACCATCCTTGACCAGACGGCCGTAACCCCCGACGACGACTCTATCGAAGACGGCCACTTCACCGACGCGCCGTCCGCCCGCTGGGACAGCTTCATCCGCTGGCAGCACGCCAGCCAACTGCCGCTGGGGGCCATCATCAGCGGCCCGCGCCGCCCGCTGCTCATTGACCGCAATCAGGAACCCCACATCCTGGTCGCCGGAACCAGCGGCAGCGGCAAGACGCGCAGCGGCCTGATGCCGACCATGCTCGGCCTGTGGGCCGCCGGGGCCAACGTCATCGTCGTCAACGGCGCGGGCAGCGACTTCGCCGATTTGATGGCCATCCCCAACATCACCTTCTTCCCCCCGGCCGAGGAGCGCGACCTCATCGCCCCGCTGGCCGACTTCCTCGACGCCACGGTGCGCGAATCCCTCCGCCGCGACCACGTCCTGGCCGCCTGGAACGCCAACACCTGGCGCGACCTGCCGCCGGAAGCGGGCGAGAGCGGCGAACTGCTCATCGCCGTAGACGAGTTCCTGGCTGTCATCCTGGCCGCCGACGAGGTGAAGCAGGCCATCCGCGCCTCGCGGCAGTACGCCTCGCAAGCCGAGAAGCGCACGGCCATCGAGGAGATAGACCACCGCGTCTACCGCCTCTGGTACGCCGCCAATCGCATCGCCTCCAAGAACCGCAAGCACGGCATCCACCTGCTCCTCTCCCTGACCGACCCGACCGGCGCTTTGCTCGGCGACTACGGCATGGCCCTGCGCCGCCAATGTCTGGCTATCGCCTTTCGGATGCGCATCGCCGACGGCAGCCGCAAGTTCCTGGGCGTCAGCAGCCGCGACGGCTACCCGCAGGGCAGCGTCGGGCTGCCGACCGGCCAGTATCTCGCCAATCTCGGCGGCGAAATCCACCGCTGCGTCAGCTTCTTTCCCTCCTCGGCCGACATCCGGCAGTTCGTCCAGACCCGCGCGCCGCAGGTGCGACAGTCCACTCTGCCACCGCTGCTCCAGCCACCGGCGGTCATCGAAGGGCAGTGGGCCATCGCCGACCTGCTGCCCGCCGCCCACGCTGACCAATCACTGGCCGATGGGCTGCTGCGCATCGAGCAGGATGCTCGTCTGCTCCAGGGGCAAATCCCCCACTTCCGCAATATCACCGCCGCCGGCCGCGCCCTGAGCGAGGCCAAAGGTGAACTGGGCGACCGGGTGAACCCGCCGGGCCGTTCTATCCGCGACGCGGAGGCGGCTATCCGCTGGCTGGCGGAACAGGGGGATGAGGCGGCGGGGTGGTTTGTGCGGGAGGTGTTGGAGTGAGGGGGGAGACAAGGAGACAGGGAGACAAGGAGACAGGGAGACAAGGAGACAGGGAGACAGGGAGACAGGGAGACAGGGAGACAGGGAGACAGGGAGACAGGGAGACAGGGAGACAGGGAGACAGGGAGACAGGGAGACAGGGAGACAAGGAGACGGTTGTTTCTCAGGTAGGGGAAACGGCCGTTTGACCCATAGCGCCGACGGCCGTGTACGCCAATGCCAACCGGCGCAGTTCTTTACCAATCAATCGCAGAAACGGCCGTTTTTCATATAGAGAAAACGGCCGTTTTACCAGCTTCCAGACGGTCGTTCTGCCCCTATCTTAAGCTGTCGCAACTCTGTCGTAGTTTGTCGTAAGTTGTCGTGAATTTACCCTCTACGCCCCCCGGTCGTAGGCTACGACCTCTGGTCGTAATTTACGACAGTTACGACAACCTGTCGTAAATCGGCCTTTTTTCTTTTGTTGTCGTAGTCGTAGATCGTCATTCTGGAGGGACATCCGATGAATCTCAACTATTCGCTAAACCACGTCCACCTTCACCCGTTCTGCGCGTCCGGCGTTGTCCAGCCAATACCGTCCCCACCTGCCCCACGGCCGTTGGGACGGAGGCCAACCGGCACATTGCATTCCCTACAGTGCGGGGAAACGGCCGTTTAGCAGGCGTTCAAACGGCCGTTTTGCCCCTGTCGTAGTCTGTCGTAACTCTGTCGTAGTTGTCGTAGTTTGTCGTGAATTTACCCCCTACGACCCCCGGTCGTAGGCTACGACCTCTGGTCGTAGGCTACGACCTCCGGTCGTAAGTTACGACAACTTACGACAGTTACGACAACCTGTCGTAAATCGGCCTTTTTTCTTTTGTTGTCGTAGTCGTAAATCGTTTTTTGGGCGGGCATCCGATGAGTCCCAACCATTTGTTAAACCAGCTTCGCTGTTCCTGGAGGTACACCATGATTCGATTTGTCTTAGCGTTGGTTCTGCTTGTGGCGCTCGCCGGCTGCGGCGACGTTTACATCGCCGCCAGCGAACACGGCGACGCGGCCGTGTCCATTGAGCAGGCGGAACCAGCTCCCCCAACGGCCGTGCCGTCGGACACTGAGCCGACGCCCAGCGACCACGTGGCCGAGATTGTGGCTGGCTTTTTTGTCAACACCTGGGGCGCGGTTCTCCTGTTTGCCTTACTAGCCTGGCTGCTGTTTCCTCCCGGCGACAGGGAGCGGTGGCGGTGAGCGCGGCGGCTTTGTGTGGCGGGCGACAGCAGCCCGCACCTGACTTTCGGCCTTTCGCTCTGTAGTCCTATGCGAAACGTCTCCCCCTGCCCTTCTCCCGACCTGCTGGCGGCCAACGAACGTCTGCTGGTGCTGCGTCGGACATTGGGGCGCGACGGGGAGGCGAACGTGACAGTGGCGGAAAAGCATCCAGAATCGCCGGCAACGGCCGTGCGGCTGACGGGTGAGTCACGCACCGGCTTTGCCGACCCGCAGTCGCCAACGGCCGATTTTGCGCCAGAGAGCGCCTTGTCGGCTATCGTCGAAAACCTGCCGCCACATCTGGGATGGGAAAGCACGGCCGTTACCGCGCACCTGCGGCAATGGTCAATCGCCAATCGCCAACTGCTAATTGTCAACGAGGGAGAGGCGGTGGCGGCCGGAGCTATGCCCGCAGGCAGAGACCCCCACGCCACATTCCCCAATCCTCCCACCGCACTCGACACTCCCCAATCCGAAATCCGAAATCCGCAATCCGCAATCATTCTTCTTCCCGCTCTGGTCCTGGCGTTCTTGCGGAAAGAGCGGGCGGCCGAGGGGCGGCTGTGGCTGCTGCTGCGCCATCTGGACGCGGCCGGACGGGGGTGGATAAGCAAACAAACGGCCGTCGCCCACCTGACTGACCCCACTTCCCCGCTCTGCCTCTACCACGAGCGCTACCTGCGGCTGCTGCTGGCGCGGGGCGATGGGCTGTTCTGGCAGTGGGTGACGGGGGAAGACGGCCGTATCTGGCTTTACCGGCCGGAGCGGGTGGCGGCGGCGCTGGGGGTGGAGCGGCTGGACGGGCGACGGGTAGCCCTGCCGCTGGCCGACCTGCTGGCCAGCCTGAGCGTGGTCAAGGCCCACTTTTATGCCAGCTTCCACTCGGCGCGGACGGGAGGTGGAGCCGATGGTCTGTCGGGAGCGTCAGCGGATGGCCCGCGAGCGCCCGGCTCCGCGCCGCCCAGCGGACTTCCCGGTTCGCCCATTAGCCGGGCAACGCTAGCGGCGCTCAGCGGAGTGAGCCGGCGGACGCAGCAGCGTTATGAGGCGCAGGCCGGGGTGCATAGCCAGGCCAACTTCGCCCTCGGCGCGCCGCTGACCGAAGCGGGCGAGGAGGAGATGGCCTGGCAGTATGGGCGTGGCGCTTTTGCCTTCCACGACGTGACAGGGCAGCACGGCCGTCCGGGAGCGCGTTACCAGGCGCGGCAGCTGCCCAACAGCTACAGTGGCCCCCACCGGCGGATGGGCCGGCGACCCAATAGACGACAATACGGGCGGCAAGGCCGCCGGGCGGTAGACCTGCGACGACAAGGGGATGCGGGGAACGGCCGTTCGGAGGGCAAGCCATCCCGTCGGTACTATGCCGAGGGAATGGCCGTGGCGCGGGCGCTGCGGCAGGAAGGAAGTATGCGCTACTGGCGCGGGCGGTGTCGCTGCTGCTGCGGCGGCTGGGTCTGGTATCCGCTGCCGGGGCAGGACGTGTAGGGTCGGACACGGGGGATCTGGTTGACCGCCGTTTAAAGGGGAGAGAGATTGCTCTGCTGATGATGAAGGCTGGGGGCAACTGGCGGATGGGTGGAGACGGCCTTTGGACTGCGAGGCGACCATTGGCATATAGACACAGCATTGCCTGTGAACGAGGCTGGCGTCATTCATGGGCTAAAGACGCCAGCCTCGACGAAGGATTATCGCTGAAGCATTGGCAGATAAAGCAGGCGACGGATGAAGGTCCGTCCCTGAGCGCTGTTGTTCAGCGTTTCGAGTTCGCTGCCAGTCGGATTAATAACGGCAGTGCTGGTAAGTGTGGTGAAGGGAACGGCCGTTGGCGACATTTGCACCACCACCGACAGCGTCAGTGGCTGGCTCTTGGCGGGTAATTCCCCCAACTCCCACACCAACGGCGACGTGGAGACCGGCGGTACGCTGGCGCTAACAAACGAAAGTTCGGCCGGCAGGGTATAGGTCAGCCGCGTTCCGGCAGCCACCGCCCCACCCCGGTTGCCATAGGTCAGCGTTTGTTCAATCTGCTCACCGGGCAGACCATTGGTCTCATTGACGCTTACCCAGACATCCGGGTAAGCTGTGCCGACCGTGACTGAGTCCAGGTAAGTCCAGGCTAAGAGAGCGTTGGCTCCCTGATGCAAATTGAATGTTAGGCTGATTGTCTCGCCTACCCAAGACGAAAGATCGACCCAGTTGTGACGCCAACCGACGGCGCTGGCATTGTACGTTTGCAGCGTCGTCGTTCCGCTGTTATCCGTTACCGCTACAGTCAGGTGCGATGGCCCGCCAGTTACCAGCCCACTGACCTGGTATTGGTAAGACAAGACAGGCGAGGTCATATCCTCCGGAATGGTTATGGTGGTTTCCAACCACGAGTTTGCTTCAACGATGCTGGTGGGTGATCCGCGATAAACAATGGACCTTGGCTCTGCCCAGTCTCCCTCAACCCAGGCAATGTGAATATAGCCGGTGGAATCAGCGACAAGTGTTCCGGCCCGCGGTCCGATTGCCCCTGGCGAAAGATTCACCGGCGTTGTCCACCCCTCGTGGTCCAATGTCTGGCGAGTATAATAAGCGTCCCCTTGTGGCATATCGCCATAGATACCACCACTCCAGATAACATGAGCCATTCCATCGGAGTCACCGACTACAGAAGGAACGGTCTCGCCTACGCCGAGAACCACCACATCTGCCCAATCTGCGTTGGCAGTTTTCTGTCTATAGTAAATAGAATCGTCACTTTGCCAGGCAAGTCGCACGGTTCCATCAACGTCAGCGTTCATTGTCATGGACGATATCCAATCTGAAAATAGGGATGATGAGCGATGCGACCAGGACTGTCCGTTCCAGAAGATGTGATACAAGTGTGTTGCGTAAGGTTCATCAACCTGGCTCCAGATGACATGGATGTTGCCATTGGCTGCCAAAGCATGCTGCCACTGAATGTGTCTGCCTTCATCAATCACTGTGGTAAACGCACCTGGCGACCCATTGGAGGCGAACGGGGCATGTCTGACACTGACGGCGTTATCATTATTAGTACTGGACCAAAGCATATGGACCCTTCCAGACACATCCACGTCAATTTGTGGTTTTCCTTCTCGGCCAAAGTCATCCTGTATGTAAAGAGGGGTACTCCAGACGCCATTTGCCTCTTGCCGCGCATAGACCACACTTGACCAGTAATAGCCGGGCGGATTGCTTTGCCAGACGACGTGAACACGCCCATCTGCATCTACAGCCAACTGAGGAGAACTTGACCATTGGGTATCGCCAGAGATATTTATAGGCGTGGACCAGGTATTGTTGTTTTTACGCCAGCGAGCATAGAAGATGTCCATGGTGTCGTTAGACGCGCTCAAAACGACGTGGACATCTCCATCTTCATCGGCTGCCGCAGCCAGGGAATAATAGGAGTCTGTCCCTGGCAGAGATACCGGCGGCGACCATGAGCCATTGGTGAGGCGGTGACGATGCCATAAGGAAGTTGTGTCAAACCAGACAAAATGAACATTGTCCTCTCTGTCCACAACGGTGTTGAACTTGGTCATAGTGCCGTACGATGTGACGGGAAATTGCGGTCCCGGCTCGGCGGCAAACTGACCTATGAAGACTGCCCAGTCGCCAGTGTGGGCATTGTCGTTCAAGGCTGGTGCGGTATATCCATCGGCTGTCCAGTCGTTGTTCAGGGAACCGGCTTCAAAGTCGCCGTTGCGAACCACATCGTTGATGGGAGGTAAGGCCACCTGCACACTGGCGTCTGGTCCGAATGGGTAGCCCGTAACCGGCAGTGAGCCATAACCCGTCTTACTTACGGTGACGCTGTACACATCGCTAACAGTGGCAATATAGCTGCCAAAAGCGCCTTCGCTGCTGCTCAGGGCATTATTCAGCGCCAGGGGCGTGGTTTGAATGGCTGCGCCACCGATCGGCGCCCCCGCATTATCATGGACCTGACCGCCTATGCCCCATCGGTAGAATGTTGTTGTGGCGTCGGCGGTGGCCGACCACGGTTCAAGATTTTGCGCCCTGTCCCGGCCGCGACTGCGTATATCAAGCACGTCGCCAGGTTGTGCGTTCGTGGCCAAAAGAGCGGCTGAGAGACTTGTTTCAGTCAACCAGTTCGCCCACGAGTTACCATTCAGCCGGTACTCGAGGTCGAAGGAGGCTATACCGGAGCCTCCCGGGTCCGTGCCTCCCCAGGCGACGGGAAGATCTTCATCCGCCCGGCTAAACGGGGGGAGTGGGGAAACGGCCGTTTGCGGCGGCAGGGCTTCGACGGTCGTCACGGCCTGGTTAACCGGTGACCAATCGGAGACGTTATGGGCGTTATCACGAGCGCGCACGCGGAAAGCGTAGGTTTGCCCGCCCACGGCCGTATAAGCGGACGAGGTGAGTGTGGTGTTGGTAAGCCAGTTAGCCCAGTTACCATTAACGCCGGTTTTCACCTGAACGTCGTAGCCTTGCATTCCTGCGCCGCCGGTGTCGCTGCCCGACCAGCGGACGGCAATAGGCGCCGGTGAAGTACCGGGCAGCGGGACCGCTGTCGCTGTCGGCTTGATGGCATCCGTGGTTTGCCAGTCAGGGTTCCAATCCAGCCCACTGCTGCTCAGCCGCACCGTGTTGTTCTGCTGGACGCTCAAGGCGTCCAGATAGGCGTCCACCCAGTACCAGGCGCCCTGGTAGTAGGTGAAGCTGATGAGGGTATAGGCGATGTAACGGCCATCAGGCGACCAGCTATGCGCCCAGGCATCTATTTGCCCGTAAGGATCATATTTCATTTGCTGGTTGGCGCCGTTGGCGTCCATCACCCACAACTCCTGCCAGCCATCATTTCCCTGATCGGCGTCATAGGCGATTTTGCTGCCATCCGGCGACCAGATTGGGTTGTAGCTGTACATCTGGGTGGATAACTGGGTGACGCCGGTCCCGTTGGCGTTCATCACGTAGATGTAAGCCTGGCCGGATCGGCTGGAACTGAAGGCAATCTTGGTCCCGTCTGGCGACCAGGCGGGGTAGCCGTCAAAGCCGGCATCGGCCGTCAGGCGCGTCTGGCCGGAACCGTCGGCGTTCATGATGTAAACTTCCGCCTGGCCATCCCGGTAGGACTGAAAGGCGATTTTTGTCCCATCGGGCGACCAGGCCGGGTAGACGTTGTCTCTGTCGGTGAAGGTCAGGCGCGTGACGCCGGAGCCATCCACATTCATGGTGTATATGCCGTAGACGCCACCGCGCTTGGAAGCAAAGGCAATTTGAGTTGCGCCGCGATTCAACCGCGGGTGCATGTCAATGGCGCCATGAGCCGTCAGACGAGCCTCGCCGGAGCCGTCATCGTTACTGGTGTAGATTTCCCAGTTGCCGTCGCGGTAAGATTGAAAGGTGCGTTTGCTCCAGGGGAGAATGACGGCTTGCGCGGCGCTCGCCGGACTTGGGGCTTCTCCCTCCCCCACTTCTGCTCCGGGTAGGCGCGGCAGTTCTTCAATGGTGCGCGAGGGGCGCGGCGGGGCTTCCTGAGTAGATACAACTTGCGTGGTGATACCGAACACGGCCGTTACCAGAACCAGCAGCAAAACAAGGCGAAGTCGGTGAAACATGGGTACCCTCCCTGACGATGCGATGATGAACATGGTTGAATGGGCATATTCCGAGGCCCCAAACCACGATCCACGACGTTTAAAGGAACAACAGTCGCAAGGGTAACAAGAACCGGCTTCGACAAGAACTCGCAAACCTCATGAATTTGGTATGACGTTTGTAATGAGTTACCGAGTGGGGTCGGGGTGGTTCCCACCACATGAGGAGGAATCAGGTTGTGAGGCGGGGCGCCGGCTTACGGCTGTTACCAGGGCCAGGTCGCACCATCAGGCGGTATCCCTTCCCCCAGGTCGTTGATCGTCACCACGGCCCCGTCTTCCAGCCACACTTCGGCCGCCTGCCAGCTTGTCTGATTGGCGGCGGCGATGAGGGCCAGGTAGCGGTCGGGTTCGTCGCCTTCTTCCTGGATAATGGCGACGACGACCTTGTCGGTCTGATAATAGGCTTTGGCCCAGGCCAGGGCGTTGTCGTGGAGGATGGGAGTCAGGTTGTTCATGGGAATCTGGATTGTAGCCGCGCACCGGATATTGTTCCACTCGTTGACTTTTGCTCTGTTCGCCAATTCATTGCCGAAACGCGAGTCTGATCAAAGTCTCTTGTTAGTCACGCACAATCGCAAGGGTCTATCACCGGAACGTATCGGAATCACGACTCACGACCGTGCCGAAATATCAACCATTGGCGTAGGCGCTGTAAATCAAGCGATTAAGTTCTTCATCATTGCCAAAGGGTATCTGGCTGAAGGGGGGCAACTGCTATCATGGGTCGAGTCGAGTATTGATGGCGAAGAGCAGATGCCGTTCCTGTCAATATCGAACTAGCTGCCGGGAATAGCGCCTCGCTGCCTACTCTGTCAGTCAACAGATGGCAACAAACTGTAAGACGTCAGGAGTCGGAGCCATAGACTTGGGGCAAGGCAACAAGGTCTTGCTTACGTGTTGCTAAACCCAGGGATTTTGATCCCCACTTTTTGACTACTTCCTCCGTGTACTCCAGGTCGATCTCACCTTTTTTGAAGGATTCCCAGGCGCTGGCAACGAGAAAGTGGTAAAAATCGCTCACCCCCACCCCTTGAGCCTCGGCGTCAATCTCGTCAATCAAGTCTGGGGGAAGATAGATGGTCTTTCTAATACGGCCGTTGACAAGCTTCCTGCCTTTGGCTGCTGAGACTTGGTCTTTAGAGACCGACTCAGTGCGCAGCTTCCCTTTTGGCTTGCTGCGCCGACGGTTGTCCTGTGGTTGTTTGGCCGCTGGCAACCTTTTCCCTGAAGGCGGTTCTTCGCCGATTATCTGATCAAAAAAATCGTTGCTCATAAGATACTCCGGACTGCACGAGCGTAACTGGCCAGCGCGCGTGACTGTTTACGAATAACCTTGGCGTATTCATACAGAGTGAGGCCATTGGCCGGAGCCTCTTTCACCTCTACAAGTTCCATGATGGGCTGCGCCACCGTGCTGGCGCCATAAAATTGAACCATCGCTTCGTACACGTCAGTAACGTGAATTTGTTTGCGGGGGGGCATCATCGTAGGCAGTACCGTGTGCAGGCGTGTGCGGATGAGTTCAGGGTCTTGTGTGCGCATCGTTGCCAGTTGGCTGGTATGGCGTTGTGCGCCATCGAAAGAAAGGGCATCCATTTTAATCGGGACGACGGCAATGTCCGCAAAATTGTAGACGGTTGATTTGAGTACATCTAGTTTGGGTGGGCAATCGATTACCACGTAGTCAAATCCAGGAGTAAGTTGGGTTAATTCATCCGTGTATGTTGCCAGATGCTCCGACAGGGTGTCAGCCAGTACCGTGTCCAGGTCAAAACCTTCAGAACGAGCGAGTCGGCTAGTCGCTTTGCGGCTCAGTTCTTCGGTAATAAGTTCCAGTCGTGGCGAAGAGGGAAGCAAATACAGATTGTGCCTGCCGTTTACCAGAGTTCGTATCGTTTCTTCGTCCAGAGCGTATTCGGTTACAAAAGAGCTAGAGAGGAATTCGCTGACCAGATCGCGGGGAGTCAGTAGGTTCTCATGAAATGGCTGACCCAGCAATACATTTTCAACGCCAAAACCACCCTGATCCGGAATAAGGTGATGCACCCCTAGCGAGCGGGCCGCGTGTGATTGTGGATCTAAATCAATGATTAGCACCCGCGATTTCGGTTTTGCCATGGCAATAAGGTGAGCGTATTGTATCGTGCTGGTGGTTTTTCCAACCCCCCCTTTGTTATTGGTAATGGCAATTACAAGCATAACTTTATCTCCTTGTTGTTTCTGTTGCTGTGCACACATATGTTTACTGATTAGTATACACTTAACGTAAACATATAGTCAACAGCCTGTTTGCACTGTAGACAGGTGTAAACATTATATGTTTACAATGTTTACAATATCCCCCAATTTCCCCGTTGCGGCGTTTACCGCCGGGGTAAGGCTAAGTTCCCTATAAAAAGGGACTCATCCCGCACAGCGCCAATTTGAAGCCATAGAGGGGAAAACAAAAACGGCCGTTTCTAGCAGATTAGAAACGGCCGTTAGGAACAGCGAGGTGGGAGTTTTCAGAAAGGCAGGTCTTTGTTGGTTAGGCTGCTATACCAATCGTTTAACCATTTTAGCGCTTCCTCAAACCTGGCAACCGGGAGGTGACGATATTTGCTCACGCCGAACTTGCGATAGAATTCGCCCCAAGTACGGCCGTATTCGTTCTGGTTCGATTTTTCTGACATATGAAGTGCAATGGCCCGTATGCCCTGACTGATTTGTGTTGCCTGACTTTCGCTGATGGTGCGGGCCGTATCGTGCATGTCGGCCTCAATGGTCGAAAGGCGGGATTCAAGATCTTCAATCTGCGCACCGTGGCTCTGCAGTTTGGCTTCCAGCAAGACCTGATTTTTAGCGAGCTTCACGACAGCCACTGCCATCCGATATGCCTGGGCAGCCTCACTGTCCTGAGCAAGCAGTGATTCCAATTCAGTGTCTACTGTCAATTCGCCCGATTGGAACGCCTGCCAGAGTAACCTGGCAGCATTTCTTTGCAATTGGGCGAGTTTTGCTTGCAGTTCCAACTTTACGGCTTTCACGCTAACACCAGATAACCAGAGCGGAACCAGATCAACCCGCAGCACACCAGCTTGCTGCGCGCCGCCGCCACGACCTTCGGCTGAAGGGGGTGCCAAAACGGCACCCCCTTTATAACCTTCGGCAAGAATTTCATGGCGTTTGATGCGCCGTACTTGCGCTTGACGCGAAAGCCCTAATACATCGCACATCTGTCGAAGCGAAACATAAATTTCACCATCGTCAGCACGAATAGCGGTGACCATATCACCGTATAATTCCACTTCTCTTTGATCAATTACTGTTAACTCGTTGCTCATTAAATCCTCCTGGACCGAAAGAAGAATAATACCAAATAATCAAGGCGCAAAAAAGCTCGACCACTCTGCAAAAGATGACCCTCGAATTGACTCAAAAATAATCTTACTTTGAGCGATTCAGTAAGATCGGCCAACGACAATTAGAATTACCCACTGACGACAATTAGAAATGCCCATTTAGGCGTCAACGTGACTGCGGCTAAACTCCTGACATTTATGTAAGGAGTAAAGCAATGACAGCCACCGACGCACAAGTGAGGATTGCTATGCGTGAACGAAAAAAGGGTAAGAATCAGGAACAGGCGGCGGCCAAAGCCAATCTGCGCAGCCGCAAAACAGTCAGCAAATACGAGCAGTCGGGTTTGCTGCCCCGTCAACTAGAGAAGGCGCGGACGTACAAGACCCGACCGGATGCTTTTGCTGCTGAGTGGCCGATGTTAGAGAAAATGCTGGCCGCGGCCCCGGAGTTGGAAGCTAAGACATTGTTCGACTGGCTGTGCGAACAGCAGCCGGGCAAATACCAGGAGGGTCAACTGCGTACCCTGCAACGACGTGTCACGACCTGGCGGGCGCTGAACCAAGAGCAAACGGCCAGTCTGGACCAGATACGGGAGCCAGGCGAGATGATGCGGTTGGACGGCACCTGGATGACTGAACTAGAGGTGACGCTGGAGGGACAACCGTTCAAACACATGCTCATCCACAGCGTCCTGCCTTATTCCAACTGGGAATGGGGGCGTGTGGCGCAGTCGGAATCGTTGAGCGCGGTGCGCCTGGGCTTACAAAGCGCATTGCTGAAATTGGGCTATGTGCCGCAAATTGTCCAGACAGACAACAGTTCGGCGGCAACCCGCCGCTTGCGCAGTGATGAAGAGGGACGCGAACGGCCGTACACCGATGAGTATCTGGCGCTGCTGGCCCACTATGGCCTGACGCCGCAGACGATTCATCTGGGTGCGTCTGACGAGAATGGGGATGTGGAATCGAGCAACGGCAAGCTAAAACAGTCGGTGGCGCAGCAGTTGTTGCTGCGTGGCAGCCGCGATTTCGCCAGCCTGGCGGTGTATGAGACCTTTTTGTTTGAGATCCTGGACAAGCGCAACAAACGGCGCGAGATGCGATTGCGCGAAGAATTGGCGGTGATGCGGGCGTTGTCGGCCACGCCGCTGGCCAACCACAGCAAACTGCGGCTGCGCGTCAGTCAGGGGCAGCCTCATTCGAGTGCTGGAGAAGACTTATTCTGTGCCCACGTCGCTCATCGGCAAAATGGTGACGGTGGTTATCCATAGTGGTCGTTGGAGATTTATTACGCCGGTCAACTGGTAGACCGCTTCGCCCGGCTCATTGGCAATGAGGTCCACCAGGTGAATTACCGCCATGTCATTGACAGCTTGCTGCGCAAACCGGGGCTTTCGCCGCTACCGGTATCAGGACGATTTGTTCCCCTCGCTCGTCTTTCGGCAGGCGTGGGAGGCGCTGGACCGGCATTATGCGCCACGCCGGGCCGATTTGAGCTTATTTGCGAATTCTGCATCTGGCGGCGCGTCATCTAGAGTGTGACGTGGCGGCGGCAGGAACTGCTGCTGACCACCGGTCGGACGTGGAGCGAGGTGGATGTGGCCGAACTCCTGCGTGGGGAAACGGCGGTCGTGCCGGCGCTGACGCAGCCGGTGGTGGAATTGCGCCTGTACGACCAGTTGTTGGTCGGCGGTGGCGCGCTGAGCGGTGGCGCGCTGAGCGGTGGCGCGCTGAGCGGTGGCGCGCTGAGCGGTGGCGCGCTGAGCGGTGGCGCGCTGAGCGGTGGCGCGCTAGGCGGTGGCGCATGACGACGGGCATGAATCAGAGCGAGATGGTGCGGCTGCATTGCAAGACGCTGCGGCTGCCGACGATGGCAGCAGCGCTTGAGGAAGGGATGCGCTGCGCGGAACGGGATAACTGGCCGCTGGATGCTTGTTGAGCCCACTTGTTGGAACAGGAGGTGGCGACGCGGCAGCAGCGGCGCATTGAGCGTCTGCGGCTGGAGTCGAAGCTGCCGCCGGGGAAAACGTTTGCCGTTTTTGACGAAGGCCGCTTGCCGCTGCGCATCCGGCGGCAGTTACCTATTTGCAGGCCGGGGACTTTGTCAATCAGGCCCAGAATGTGTTGTGCTTTGGTTTACCGGGCACAGGCAAAACGCATCTGGCGGCGGCCGTGGGGCATCTGTTGGTGGAAAACGGCCGTTCGGTGCTGTTTACGCCGACCTTCAAGCTGGTGGGGCGGCTGCTGCGGGCTAAGCAGGAATATGAACTGGAACGAGAACTGCGGCGTTTAGACCGGTTTGAGGTGGTCATTCTGGATGATATTGGCTATGTGCAGCAGAGTCGGGAAGAGATGGAGGTGTTGTTCACCTTTTGAGCGAGCGGTATGAGCGGCACAGTCTGGTGATTACCTCCAACCTGGTCTTTTCGGAGTGGGACAAGATATTCAAGGACCCATTGACGACGGCGACCGCCATAGACCGGGTGGTGCATCATAGCATCATCATTGAGTTTGGGCGAGACATCCAGAGTATGCGCATGGAAGAGGCGCAACGGAGTCAGGCGGCGCTGCGACCAGAGGTGGGCGTAGGGTAACTTTTCATGGGAGAAAATCGTGGCAAAAAATGACGCCAGAAATCCGTGACCAACTCTTGTTCTGTTATCCCGACCCCGTGCCTGTGTGCTCGGTGGGAGTCACCCGCCTGGTTTGCCTGGTTGGAAACGGCGTCGGCCTTCCGCTATCGCAGTGGGCAGCGGCGCGATCTGTGTCGCGGGCATGGCCCGTTGTTTGGGCCTATTTCTTTGCGCAAGGAGCAGCGGCGGCAGGTGGAACTGTGGTATGCCTATCGCCGGGTGCATGGCGTTTTGTGCAAGCGGTATGTTGGTAAGTCGGCCGGGTTGACGCGGGCGCGGGTGGAGGAAACGGCCGTGTGGCTCAATGAGATATAGTGACAGATGGAAGCATTAAGGAGGGCCTATGGTGGTGGTTGGCAGGCTGGCTGACGGCTTGTCGGGGCGTGTTTTTATGGGAACGGTATGGGCATTTCTAATTGTCGTTGATGGGCATTTCTAATTGTCGTTGACAGAAGATTTTCATTTGAGGCAAGACGGTGGGTATTCTAATTATCGTTGGCCGGTTTGTCGCTATTTATAGTCAGATGTACCGCGAGTTTGGGATTACCAGCCATAAACAGTTGCCGGCCAACCAGTTCAACCGAGTTATGGAGTGGTTGACAGATTCGTACTGGAGCATTACCGGTACTCCTGGTGATGATTTGCCCTTTTAGTCCCGATCGGTTGCCGATTCGCGCGATTCAAACAGTAGAGCAGGGCGGTCTGGCAAACAGCCGTTTTGCCCTAAAATGGCACCCTGTGCCCGGCAAATAGGAATGGCGGCTCCATTTCTCGACAGAACGGCGCAGCCTTTGTTATGCCCGATTTTCCTTCGGGCCAGCTCCACCTTGGCAGCAGGGGACTGTCCTGGATTGAATCAACCACTATCCCGGCCGTTTTGCTCGTAACAGTCTGACCAAGATGTTAGTCAGTGCCAAGTCCTGGTAGAACACAAGCTACGCCGAATGCGTCCGTTTCGTCACCCGCGGTTGTAAGGACTTAACGTTTGATTCAGACATGGTGTTGTCACCCGACCATGCTTGCCTGAATACGCATAATCGTGTCTGTGTTTTTGGAAGTGGTTGCCGCTCGATTTCGAGCGTATACCCTCGCAAAACCTTTGCTGATAGTACAAAAGGATAACAGATCTCGGCCTTTTTCACGCTTTTTTACGGGTGGCGCTTTTTCTTTTTGTTTCAGTGGCTACACTTTTCCCACCTTGAAGCATAGTTTACCCCACCTCTGGCTGATAA
The DNA here is from genome assembly GCA_016716065.1 of Candidatus Leptovillus gracilis. Lineage (NCBI taxonomy): Bacteria > Bacillati > Chloroflexota > Ardenticatenia > Promineifilales (SeqCode) > Promineifilaceae (SeqCode) > Candidatus Leptovillus > Candidatus Leptovillus gracilis. The sequence continues at coordinate 37,386 of JADJXA010000025.1, read as the reverse complement.
AAGGAGAAACTAAAAATGAAAAAAGTGAGCGTTGTTGCCGTTGACGATCACCGGTTAATTCTCGAGGCAATTCGCGGCCTTATCGAGCAACGTGATGACATGGAATTGGTAGGGGAGGGGACCAGAGGCAATGACATTCTGGCATTAATGGCCCTTCATAGTCCAGATGTCCTCGTGTTAGACTTGAGTATGCCGCAAACCAATGATGCGGAATCGCCCAATTTTCGTGCCCTGCCTACGGATTGAAGCCATTCGGAAACAATGGCCACATACCGGCATCATCATTCTTACGATGAGCAATGTACCGGCCTTCGTTTACCGAATGATTGAGCTAGCAGGCTGTCGGAAAAATATCTTCTGAAGGCCCGATGATAGACAAATAACGATTTCAAAGCATCAAGACAAGCAGTTTGCAACTCATATTGGCCTCATTACCATGAATTTTGCACGGTTTTACAGCCCGTTTTCGGGCATCAGGCAGGGGGCAATACCAGCCCCGTCAAGCAAGCTGCAAGGTATGCAATCGTTTCAAATTGTAAGCCAGACAAACCAATGTCCATTCGCCACCGGCAGCAACCAGGCCTCGCAGAGGAAACTGACGGAAACCCAAGGTTTCCTTGATGATACCGATAACCGGTTCAACCGTCGATTTGCGCAAACGGTAGGTGGCTTTGCCGAGGGTGGTCTGCAGTTTGTAAGCCATTTGCTCTTTGACGGAAGCATCATTGGGTGGCGGGTTGGGATTGTCCAGGAAAAAGGCACGCCAACCCTGATGGTGTGGGCTGCGACCGGTGGCGATGTAGGGGTCAATGCCGCGCGCTTCCAAGCTGGCGATGTTGTTTTCGCTGAAATAGCCGGTGTCCAAATTGACCTTTTTCGGCTGACCCACGACTGGTGGTACGGTGTCGGGAGTTGGCAGGGCGGCCTGTTTATCGTTGGTATGGTCACACAACCAATTGCCCACTACCAGACGACTGTCATGGTCAACCACTACCTGGACGTTATAATGTTGGTCAAAGCCGCTGTTGGTGGCGTTTTTCATGATGCGCGATTCGGGGTCGGTGAAGTTGTACTGGTCTTTATCTCTGGGTCCTGGAGTGGGTGGCTGCGGTGGTTTGCCCGGCGGCTTTTTTCCCTGTGGGTCGGTCTTTTCGGCCCGGGCTTGCATCTTGGCCTCGTATTCGGCTTGCTCGGCTTCATACCGGGCCTGGGCGCGTTCCTCCAGCACCTTCTTGGCTTCGGCCAGCCGCGCCAATTGCTGCTGGCGTCGGGCAATCTCATCGGGAATGTTCATCTCTTCGGGCAGTTGTCCTCCATCGGCAACTTCAGCCAAAGTGAACAACTCCTCGACTTCGGCTTGCAGATAGGCTTCGATAGCCAACAGCCGCTGGTAACTGACCGCTTTGCTCTTGGACGCATCGGCATGGATTTTGCTGCCATCCAGACTGACGTTACCCAATTGCAAATAGCCCATCGCCTGGGCAATCAACAGTATCTGGACAAACAACTCTTTCAGTTCAGCCAGAAATTGTTGGCGGAAAGCCGCAATCGTGTCATGGTCGGGGTGCATGTCACCGGTAATGAAACGAAAGGGAATCACCTCATGGGTGGCGCGTTCAATCTTGCGCGAACTGAATACGCCGCTGGCATAGCTGTAGAACAGCAATCCCAACATCACTTCCGGGGCGTATGGTGGCGCACCCTGCTCACTATACTTTCTATACATGATCCCCAAATCAAGTTGGGCGACGACAGCGACAATGAAGCGAGCCAAATGGTCGGGTGGCAGGACATCGCGCAAGGTGATTTGCAGGTCCAGGGTCTTTTCGTAATCAGCAGTTCTGAATTTTCTTGCCATACCCAAAGTTTACACCGAAATCATTTTTGTTCGGAGAAACGTATCTTCTCCGACAAGCTGCTAGGTGTTGCCGGTTATATCCTGAAGGGGGACGACATGTCCATTGCCCTGACATCGGCCATTGAAAAAGTGGGCGCCGGAGGTGTCTATTTTTCAGAATCCATTCAACGGCTTCTGGCGCGTCCAAGTACTGACCCTCCAATAGACCTCTCGGCGCAGCAGATCGAGCTATTAACCCATTACTTCCGCTATCCGAATGACACCTCTGATGATCACGCAGCAGTTTTTGGGATTAAACCAGCGACGGTACGGGCGCACATGTCCAAGTCATATGCGGCTTTAGGTGTGGGCAACACGGCCGCGGCCATGATTCGTTGTCTGGAGTTAGGTATTATTCTCAGTTAAGTTCTTGAGAGGTAAAAAGAGGACACTAACAATTGTTGCGGAAAATCGTCAACAATTGTCTATCCCCTCCCAATGAATTTTGTGATACGGTTTATACTATACTGTCAGGTTGTGTATATCGACAGCAGGTTGGTTTAATTTTAGGTTAGTCACCTGCCCAAAATCTTGCCAAAGGAGATATGTTTGATGACTTCCTTAGTTTTACCTGTTTCCCCTTCCTCTTTCCCTTCACCTTCCCCTTCATCGCTAAAGGCGCAAGAAGCCCCCCTGCTCTTGCGCGAATTAGGTTTTGGTCAAAAAAAGATTGAACTGACTGACGCCCAGCCCGTCACAGGTCTGCGTATTTTGTTGGCTGAGTGTAAAAGATGCTGGGGATAAGTTCCCCGACTGAAATGGTGAAGCTGCCGGACTTGAGAACACCGGATTGCCCTTTCAGGAAGAACGTGTGAACTCAAAGCCATCTATTTACACACTCCCTACTCAGAACCTCCATCACACCTATCACTTTATAAACTCCCACATTCTTCCTCAATCCGATTGGCCGGATCTGACTCGCTCTTTAGAGCATTGGCGTGGGCGTCATACAAGACCAGGGGCAGCGTTGTTGACCGATACGCTGCCGGCTGTGGTTTATCACAGTTTGGGCGGCCATTCAGAAGACGTTTGGCCGCTCACTGGGTCTTGGCTGTTGCATCTCCTGGCGGCGCGCATTTTTGACGATCTGCAGGATGATGAAGGGTTGGCGTGGCCCTGGATGCAGGGCGGGCCAGCATTGGCGCTGCCGCTGGGCATTGCCTCTTGGAAGCGGCTTCGTTCTGTCTGGCCCACCTTGCGGATCGGGGCGAAACCCTGCGCGATCTTTTATATGTCTTGAGCCGGACGGGAATGCAAGCGGCGCGCGCACAGGCGCGTGAACCACAGTACGATTTGTCGGCGATGGCTTTAGAAGCTTACTTCGACCATATTATTGCCACCACAGGCGAGGTGTTTGCTACTGGCGCGTGGCTGGGTGGTCGATTGTATGCGGCCGACGAGCCGATCCTCAGCGCTTTGCATACATTTGGTTACAACCTTGGCCTGAAAGTAGCCATTATTGACGATTGTGAGGATGTGTACCCGAAAGATGGACAAGGCGTTTCGGATTTGATCAACGGCCGTTTCCGTTTACCAGTTTTGTATGCAGCAGCCCAGGCAGAGCATCCGGCCCAAGCGCACTTATTGGCCCGACTGCAAGATTCACCATCAGTCACCCAGGTGTCAGAAATTCTGGGGCTATTGGAAGAGATGGGGGCTATAGAGTGGAGTTTGCGCATGGCGAAGGTCTTTGGGGAAAAAGCAATTACGGCTCTGTCGGGCGTGCCGGAACCCGCCCGCAGCAAGTTGGCGGTCTATGTTTGAGATAGATGCCTTACTTTACCGTAGCCGTTACGTGGCTGGAAGTTTGGCGCTGCTGTTTATTAGACATTATCCAAAATAAAAAGTAGCACCAAAAGGCTGTAAAATCAGCCGGAAATCAAAGAAAAAGAGGTGCTACCTGATGTTATCATACAGTAATCTACAAAAAGAGCCGAAACTGCTGCAAGCCTTCACAGGATTAGATGAAGCAGAGTTTCTGGAGTTACTCGTTGCTTTTGACAATGCCTGGCAAGCCGACGAAAGAAAAAGAGCCAGTAGACGCCTAAATCGAAAACGCAAAGCAGGCGGTGGTCGGAAACTGGGTCTTGAATTGATGTCCGACAGGTTGCTATTCATCCTGATGTATATGAAACTCTATCCCATCCAGGAATTGCAAGCATTTATGTTTGGGCTTAGTCAAAGTCAGGCCAACCGCCTCATTCAACGCACCGCCGATGTTCTCAAAGAGGCTTTGCAACAAATGGGACACCTACCCGAACGAGATGGACAACAACTGGCGCAGGTATTGGCGCAATGTGAGACCCTGACGTTCACGCAAGATGGGACTGAGAGACGACGACAGCGGCCCAAAAAGAACCAGGAAGTGTACTATAGTGGCAAAAAGAAGTGTCATTCGGTCAAAAATCATCTGGTTGTTCATCCTGATAATCGGCGTGTCTGGTTTCTCAGCAAAACCGTCCCGGGCAGTAAACATGACAAAAAGATAGCTGATGAGGCGGCATTATCTTTCCCTGACCATGCCGTCGTTGAACAAGATACCGGCTTTCAGGGGTATGAACAAGATAACATCATCATTGTGCAACCAAAGAAAAAGGCCCGTGGCAAAGACCTGTCAACCGCCGACCGCTTTTTGAATAAGGCTATCGCTTCTGGACGGATCATTGTGGAAAACGTGATAGCTGGTGTCAAGCGGTGCCGGATAGTTAAGGATGTTTTACGTAATTGGAAAACAAGTTTTGACGACCTGGTCATGGCCATAGCCTGCGGTTTACACAATTTACGTGTTTCATTCCGTCATGCAGTTGAGACCATTAACCTGCTCGATCTTATTTAGGATAATGTCTATTCTCTACTGTGGCCTTGCTGTCTGGTTGGTTGTCCCGTTTGCTGATTTTGGTTTTCATTGGCGTCCAGAGGAGCGTCTGGTCATTCTGGAAGTGCCCGATTCGTCACTGGCTGCGTCCGTTTTGCAGCCAGGGGACATTGTTTTACAAATTGATGGGACGCCGGTACACCGTTCCGCCGCAGTATTCAGTGGTCTGGCAAAATCAGCATACACCTACACCATTCAACGTGGTGATCAGGTCTGTCAACGACAATTAGAAATGCCCATCAACGACAATTAGAAATGCCCATACCGTTCCCATAAAAACACGCCCCGACAAGCCGTCAGCCAGCCTGCCAACCACCACCATAGGCCCTCCTTAATGCTTCCCATCTGTCACCATATCTCATTGAGCCACACGGCCGTTTCCTCCAACCGCGCCAGCGTCAACCCGGCCGACTTACCAACATACCGCTTGTACAAAACGCCATGCACCCGGCGATAGGCATACCACAGTCCCATCTGCCGCCGCCGCTCCTTGCGGAAAGACACAGGTCCATACAACGGGCCATGCCCGCGACACAGATTGCGCCGCTGTCCACTGCAATAGCGGAAGGCCGACGCCGTTTCCAACCAGGCAAACCAGGCGGGTGACTCCACCGAGCACACAGGCACGGGGTCGGGATAACAGAACAAGAGTTGGTCACGGATTTCTGGCGTCATTTTTGCCACGATTTTCTCCCCATGAAAAGTTACCCTACGCCCACCTCTGGTCGCAGCGCCGCCTGACTCCGTTGCGCCTCTTCCATGCGCATACTCTGGATGTCTCGCCCAAACTCAATGATGATGCTATGATGCACCACCCGGTCTATGGCGGCCGCCGTCGTCAATGGGTCCTTGAATATCTTGTCCCACTCCGAAAAGACCAGGTTGGAGGTAATCACCAGACTGTGCCGCTCATACCGCTCGCTCAAAAAGGTGAACAACACCTCCATCTCTTCCCGACTCTGCTGCACATAGCCAATATCATCCAGAATGACCACCTCAAACCGGTCTAAACGCCGCAGTTCTCGTTCCAGTTCATATTCCTGCTTAGCCCGCAGCAGCCGCCCCACCAGCTTGAAGGTCGGCGTAAACAGCACCGAACGGCCGTTTTCCACCAACAGATGCCCCACGGCCGCCGCCAGATGCGTTTTGCCTGTGCCCGGTAAACCAAAGCACAACACATTCTGGGCCTGATTGACAAAGTCCCCGGCCTGCAAATAGGGTAACTGCCGCCGGATGCGCAGCGGCAAGCGGCCTTCGTCAAAAACGGCAAACGTTTTCCCCGGCGGCAGCTTCGACTCCAGCCGCAGACGCTCAATGCGCCGCTGCTGCCGCGTCGCCACCTCCTGTTCCAACAAGTGGGCTAAAAAAGCATCCAGCGGCCAGTTATCCCGTTCCGCGCAGCGCATCCCTTCCTCAAGCGCTGCTGCCATCGTCGGCAGCCGCAGCGTCTTGCAATGCAGCCGCACCATCTCGCTCTGATTCATGCCCGTCGTCATGCGCCACCGCCTAGCGCGCCACCGCTCAGCGCGCCACCGCTCAGCGCGCCACCGCTCAGCGCGCCACCGCTCAGCGCGCCACCGCTCAGCGCGCCACCGCTCAGCGCGCCACCGCCGACCAACAACTGGTCGTACAGGCGCAATTCCACCACCGGCTGCGTCAGCGCCGGCACGACCGCCGTTTCCACACGCAGGAGTTCGGCCACATCCACCTCGCTCCACGTCTGACCGGTGGTCAGCAGCAGTTCCAAAGCCGCCGCCACGTCACACTCTAGATGACGCGCCGCCAGATGCAGAATTCGCAAATAAGCTAAATCGGCCCGGCGTGGCGCATACTGCCGGTCCAGCGCCTCCCACGCCTGCCGAAAGACGAGCGAGGGGAACAAATCGTCCCGATACCGGTAGCGGCGAAAGCCCCCCGGTTTGCGCAGCAAGCTGTCAATGACATGGCGGTAATTCACCTGGTGGACCTCATTGCCAATGAGCCGGGCGAAGCGGTCTACCAGTTGACCGGCGTAATAAATCTCCAACGACCACTCATGGATAACCACCGTCACCATTTTGCCGATGAGCGACGTGGGCACAGAATAAGTCTTCTCCAGCACTCGAATGAGGCTGCCCTGACTGACGCGCAGCCGCAGTTTGCTGTGGTTGCCAGCGGCGTGGCCGACAACGGCCGCATCACCGCCAATTCTTCGCGCAATCGCATCTCGCGCCGTTTGTTGCGCTTGTCCATGATGTCAAACAAAAAGGTCTCATACACCGCCAGGCTGGCGAAATCGCGGCTGCCACGCAGCAACAACTGCTGCGCCACCGACTGTTTTAGCTTGCCGTTGCTCGATTCCACATCCCCATTCTCGTCAGACGCACCCAGATGAATCGTCTGCGGCGTCAGGCCATAGTGGGCCAGCAGCGCCAGATACTCATCGGTGTACGGCCGTTCGCGTCCCTCTTCATCACTGCGCAAGCGGCGGGTTGCCGCCGAACTGTTGTCTGTCTGGACAATTTGCGGCACATAGCCCAATTTCAGCAATGCGCTTTGTAAGCCCAGGCGCACCGCGCTCAACGATTCCGACTGCGCCACACGCCCCCATTCCCAGTTGGAATAAGGCAGGACGCTGTGGATGAGCATGTGTTTGAACGGTTGTCCCTCCAGCGTCACCTCTAGTTCGGTCATCCAGGTGCCGTCCAACTGCATCATCTCGCCTGGCTCCCGTATCTGGTCCAGACTGGCCGTTTGCTCTTGGTTCAGCGCCCGCCAGGTCGTGACACGTCGTTGCAGGGTACGCAGTTGACCCTCCTGGTATTTGCCCGGCTGCTGTTCGCACAGCCAGTCGAACAATGTCTTAGCTTCCAACTCCGGGGCCGCGGCCAGCATTTTCTCTAACATCGGCCACTCAGCAGCAAAAGCATCCGGTCGGGTCTTGTACGTCCGCGCCTTCTCTAGTTGACGGGGCAGCAAACCCGACTGCTCGTATTTGCTGACTGTTTTGCGGCTGCGCAGATTGGCTTTGGCCGCCGCCTGTTCCTGATTCTTACCCTTTTTCGTTCACGCATAGCAATCCTCACTTGTGCGTCGGTGGCTGTCATTGCTTTACTCCTTACATAAATGTCAGGAGTTTAGCCGCAGTCACGTTGACGCCTAAATGGGCATTTCTAATTGTCGTCAGTGGGTAATTCTAATTGTCGTTGGCCGTCAGGTATTAACCGTTCGCGTCCCTTTCCCGGATGGCACCACGGAGATTGGATTGTCTTACCGGGTGCCAACCGGTTTTTTGGTGCTGAGTTTCTGGCTGGTTGGCTCTATCATGTTGTGGTTTACCCGTCCCGAGAACCAGACGGCAATTTGGGTGGCCTATATTTTCGTCGGCCTGGCCGTGGCGTTGACCGGGGTGCAAGCAGAAATTCTAAGCGTGACAGGAGCCTGGTTGTCACGGCCCGTCTGGTATATGTCGGTGATGGGGATATTCTACCTGGGTGGTGTGCCTCGCTTCCAACCTCTATCACAGTCAGGGCGTAGGATGTTCGGAGCCTTGTGGGTGTTAGCTGGCCTCCTTGGTCTGTTGGCGTTGGCGGAAGCCCTCTTTCTGTTTCCTAACCATACCAGCCTAGACACGCTGTCAGGACTTGGTTTCTACGAATTGCTTCTACTGGTGGGTGGTGTGGCCTGGTTGACCAGCTTCTTCCAGTTAGTCATACGGATCTGGCGAGTACCAGCGTCTTCGTATCAGCGCAAGCAACTGATTATCCTGTTACTCTTTATTGGCCTGGCGATTATGCCGGTTACATTGCTGACCTTGGTGCCACGTGGTCTGGCCGATGTTGTACTCCTGCCTTTCCCCCTGGCAATTTCATTGTTTGTTTTGGTCCCGGCTGGCTATCTATTTGTTATCTTCCGCCGTGGTTATCTTGGTTTTGATGTTGTTTTCAGCAAGACAGCCCTTTTTCTGATTTTGGCCCTGGTGACGTTGGTTGTTTACGGCAGCGCGCTTGCATTCATTCGTGGCCGCATTTCTGTTTCCACCACTTCTGTCCTGCCGGAGACTCTGATATTCTTACCGGTTCTGTTTTTGGTTCTGTACATGAGCAAACCAGTGGATCTCTTGATACGAGAGCTTTTTTTTGGCGAAGTTGTTCAGAATAAATCATTGCCCCTTTTCACCTTAGCTTTGAGCTTGAAGCCAGACATTTCGACATTGGAGGCCATCGTCGCCCAACTGGCGCAAGATTTTCAAATTCCGCAAGCGCTGCTGGCGTTGATTCAAAATGATGGGCAGTTGAACGTGATTACGACCGGGCATGCCTCCGACTTACCCGTTAAACTCGACGAGATGGAACCCCTTACGAATTTTTTGCTGCGTTCAGATGCTCGCACCGACAGTCGTCACACCTGCTGGACCGTTCATCCGTGGTCGGAACTGATCCTGCCCATCCGCGTTCGTGATGACTTGATCGGCTACCTGGCTTTTGCCCGACCTCAGGGCGGTTACTTCAATACCGAGCAAGTCGTTTTTCTAACGCAGGCCGCCAGCATCATTGCCGTCGGCAGCGAAGCCATTTTCCTCTTCAATGTCTCGCGCTATCTCTCTTTGCAGGTTTTGAGCGCTAGAGAAACAGAGCGCAAAAATCTGTCTAAGGACATCCACGACCGGCCCGTGCAGAGCCTTGCTTACTCAGCAAACGTATTGCATCAGGTACTGCTTACCCCCGATGCCTGTTCACCAGCAGTTATCCCGAAGATACGTCGGGAAATGAATAGATTGCAACATGTGATGGAGGAACTACGCGATATCAGCAAAGGCCTTTTCCCACCACCTATTGAGATGGGATTACAAATGATTGTGAGTGATAATGTAATCCGCTTTGAGCGTCAGTTTGGACTAACTATTGAACAAAACCTGCAGGCATCAGACGCTATCCTGTATCAGCCGCCGCCCCTCAACGTGGGTACAGCCGTTTACGGGATTGTTATGGAATCACTCAACAATGTCGTGAAACATGCCCAAACAAAGCGCGCCTGGATCACCGTCAGTGAGACGGACGAATGTTTGCGCGTGGAAATCGCTGATGATGGGGTGGGGTGTAACATTTCATCTTTTACCACGCCGGAACTGATCCGGCAGGGGCATCTGGGATTAGTAGGGATGCGTGACCGGACCGATCTGGTGCGCGGGCGGTTGACTATTCAACCGCGCCAGCCGCGGGGAACGGCCGTTATCCTGGAGATCCCATTGGAGGACCCAAGATGGGCGAACCTTTGATTGTCGCCGATAGTTTGACGAAAATCTATGGCAAGCAAACCGTGGTGGCTGACATTTCTTTTTCTGTGTACGCTGGCGAAATCCTGGCTTTACTGGGACCCAACGGCGCCGGCAAAACCACGACTATTAAGATGGCCTTAGGTCTCATCTTGCCCACCGCCGGTTACACTGAGATTATGGGTTACGATATGAGCCAGGAGAAAGAGATGCGCGTCGGTGCACAGCATGTCGGTGCGGTGCTGGAAGGGGCAAGGAACGCCTACTGGCGGCTGTCGGCGCTGGAGAACTTGCGCTATTTTGGCGGATTGCGCGGGCTGTCGCGGCCACAGATTGATGATCGCGCCCATCAACTGCTAACCATGCTCGACTTGATTGAGCAGCGCAACATAGAAGTCCGTAAATTCAGCCGGGGAATGCAGCAGAAAGTGGCGATTGCCAACGCTTTAATGCACGATCCGGACATCCTGGTTCTTGACGAACCGACCCTGGGCCTGGATGTGGCCGCGGCACGCTTGCTTGAAGAAACCGTAGCCAATCTGGCTGCCAGCGGCAAGGCAGTGCTGTTGACGACGCACGTTATGGACCTGGCGCAGCGGTTGGCCGGGCGGATATTTGTCATCCATCAGGGACGTGAAGTGGCCCATGACAAGACGGCCGTACTGTTACAGCAGTTTGATGCCCGGCCTATCACTCTCATCAAGATGGAGCAAATGCCCACCATAGATTGGCAGCAGCGTTTCATGGGCCAATTCCCTGGACTTAATGTGCAAAACGGCCTGTTTGAATGGACGGCGCCATCGCAGCCACAAATCTTGTCTCTCTACAGCCTGTTGGATGAGGCCGGTTACACTGTAACCAGCGTTACCCGCCGTGAGCCGACTCTGGAAGAAGTATTTCTTTCACTGACAGGTGACCAACGAGTGGTAGTCAATGATTTCTCTGTTTAATATGATTCGCATAGAGGTGCGGCGCGAATGGCTGCTCAGTAAATCCTATTGGGTAGAACTGGTCGCCGATCAGCTCTTTTTCATCCTGGGGTTTCTTGTCTTGACCGGTCTATTTGAAGTGGCGACAAGGGGTCAATATGCAGGTGCAGCGCAAATGGCGGCGCTGATCGGTTATTTGGTGTGGCGGGTGGCTGGCGGCTGCATGGACGATGTCACCCATTCGGTGGAAGAGGATGCGCAGTGGGGAACGCTAGAGCAGGTTTGGTTAAGCGGCGCCGAATTGGTAAAGGTGTTGTTGGCGCGCAGCATCTCGTTCATTATGTACTACTCCCTGCGAGTGTTGGTCATAGCCGTCGTCATTGGCCTTATTTTACGGTTACCATTAACCTTTACTCCTGCCGATGTGCCCGGCGCGATATTGCTCTACGGTCTAACACTTGTCAGTCCCATTGGACTGGCTTTTCTCCTGTCAGGATTGCACCTGGCTTTCAAGAATATCAGCGCCATCACGCAGCCATTGGCGACCATCCTGCTCTTTTTGACAGGAGCTTTGACGCCTTTGGACGGTATTTCCATCTTGTATCCCCTGAGCCGCATCTTGCCGCTTTCCATTGGCATTGACTTGCTGCGCGACTTATTGGTGGAAGGCGCCTCTTTGGGGCATATCCTTGCTTCCTGGCCCTTTGTTGCCCTGCTCATTAACTCGGCTCTTTACCTGAGTGCGGGCCTGTTGGTCTTGTCTTGGGCAAGGCAGAAAGCGCTGATTGATGGCTCTTTGGCTCATTACTGAGTCTGACTAAAGCTAAATGAACCGATTCATTGCATCACCAGATTACACCAAAGCCTTCCGGTGTTTTGACGATCAGCCCAAGAGGAGATGATGGCGATGATTCTTTATAGCGAACTCCGCCGGGAATGGCTTCTTTGGCGGGCGTATCGGGTGAACGCCGTCAGTTCTTTGGCTATGTGGGGTGTCATATTTCCCATTCTGCTTGTCACTGTCCAAAGTGTAGCCATCAATAGCGGTGTAAATTTTGGTCCTGAACAGCAAGCGCAATCTCTCATCGGCTTCATTGTCTGGAAGTTGTGTATGGGTGTCCTCGTCGCTGGCACAGCGACGATTGAAGAAGAGGCCCAGACTGGAACGCTTGAAAATGTGATACTTTCAACCCGCCTGCCCTTTCGCACCTTGTTTTTCTACCGTATTCTGACCCGCTCGCTGCGTTCACTGGTAGAGACTTTGCTGTTGACGCTGGTGCTGCTGCTGGTTTTTCGGCTGCCCTTGGCTTTTTCGCCAACCGCCTGGTTGGTGACCGGGCTGACTTTGGCCGGGGTTTGGGGCGTCGGTTATGGTGTGGCCGGATTGGCGTTGCTCTATAAATCGGTGAGCAGTGTGACGGGTTTATTGGCCAATCTCTCTTTTCTGATTTCCGGGGCATTAGTCCCGCTGGATTCCTTGGGTTTCCTGTACGTAGCGCTGAAGCTGTTATTTCCTATGACCTGGGGCATTGAGATTTTGCGCCAGGTATTATTGAACGAAACCGCCTGGGTTGAATTGATACAGATAGGCGCTTTGCCGGGTCTGGCACTGCAAACAGCTGTTATGCTCATTGGCGGGCTGCTTATTTTTGAGAGGGCTTTAAAGCAGGCGCGTCAACGAGGGGAGTTGGGTATCTATTAAATCGGGTCCAGGAGGGCACAGGTGTTAGGTGATGGCCTATGTCCAAACTGTTGGTTGTCATATGCTCAAGAGGATAGCCGTTCACACGGCTGTCCTTTAGTCAAACATCCGGTAACGGTATTGCCGGAGGGGGGATTAGCAATTGTTGCGGATAATCGTAAACAATTGTCTACTGACAGATGCGGGTTGTTGTTTTACAATAGTACCTGTAACGAACTGAAGTTGTGCAGATGATTGAAAATGAGTCATTATTCTTCAGAGAAATACAAAGAAAAAAGACTCATCGCTGCAAGTCCCTGGTGAATCGTTTACCCAGATAAGGGGTAGAACCGCCCTCATTACACCACAGCGCCCCCAATTAGAATACGGTGCATATAATTTCGTGATGATGTCTACGACGTTCGCCAAGAAACGGCCGTTTTCGTCTTGTTTCTTGCTGGCTATAACTCACACTGCTGCATATTTCCAGCTACGGATGAAGATGATGCAGGGTTCGGTAATCAAAACAACCTTGAGAGGAGTTGGCGTGCAGCTTATAGCTGCTTACCCTATAGGGTCGATGGTCGGCGGCATTGACCGCGGTTTCGACGACCATAAATTGTATACCGGTAATGATAGAACAGGCTGCGACCGTCTGGCCGATCAACCCTGGTTTCCAAATGGCGTGGATATCAAGAGAAATATGTGATGATATCCCTTTGCCGCGAGTGTACCAATCCATTTCGTGAACTAACTTCCAGACAAACCGAGTTGCTTGAACGGTTGATGAATGATCCTGGCGCGACTAACCGTGAGCTGGCAAGTCAGATGCAAGTCAGCGAACGGACGGTGAAAAAGCATTTCTATGACATTTATCGCGCTATGGGTGTGCAGAATCGGAGCGAATGCCTGATGTTGCTGCTGCGTTAGCGCACCACCGACAGTCCAGCAGTTGAACAACAAAAGCAACAGTGGTCAAGCGTCGACTCGCAGTAGCAGTTCGAGCAGTTATTCAGACTGCGGGATAGCACAACAATACTTGACAAAAGGGTATTAGATCGGCTATATTCATTATAGTATCATACTTTGAAGTATTATGATGGTAAAAAGGACGTTATGATACTGGAAAGTATCATACTTAAGAGTATATCGTGAATAAAACTGACTTTCGTGGACGCGATGATGAGTTGAAGCTATTGGATTCCTTATGGGATGCCTCTGAAGCCACGTTGCTGATCCTCTATGGACGCAGGCGCGTAGGAAAGACACGACTTCTTATCCACTGGCTCAATCAACGGCCAGGCCGAGGAATCTACTGGGTAGCAGAACCTTCGTCAGCTCTGCATCAGTTGCGGTCGTTTTCGCAAGCGATGTATAATTTTAGTCACCCAGGTATGCCCGCTCCCCAAGATTTCACCTATGCCAGTTGGGAACAAGCGTTTGCCGAGGTGGCACGGTTGGCCAAAACTGAGCCTCTTGCACTCTTCATTGATGAAATCACCTATTTGATTGATGTCGATCCTTCTATTGTTGGCAAACTGCAAAACATTTGGGATCACGTCCTCAAACCAACGCATATTAAACTTGCATTGGCAGGATCGCAAAGAGGAATGATTGAAAAAATGTTTGCCCCTCAGGAGCCTCTCTACGGCCGGGCAACTGCTTTGATTGATTTGCCACCGTTGCCATTTGTTGTTGTATGTGAATTTTTCCCCGAATATAGCCTAACGGAATGGGTGAAAGTATATGCGATGCTCGGCGGCGTACCTGCTTACCTGGAACGGTTGGATCCGAGCTTATCCATCATGGAAAACATCCAACAGCAGCTCCTGACGCCAAATACCCTGATGCGTGAAGAACCTCGGCTGTTGTTACAGGATTTTATTAGCGATGCCCACAATTACGTTAGTATCTTAAAGGCAATTGCCCAGGGGGAACAAACCCAGTTGGAAATTGCCAACCATACCGGCTTGAGTCAAGGGCATATCTCGAAGTATTTGAGCGTGCTGCGAGATTCCGGTTTTGTCGAGCGACGCATCCCGGTAACCGATACAGAGAAGTCTCGTCGAGGCCATTATAATATTACAGATCCATATTTGCGCTTTTACTATCGGTTCCTGGCCACGCAGACGCATGTCGCCCTGGGTCAGTCACAACAAGCTCTTCGAGAGATTTCCGAGGAAATAGACCCATTTGTTGAACGATATACCTGGCGTGAATTGTGCCAGGTATGGCTGCTCGGCGCGAGCAGCCATGGCAACATTGCCGCCACGTTTGATAAAGTTGGCTCAGTCTGGACAACTAAATACTTCGTGGATGTCGTGGCAATAAATCAACGTACAAAACGGTTGTTATTGGGTACGTGCCATTGGACGAACGCGCCAATGGATTTAAAGGCGCTGCATACCTTGTTTAAGCATACTGATAATGTTGTGCCCAAACGAGGCGAATGGACTGTTGACTTCATAGGCTTTTCCGCATCTGGTTGGACAGCGGAAGCGTTGGCGCTAGATGCAGGGGCCGCTGCTAATGGAAATTCTGGGAAAAATTGGCGGCCAAACAGTATTCGACTGTTGAACCTGGAGGATGTTTATTCAGATTTAAAGCAATGGTTCGGGCCAGCAACCACATAAAATAAGAAACGCCTTCGCATTTGTCTCGGAAACAAACACGAAGGACAGGCAGGCGATGAGGTACGTGTACTTCATCAAACTTTATTCATGTAGATAGGCTGCCATACTTTCCGTAGCCTCGTCAAGTGCCTGTGGTTTCGCTCTGCCGATCATTCATTTTGCCCTTGATGGCCGTGTAGTACGGCAGTCAGCTTATGCTTGTCAGGGCTTTGGCAGTCATAAGCTGGCTACTGTATAGCATTCAGTGCTGCACAAAGCTATAAAAGCAAAAAGTCAGTATAAATACTGACTTTTGCTTAATGAATGTGTTCACTTAAATCGCATACTTCAGAGGTTTGGGTGTTAGGAGCGCCCTAACCTTGTTATGAAGCCCCTTTTTTTGGGGAGGGGGGAGGTATGTTTAACGACCTCCTGTGCGGGCAATTTCATTTAGGAGCATAACACAGGCCGATCCCTGTGTCAACAGTTGTCACATCTTCGTGTAGCTGGATTGACCCATATCGGTTGGCCCGTGGCTGCCTCATGGACGACCACGTTGTCCCGACGTCGCCAGCCTTGCTGGCGGCTAATCAACGGCTGCATGAACTGCGGGCACAGGCTCAAGCCAGACGCCTGACAGTCAGCGAGGACATTCCAACTGCTGCCGGCCCGTTAGGCGAGGCCGCAGCGGCTGGGCAAACGGCCGTTGACGCCATAATCACCGCCGCCTTGCCATCCCATCTGGGGTGGGGGAGTGCCCCGCTAACGGCCGTTCTCCGCCGCCACCAACCAGCCGCATCTCTGACAGCCGCTGCCCAGCCCCAAGACGCGCCAACGCCAGGCACGGCCGTTCACCCGCCAACAGCCACACACGTTCCTTTACGTCCCCCTGTGCCGCAGCCACCCAAAGCTGAAGTTAAGCTCTACCCCGACATCGGCCTGGCCATGCTGCGACAGGAGAAAGACGCCGCCGGGCGATTGTGGCTCATGCTCCATCATCTGGACCAACCAGGCCGAGGTGTAGTTCGCATAGACATTATCGTGCAATACCTCAGCAAAAGAACCTCCAGCCTCTATCTCTGCGGTCAGCGGCAGCTGCGCAACCTGCTGCGCGCCGGGGAAGGGGTGTACTGGACCCGCGACAAAAAGCATGTCTGGCTGCATTCCGCGGCGCGGGTGGCGGCCGCCCTGGGCGCGGACCGGCTGACCGGCCGGCCGGTAGCCCTGCCATTGTCAGCCCTGCGGCAAGGCATCGGGACCTTCCGCGCTCATCTGTACGCCGCCTTCCACAGTGGGCGGTTCAAAGGGAGGGCAGATGGCCGTCCGACGATGCCCATCGCCCGCGACACCCTGGCCGACCTGAGTGGGGTGGGGCGGACCAGCCAGCGGGCCTATGAAGCGCGGTTGGGGGTGCAGCCGCAGCCCAACTTCGCCATCGGCGAGGCGGAAGCTGCCGGCCGACAGGAAGAACGCGCCTGGCGGCAAGGGCAGGCGCTGTTTGCCCTGAAGGATTACGCCGGGCAGCACGGCCGTGAGGGCAAGACCTACCTGGCCTGGCAGCTGCCTAACAGCTACGCGGGGCAGCACCTACAACGGCCCAAGGGCCGGCAGAAGCGGATCAACCGCCAACTCCAAGACCTGGTTATGAAAGGGATGCCGGGGAACGATGGAGATGGGGCGTTGAACTGCGGGTCGGCAGCAGCGGCTGTGATGGGGAAGCGGTATTATGCCAACGGCCGTCTGGCGGCGCAGAGGTGGCAGCCAGGCGAGGGGGTGCGGTATTGGCGACGGCCGTCTGTGGAACACGGCCGTGCGGCTATCTGGCACCCGGTGGAGGGGTCATGACTCTTTTTTTGTGTCCGGAAGCGGAAAAAACCTGCGCCCCTTATAGGGATAAATTCTTAATCCTCTCTTTGGGGGTCTGCATGTGGGGGTGGCCTTTCTTAGTGGTTACACGAAGGTTTGGGCGGTCGCAGTAAGCAGCTTAGCCCGTAGGGTCTGCAAGGGTGCGGAAGCCGGCAAAGAAGAGGGAAGGCGGGAACAGGGAATTGGGGGTTTAGCTGTTGGTGCGCAGGGCGCGCTGCGTCAGGACAGTCGTTACGCTTTGCGTCAATACGCCGATGACCTTCAGTTTGGCGTCCATGAAGGGGTAGCCCTCGATGACCAATTTGTCTTCAGGATTTTGCATGGCCATGGACACCTTTTGCCACTGTTTACTGGCGATGTAGACCAGAAAGACGGTGACGGCGTCTTCGGGCAAGATGGGCAAGCCTTTTGGCAGGGCCGGCGGTTTGCGACCGGTCAGGGTGACAATAACAGCATCAGGACGTTCGATGACTTTTCCAGGACGGCCAACGAGAGTGATTTTCACGGTTGTGGCGACTCCTTTTTCTGCCAGGGCCGGGGCGGCCAGGGTTTCACGCGCATCCCAGGGTAATGTCGGGTGCGGGGGAGGGGACTTGGGTTGGCGACCAGACTGTCGCGACGGCGGCGGCGAAGGGACTTTGGCGGATTGCGACAGCTTGGTGCGCGATGGCCATTGGGGCGGCGGCCAGAGAATTTGCCGCTGTTCCGGCGTGAGTTGGCCGCGCACGATATAGAAATAGGTCCCGCCGGGCGTGCGGCGCTGTTTGTTGTTGGCGGTAAGCATTCCCCCCTGGGCTTCGACTTCGAGCGCCTTTTGCAGGCAGGCGTAGGCGGCCTCCAGCCCGATCTGTTCGATGATGCGCCGGATTTGCAGGATGGCCGGGGGGTGGGTCTCCTGGAGTTGGGCGGCGATGTCGGCCGCGGCCGTGGAAAGCTCTTCATAAGTCATGGGCATAGACACAATTTTCCCCTATTACGCGCTCAGGGCAAATATTCTGACGTGGGTATGACCACGATGGGCCGACGGGTGACATTCCCAACCTGGCGCTGCCCTCAGCTGTCTGGCCAGGTCAAACGCGCAGATTCAACTGGGGGACGCCATATTGGGTAGTGTCTGAGGTGAGCAGCGCATGGCGGCGATTGGCTGCCTATTCGACGATACGGAGGATGAAATCTGGCGCAAAGTTTAGTATACTGTGGACAGGTGCAGCCGGGGTTAACATACGAGAAAAAACTTCCTCCCCCCAAAAACTGGCAAAAAAGAAACGCGACTGGAACGCTCCGACTGTACATAGGGTTAATACACCCCCCTTCTCGTATGCGTATTGCCCGCCCGCCTGTCTCCAGGCTACCATCCCCGGTCTGGCGACAAAACAAAACCGCTCCGTTTCGACGGGGCGGTTTTGCTTTCGTGGGATTCTGCGCCTGCATTTGGCGGTGACAGCCGTTTGTGTCAATGGCCGTCACAAACCCCCAACTTCCCGGCCATCTTCACCCTGCCGCTAGTAAGCCGCTGCCAGGCGGCATGTTACCATCCCCAATAAGAACACTTGCTCTGCCAATCTCTGTCTCACTTCTGCCCGCAGCACCCTGGAGAAGGCGACTTCATGCCCGGCGACAAAAAGAGTGAACGAGAGAAAACCATCACGACCTGGCCAGGTCGGTGGGACAGCCGGGTCTGGGGTAATAAAAACCAACAGGCCCCTGCCGGCAACTGCCAGAGGGGCCTGCGGATGGTCGGCCGGTCCAGAGACCAGTCGCCAGATTAGCCGACATGGATTTTCTCTTTGAGGTCTTCCTGGGGCATGATGAGCCATAGGATCAGGTAGGCCAGGATGCCATGCCCGCCGAATAGGGTGAGCAGGACAAAGGCGAGGCGCACCAGGATGGGGTCAATGGCCAGGTATTCGGCGATACCGCCGGCAACGCCGGCGACCATTACATCATTGTTTGTGCGTGTCAGTTTTTTGTTCATGATTTATTCCTTCCTTGTTTTGCAGACGCTGCCGCCTGTTGGTTGTTCATACGATTTGTTATCCATTACGCCTGGTTGCGTTCCCGGTTGTGGATTTTTGTGTAAACCCGATAACAGGTGCGATATGGTGTTGGATACGGCCGTTGGGTGAAAATACAGTTGAAATCGCGCTGGTTCACGGCTGTGTGCTGCCCACACTGCGGGTCGTCGGATCATAAGATAAAGACCACCTGCCCATTTCCCTGCCGGCTGCCAATAGCCGCAAAAACCCCCGGTTACGCCCCCATAGTGATCTAAAGTAGTAGAAAACAATGATCTAAAGTATAAGAAAATGGTGTCCTTTCGTACACTGTCAGGCCGTCCGTGGTTGCCTACAATCGCTGGCTATGAAGACACACGGACTGTTCGCCACCTTATTTTGGGTCCTCTTGCTGGCCGGCTGCGCGGCCGCCGAGCCGCCGCCGGCCGGAGCCTGCCAGCCCGATGCGCACGGCCTCATCCCCCTGCCGACACGGCCGTTGGGTCTCGACCCCGACCTCATGCAGCCGCCGCCCGCGGGCGGCTTGAGCAGCGGTGGAGAGTGCCTGCCAGCCGACACGCTTCCCCTGGACGACTCCCTGGCCTTCACCGCCGCGCCGCTGCGCAACGAAAGCCTGGACATCGCCGACCAACAATTGCTGGCCGCGGCTGTCGGCGACGACGTGCTGGCCCTGGCCTGGCTGACGGCCGGCGACCTGACCATCTCGGTGGCCCGCGGTGGCAGCTTCTTGCAGGCGCGGCGCATCGCTCCCGCCGTCCACGCCGACCTTGTCTTTTCAGCCGTCAACCGGCTGCACCTGGTCTACGAACAGGATGGGCAAATCCATTACCGCGCCGCCGACCTGGGGGCACGGCAGGCGGACTTCGACTTCTGGCGGCAGGTGGGGCCAGGCCATAAGCCGCGCCTCACCCTGGACGCCAATAACCGCGCCCACGTCTTCTATGAACTGGACGGGGCCATCTGGCACGCGGAACACCAACACGACCTGTACTGGCACATCGTCCGCCTCGGCCCCGGCCACACGCCGCGCCTGACCACCTTCTACGACAACCCGGCCACGCCCAACACCAACGAACGCGGCTTCGCCCTCAGCTACCTGGAAGGTAATATCCTCCACCTGCGTACCTATGGTATGACGCCGCTCTTGCTGCCGGGCTGGACGACGGTGACGCAGTTGTCGCTGACGGAGACGCCCATGACGGCCGTCACCCTGCACAGCGCCCGCGCCGCCGATGGAACCCTCCACCTGGCCGCCGCCTGGGTGAGCCACATCCCCGCGCCGCCACCGCCGCCTGTGCCTGTACCGCCGACCTACACGGCCGTCAACCCCCTGGCGCCCTTGGCGGTGGTCCACCCGGAGCGTATCTACGACCCGTTCAACGCGACGCGTCTCTATACCGCAGACGCCGTATTCGACGGTGGCCTGATGCAAACCGTTTACGTCACGCCGGGCACGGCCGTTACCTTCACTGCTTACGGCCGTGCCTGGTCCAGCGACGCCGACGACCCCCTGACAGGCGTCAACCCGGCCAACTTAAGATTACAAATCGGGCTGGACCCGGCCGGCGGCATAAACCCCAACGGCGCTGGCGTCCTCTGGTCGAGCGAGGCCAACCCGCTCAACCAGTATGCGCCGTTTGCCGTATCGGGCACGGCAGTTTCCAACAGCGTCACCCTTTTCCTGCGCGCCCGGCCCGACGCCATCCGCGCCCACAACGAAGCGGTTTGGGACGGAGCGACCCTGGCGGGTGGCGAGCTGGTCAACGGCCGTATGGACACCTTCACCAATGGCATTCCCGACGGCTGGACCCCCTTCTACGAAGACAGCGGCGCCGGCGGCGTTCCACCCCGTGACCGCTACACCGCCTACGCCGCCTGGTCGGCCGATGGCGGTCAGAGCTGGACGGGGCCAGTGCCCGTGAGCGAAAACCGACTGCCGGGGCAGGGCCTCACGGGAGCGTTAGGGCCGGACGCCTACCCCTTCCTCAGCGCCGTCGGAACGGAACCAACGCTCCACGTATTTGCCATCTATGCCAGCGGCGACCCACCGCCGGGCACGACGTTCATCCGTTACGGCCGTCCGGTGGTGGTGGGCTGCGCGTTGGCGACGGGGAGCTGCGACGAAGCGCCGGGCGTGGTCCTGGCGGCCGACACGCCGCCGGCCGCTGACCTCATCCTGGCGGCCCATCCGCTGCAAGCGCGGCGGGCGCTGCTGGCCTGGAGTGGGTTGCAGACCGACTATGTGAGTCGGGATGTGTATGCGGCTGGGGTGAAGCTAGAGCTAGAGCGAGAGCTAGAGCGAGAGCTAGAGCTAGAGCTAGAGGAAGAGTAAGAGCTAGAGGAAGAGTAAGAGCGAGAGCTAGAGATAGAGAAGGCGGAATTTATTACAAAGGGACGAAGGGACAAAGGGACGAAGAAGAGGAGAGAGGATGAAAGGGTTTGTGTGGGTTTTGCTGGCGGGCTTGCTGGCGGGAATGGGTGGGGTGGTGGTGATGGCGCAGGGGCCTGGTGAGATGGGGCTGCCGGTTGTGGACCTGGCGGCTGCGGGCTTTCGGGCGGTGGCGGTGGATGAGAGCGGCTCAACTGTGGCGATGGTGGTTCCGGCGGTGACGAAGACGGCCGTCTCGACTGCCGCGCCGGGGGATGAGGTGGTTTACACGGTGACGCTGCGCAACAGCGGTCCCGTGACCGAGACGGTGACGCTGGCCGATGTCCTGCCGCCGCAGGTGGAACTGGTGGAGGCCGACAGCGCCCTGGCCTATAACCCCGCCAACCGCACCTTGCGCTGGACCGGCGAAATTCCCCCTGGCCGACTGGACTACAGCCTGACCAGCCTGACCAGCCTGCCCGACGGCCTGCCTTACCTGGACCTGGGCGGCTATGGCTTGCCCAACCTCTGCGACCCCTTCATCGCCGCTGGCGGCGACTGCGACGACACGGCCGTCACCTTCAACCTGGGCGCGGAAGGCTATAGCGTGGTGCTGTACGGCCGTCGCTACGAACAAATACGGGTGTCGGCCAACGGCCTGCTTTTTCTGCATGAGACCCCGGACGGCGACCCTCGGTGGCTGCCGGCGGCGCAATCTCCCGGACTTAAAATCGCCGGGTTGTGGCAAGACCTGGACCTGACGGGCGGCGGTCGCTGGCACGCGGCCATCCTGCCGGCTACCTGGCCGACAGGCAGGTGTTCTACGCCCAGTGGCACGACGCCCCCCACGCAGACAACCCCGACCTGACCAGCCGCTTCGCCATTGCCTTGACGGTGGACCGACAAGGCCAGGAGCCACCAGACAGTGGCAGCGAACTTTTTTACCTCTACGACCACATCGCCCAACCCGACGCACTCACCGCCGCCGGGTATGCCATCGGCCTGCAAGACAGCGCCGGGCAGCGCGGCTTCACCTACGCCTACGCCGGACCCGATACGCCATCACGCGGTTTTCCGCCCGCGCCGGGGACCACCCTGCGTTGGCAGCCCCATTTCTACGGTTCCGACTACAGCCGCAGTTTCGCCTACCGCGCGCGAGTCACCGGCAGCATCCCGGAAACGGCCGTCAACACCGCTACGACCACCTGGAGCAACGGCCGTACCGAATGGGCCACCCACTACCTGGCTATTCGCCACCAGACCTACCTGCCGCTGCTGTTTGGTGGTGGCGCGGGAGGGCAGTAATGGACAACCACAGCCACAAACGACGACAGCCGCTCCTGCTGCCTGTTATTTGCCTGGGGGTCATTTCTTCTTTGGGCTGCGGCCTTATCAGCGCTGTGGAAAACCCCCACCCGCTGGCCGGGGTGGCCTATTGGGCGGCGGCGACCACCACGGCCGTGCCCACCGAGACCCGCTTCCTGGGAACCACGACGCCGGTCTACGCCGACACGCCAGTTCCGGCCTACATCACCACCACGCCGCAGTGGACGACGGTGACGCCGATGTTTGCCGCCACCCCCACGCCCTATTGGGTGACGACCACGCCGGTCTACATCACGGAGACGCCGCAGCCACCGGTGACCACGACCCCCGGCCTGCCCATCATCGGCTTCACCACCCCGGTCCCACAGACAACGCCCCACTACCGGGTGGGCAGCTTCTACATGCACAGCGACGTGACCATCGGCGGCCCCAACAACCTGGTACTGAGGCTCATAGATTGGCAGACCGCCCCCAGCCCGCGTCAGCCGGAGGCCAGCTTCTACTATTTCACCTTCCGCCTGACCAACCGCAGCGCCGTCGAAATCGTCGTGCCCCTGTCCGACTTGCTGTTCATCCGCGCCAGCCACGGCCAGAGCCAGCCGGTCACCGGCCGCTGGCAGCCGGGCAACGAACCGCTGCTGGCCGCCAACCTACCCCTGGCCGACAGCCAACTGCTCTCCCCTCTGCAGCCGCAGGAGACGCGGCAGGTGGTGTTGGGCATCACCGCCCCAACCGGCCAGGTGCAGGAGATTGGCCTCTTGACCAACTGGCGGCAAACGGCCGTGCGTCCCATCTGGTTTCTGCTGACCAGCGATCCGACAGGTCCCCACCAGGACGCCGAGCAGCCACCGCCGCCCACACCCATCGTCCTGGGCGATGGCGACCCCGGCAGTCCCACCGACCCCGGAACCGGCGGCGGCATGTGGCCGACGACGGGTTTCATTACCCGCGGCTTTGGCTGCAACGCCTACTACACCGGCATCGACGGCGCGGGCTACGGCTGTCCGCCAGAGCAGCCGTGGTTCCACAACGGCGTGGACATCGCCAACACGGCCGGCACGCTGGTCTGGTCGCCCATCAATGGGACGCTGCACTACGCCGGACCACACAGCAGCGGCCCGGACTGCGCCCACATCCCCGGCTCGGAAGCGCCGCACGAAGGGCTGGGCAACTACCAGCGCCTGAGCGACGGCGAGACGCTCCACTACCTGGGCCACCTGCGCGGCTTCCTGCTCACGGGCGGCGGCGTCAGCGCCGGGCAAAACATCGCCGAAATGGGCAGCACCGGCTGCTCCACCGGCAGCCACCTGCACTGGACGATGTACCAACACGGCAATCTGGTGGACCCGGCGGGGTGGGCGGAGTGATTGCGGATTGCGGAGTGCGGATTGCGAATTGCGGAGTGCGGAGTGCGGAGTGAAGAAGAAATGGTCAATTGTTCAAAAAGAGCGACCACTCTAGCTCTCGCTCTAGCTCTCGCTCTCGCTCTAGCTCTCGCTCTAGCTACAAGGAAGGAACCATGTACCAACAACTGACATTAGTCGGCCGATTAGGACGGGAGCCGGAGATGCGGACAATGCCGGATGGCACGGCCGTCACGAATTTTAGCCTGGCGACGGAGCGCAAGTGGCGTTCCGGGGAGACTGGCGAGTTGACCAGCGAAACCACATGGTTTCGCGTGCAGGTGACGGGCGGGCAGGCGGAGGCGTGCCACCAGTACCTCCAGCGCGGCAGTAAAGTGCTGGTTGCTGGGCGGCTGACGCCGGACCCGGCCAGCGGCGGACCGCGCTTGTACAAGCGCAGCGACGGCACGATGGGCGCGAACTACGAAGTGCGCGCCGACCAGGTGCGCTTCTTAAACGACAAGCCCCAGGAAGAGGAGGCGTAGATGGAGGTATTGATGCTGCTGCTCATCCTTTCTGTGGTGGTGCTCCTGGTGATTATTTTCCGTCCGCGTCGTTCACCGTATGTGAGCCGGACGGCCAAAACGCGCAATGGGCTGCCGCGCTGGAAAGAGCATGAACCCTATTGAATTGTGAAGTTTGAATTGTGAATTGTGAATTGTGAAGTAGAAGAGAAGAGTGAATGGTCAATAGCCAATAGCTAATGGTCAACGGAAGAGAAGAGCGAATAGCCTGCCCCTTCGGGGTACTCAGGGCTGGCTCTGAGCTTGTCGAAGAGGTCAATAGCTAATAGCTGATGGCTAATAGCCAATGGTCAACGGGAAGAGGATGAGAATCTGCGAAATTTGCGGATTTTGCAACAGGGCGAATAGGACGACATGATGATGAAACAGAGTGAATGGGTGAAACGAGGCTGGTGGTTGGGCGTGTTTTGTGGCGCGGTGGTTTGGTTTGTATTGTTGGCCGTGCCGATGCGCACGGCCGTTGCCCAGGGCGAGACAACCGTGCAGCTCACCATCCGGCTGCGGGACAGCAACGGCCGTGCGCTGGCCGGTGAAGTGGTGAAGCTGGCGCGGCTGCCGGAGGAGACGGCCGTCGCCTGCACCACCGACCCCCAGGGCCAATGCGCCTGGCCGGTGACGCCGGGGTTGTACCAGTTCCTCTTCGCCCGTCCGTTGGACGACATTTCTGCCGCCATTCTGGGCGAGAGCGGGCTGCATGGCCTGGGGGTAATGGTGGGCGGGGCGCCCAATGGCGCAGCGCCCAATGGCGAGACGCCCAATGGCGAGACGCCCAATGGCGAGACGCCCAATGGCGAGACGCCCATACCTGTACCGCTTACCCTGACCTACCACTTCACCTTCCACAGCGACGACAGGGTCTACTTCGACATGGCTCCAGATTCGCCGCTGCCCGTGCCCAAGATACCAACGGCCGAAGAAGCCCACGGCCACGGCGACGGCCATGAGGGCGACCACGCCGATGAACAGATTCCGCCGGTTGTGCCGGTGACGACGGCCGTTTTCGCTGCCGCCGCGCCAATCACAACCACACAGCCCACAACTGTGTCTACGACCACGGCCGTGCCTGCCATATCGCCCATTGCCACGCCATCCCCCTCCGATAGCCAACCTGCGCGCCTGTCGCCGGTCTTCATCTTGCTCATGGCCGCTGCCGGCGGCGCGGGGTTCGGCTACCTGATGCAGCGTCTCGCCAACTGGCGCGCCGGGCGCAAAGACGCCCCGGGCGAGGAGACAGACCACTAATGCTCGACCCCGGACGCGCCCTGGCCGAAGCCATCTACTTCATCCAATACGTCCTGGCGCAGCTGCTCTGGTCGCTCGACCGCTCGCTGCTCTCCATGGCCATCATCGCCGAAGACGTCAACGACTGGCTGACGACCAACGTCGCTTTCCTGGTTGACCTGCTGACCAACGCCCTGGCCGGGCCGATGGGCGCGCTGTTTGTCTTCGCCCTCACCCTGCTCGGCGTCTGGTATCTCATGAGCAGCATCACCCCCACCAAACGGGTGGTAGACCCGCAGAAGCTCCTGCTCTACGGCTTCATGACATTCTTTTTCTTCAGCACCCCGGTGATGGTCATCGAGATGATGGAAGGCTTGCGCCAGGCGGCCACCGCCGGGGTACAGGCCTCAGCGCTGGCCGAGGCGGAAGGCGAACTGTTCGGCACGGAGTTCGGCGGCACCGACACCGGCCTGCCGGCGGCCCTGCCCGACGTCTACCCGGCCGGCGACGGGGTCATCGGCAGCTTCGACTTGGTGGCCTACTTCCTGTCCATCGGCAACGTGGCCGAACTGGGCAACACCGAGTTCCCGGCGCTGTTTGCCGCCGCCTACTTCCCCTACGGCGACCCATCGTCCATCAACCTGGCCGACGAAGCCGACCAGGAAGCTGCCAAACGGCTGGCCGCCGAAGGGCTGGAGCGGCTGCTGTTCGCCCTCATCGCCATCCCCACAGCCATCGCCGACCATTTCCTGCGCCTGGCGCTGACCGGCGCGGCGCTCTTGCTCTACGCCGGCGTGCCCTTCGCCATGATGCTGGCCTTCTTCGTCCACACCGAAGCGTTCATCGGCGCTTACCTGCGGCAGTTCATCAACCTGTTCATCGAGACCTTCCTCAGCGTCATCATCGCTTCGATAGTCATCGGGCTGCTGGCGATTGCCGCCCAACGGGGCATCGGGCTGTACATCGGCGCGGCGATTATCGCTGTCGTCATCCTCGTCTGGCGCATCCAGGGGGCGTTTAAGCTGGCGATGGCCGGGATGCACCTCTTTGGCGGCGGCGTGATGACCGGCGGGGCGACCGGGACCGACCTGGTCAACATGGGCCGCAACGCGGCCGTCACCGGCGTCGGCGCGGGCCTGGCGCTGGCGGTCGGCGGCGGGGCATTGGCGGCGGCAGGCATGTTGAAGGCCGACGCGAAAGCGGGCGGCGGCTACCTGAACACAGACCCGGAGAAAGCCGACGGCCGGGTGCGGCAGTTGGAGGCGATGGCCGGCTACGCTGTGGGGAAATCGCCCACGGCCCGCAACATGATTGAAACCGTTCACGAAGTGCGCACCTTTGGCCGCAACTTCCGCGACGGCGAGCCGCAGGTTCACGAACCGGACCTGATGGACTACCTGCGGGCAGGGTCGAGCATGTCGAGCTTCGGCTCCAGTCTGTGGTTGACGACTAAATTATCGCCATCCCTGCGCAGCGCCTATGAGCAAATTGGCGGCTACGGCCGTCGTCCTGATGGGTGGTCAGCCGCAGGGCGGGGGCGCTGGCGGGATGACGAATGGGGCGGCGGCAGAACGGGCAATGCACCGGCGCAGCGAACCGATGGCGCGGGAGATACCGCCACACTGCCGTCTGGCGGCGGCACAGCCAACGCGCCAGCCAATGCCCCGACACCGCCTGCTAATAATGAAGGCAGCGCTGCCACGTCGCCCACCGGCAGCACCGCCAACGCGCCAACCGCTCCTTTCGCGTTCTCATCCGCGCCTGACATCCGTCTTTCTCCACTGACAGCCAACCGGCAGGCGGGGTTAGCCAGTCTGGCCGCCAACCTGGAGGGGCCGGCGGCCACGCAGACGCAGCGGGTGCTGGTGGACGTGGTGGGGCCGGAGCGGGCGGAGACGCTGCAAACGGCCGTGAGCGAACACGGCGCGGCGGCGGTACAGGCGGCGATTGACGCCGTCGTCGCCCAGGTAGCGGCGGCGCAGGCGGCGGGACAATCGGCCCAGGACATTGTGGCCTCGTTCCAACGCGGCGACGCTCTGCCGGAGTCCCCGCTAAACCGGGAACAATTGACGGCCGTCGCCGATACCGTCCTGCAGCCACGCCGCGAGATGAGCCAGGCGGAGTTAGTCAAGGCGATGGCTGATAACCTGGCCGCGGGCGGGCGCAGCGACGCCGACCTGGCCACGGCCGTCGGCAACCCCAGCCACTTTGGACCGCAGACAGGCGCTGTCCGCGCCGTGCTGGAAGGCATCGAGCGGCTGCAACTGACAGCCCAAGACCTGGAACGCATCGCCGTGCGGCTGCAAACGGGGCAGGCAATCGCGCCGTATCTAACGGGGCAGGGTTATACGCCCACCCAGGCGCAGGCGTTTAGCCGCGACCTGAGTGGCCTGGAAGGTGGACTATCTATCCCGCAAACAACGGCCGTACCGCCCACCGCGACACCGCCCACCGCGACACCGCCCACCGCGCCGCCGCCCACCGCACCGCCGCCCACCGCACCGCCGCCCACCGCGCCGCCGCCCACCGCGCCGCCGCCTACCGCGTCGCCACCCACCTTGTTGCGCCGCTCCGCGGCACCGCCGACAGAAGGAGACACATCCGATGAAATCTAAGCCGTATCCCTGGGCCATCGCCCTATTCATGCTCATCGTCGCCCTGGCCGCATCGCCGCTGCTGGCCCAGACGCCCAACCCGACGCCGCCGGTGGTCTACCTGACGCCCACCGTAGACGCGACGGAAACGCCGACGGCCGTCCCCAGCGCCACGCCAGACAGTGGCGGCGTCCAACCCGACGCCTTTGAACCCAACGACACACCCGAGACGGCGACGCCGGTCAGTTGGGGCATGGTTCCGGCGACGCTGCACCAGGGCGATGTGGACTACTACGCCCTGTACCTCAAGACGGGGCAAATCGTCAACCTGCACACCCGTTCGTCCCACAACCTGGACACGTACCTTCAGGTGTGGCAGGGGGCGCAGCTGCTGGCCGAAAACGACGACAGCACGGCGACGGATTTAGGTTCGGCGGTGCTGTTCACCGTGCCCGCCGATGGCTGGTACATTGCCCGCGTATCGCCGGGCGGCATCGCCAGCGGCAGCTACGAGCTGCACGTCGGCCTGACCGACCCCACGCCGACCATGACGCCATCGCCCACGGTGACATCTTCACCGACGCCCACGCCGTCCCCGACGCCATCCCCGACGCCGACGACTCCGCCGACGATAACGCCGCCTTTTGTGGGACCGACCGGTCCATCCGGTCCATCCGGTCCGACAGGCCCATCCGGCCCGGCATTGTCAACCGCAACGCCAACGCTCACTCCGACAACGGCCGTAAGCGCTACTCTCACCCTGCACCTGTTAGGCCCGGCGCAGCCGGCGGCCACGCCGCAGGTGACGACGGCGCGGGTCCTCATCTACTACGACGCCAACAACAACCGGCAGACCGACCCCGGCGAAGGCGTCCCGAATGTCAGCGTGCTGGCGGTGGACAGCCAGGGGCAGCGGTTGGTTCGCAGCTTCACCAATCTCCAAGGGGAGGCGCTCTTTACCTTGACCAACGCCCCTTTCGAGCGGGTGGCGACGCCCTTCGTCTCCGCCTGGTCGGCCCGCGTGCGCCCCGGCATGGTCAATGAGCCGATTAGTCTTGGCCTGCCGGCCGTGCGGCTGCCGGTGTTTTTGCCCGTTAGCCAGAGCAGCTAGAGCTAGAGCGAGAGCTAGAGGAAGAGGAAGAGCGAGAGCGAGAGCGAAAGCAAGAGTAGGAGACCGAGATAGCGGGAAAGGGTTCCGCAATCCGCACTCCGCACTCCGCAATCCACATGGGAGACGACGATGACGAGGAAGAAGAAAGCAGATGAACAACTGAGCCGGATTCTGCCGGAGTATCAGGAGAAGGTGCGAGAGGCGCTGAACCGGGAGATGCGCGAGGCGGAGAAAGATACGGCGGAGAACGAGATGCTGGCGTATTTGCGGCAGCGGTTGAGCGAGTTCGAGCAAGGGGATTACATCCAGCCGGATGGAAGGCCGAGTACCACGCCGGTGAACCTGGGGCAGGTTTACGACAAAGGGCTGGCCCCGATGGTCCAGGATGTGAAAGAAGGGTCGCCGGAGCAGCAGCAGGAGCGGCGGCGGACCTACACCAAGTTAGCTGTTTTTGTGGCGGTTGTGGCGCTGTTTGGCTTCCTGGCCGTCTACAACAGACCGGGGCGGGTAGCCCAGGCTGTCGAGACCCTCGAAGGCGCGACGTTGGCGCTGGTCGAAGAGAGTGGGGCGACGGCCGAACCGTCGCCCAGCCCGACGCCAGCGCTGCCGACTGGAGCCGATGACGCCTTGCAGACGATAGGCGGGTTGGGCGGTAGTCTGACGCTGGGCCGGCCGAGCGCGTTGGAAATCCGCTACCAGGCGACGGAGAAGGTCATCGCTCTACCGATAGACCCGGCGCGGGTGAGCAACCGGGGGGAACTGCCCTACAACGCGGCGGTGATGGCCTCGGACAATCCAGTGGCCGTCTGGGTGTTCGGCACGGTGCTGAATTATGCCATTGGGCTGCCGGAGAAGGTGGTCGCCGACCTGCTGCCGGGCGACCGGCTGCGGCTGACGAGCGACACCGGCTACGCCCTCGCCTTCGTGGTGACGCAGACGGAGACAAAGGCCAACCATGAAGCGGCGGGACTGCTGTCGCAGAACCGGGTGGGCATGACTCTGTTCGCCCTGCCGGCCAGCTCCGCCGAGGCTGTGCCCATCGTCCAGGCGGCCTATGACCTGACGGGCGAAGATGCGCAGACGGCCGTTTACCGGGAAATGGGGGAGCCGTTTTTCGCCGGTGGTGACTTGCAGATAACCGACGTGGTTTACAGCGACAGCCGCAGCGGCGAACTGCTGGTGGAGATAACGGGCGCCGGGCAGGGAGCCGGCTTGTTGTCGCTGCACGGACAGAGCCACCAGACGACGGCCGTGCCCCTGCCGGCTGAGGTGACCTGGCAGCTGCGTTTTGCTCTGCCGGCCAACAGCGGTGGGGAGGGGTGACGGCCGTCTACCGGGGAGCTGCCCGGCGGTGAGAGCGCCTTTATCCGCCTGGGCGAAGCGCCCAACCTGCTGGAGCAGTTAGAAGCCGGCGAGCCAACCGCCACCTGGGACGCCGCGCGCGGTGAGGTGACGGTGGCCGTGAGCGTCTACAACCCCGGTCCCGGCGCGGTGCTGCTGCCGGGTGA
Organism: Candidatus Leptovillus gracilis; assembly: GCA_016716065.1. NCBI lineage: Bacteria > Bacillati > Chloroflexota > Ardenticatenia > Promineifilales (SeqCode) > Promineifilaceae (SeqCode) > Candidatus Leptovillus > Candidatus Leptovillus gracilis. Next base: position 6,202 of record JADJXA010000025.1, on the reverse strand, counting down.
GTATATCCAGATACCAAGTGAAGGAGGTGATGCCTATGGAAGCGGGTTAGGAAGTGGGTTAATGAGCGGGTTTGCCAGTGAGCGACTGCTCGAAGCGGGGGAGACGGCTCAGGCAAGCCTGAGCTTCCCCCATCCCGGACCGGAGACGCCCCTGGTGGTGCAAATTGGCCGATGGCTCTGGGGAGCCAGAGGCGAAGGAGGAGGATGAGGGGATTGCGGATTGCGGATTCTTGCAGGATGTTCAGCAAACCACAATCCCCCATCCTCTCCCCGTCCAACAAACGAACGAATATCAATTGTCAATTGTTAATTGTCAACTACCAACTACCAACTATCAACTACCAACTACCAACTGTTAACTGTCAACTGTCAACTCATTATCAAGAATGGAGGAAAGAAGAAAAAACATCATGCACGAGAATGCATTGCATCAAACAAAACAAACCGACCGCCGACTGTCGGCAACCGACCAACGATTGTCGGCAACCGACCAACGGTTGTCGGCAACCGACCAACGGTTGTCGGCAACCGACTATCAGCCACCAGCCACCAGCCGCCTTCTGCGGCGCGTCATCCCGCTGCTGCTCCTGATGGTCGTGGTCCTGGCGGGCTGCGCCGAAGGCGAAGCGCCACCACCAGCCATCTGTGACACCTACGACCGTGGGCTGTACACCGCCCAACTGATGGGCGGGGCGCTGCTCATCCTGGCGGTGGCCATCCTGGGTTTCAAGAAACAGGCGGCGGCCATCATCCCCACCCAGGGGGCGCAGATAGGGGCGATAGCCGGGACGGTGTTCCTCGGCCTCATCCTGTTGGCCTTCTCGACGGAAATCGGGGTGCAAATCCTGACAGGCTTCGGCATCCCCGACCTGTTCACCCTCTGCGGGCTGTAAGGCGAAGGGCGTAGGCCAGAGGAATGTACACCCACTTTCACACCGAGTTCGTGCGGCAAAACAAAGCGCTCATCCTGCCCCGGTTGACGATGACCCAATTCATGTTCGTCATCGTCAGCCTGGTGGTGGGCATCGGGATGCTGAATCTGCCGTGGTGGATGGCGCCGCTGCTGATGGTCCTGGCCTACGCCGCCGGCCACGACTTGCGCGGGAGATGGTCTGGATGCGCCTGCTGGTCTACGCCCAGGTCCGGGCGCGCCAGACCATCGCCCACCCGCGCGTCGTTAATATCGAGTCCCAATGGCAAAAGGAATGATGATTGCGGATTGCGGATTGCGGAGTGAAGAACGGCCGTTGCTGTGGCAGCGGGCAATTCTGCAACAAGACAGGCTCCGGCATCCACCTTCCGCAATCCTTCCGCAATCCTTCGGCAAGCTCAGGACAGGTTCCGAAATCCGAAATCCGCAATCCGCATTCCGCAATCCAAAATCCGAAATCCGAAATCCGAAATGAAAATATATCAACTATCACTACCCAACTTTAGTCAAATCGAGCCTACCGAGCAGGCGGGCATTATCGGGGCGCTGACCGGGCTGTTTGCCGGACCGCTGGGCGACTACCGGCAGTTGACGATGGTCCTGCCAACACGGCTAGACAACCTGCTTCGCAGCCGACGGCGGCTGGCGATGAGCCGCAGCGACGAGCGAGCGCGGCGCGGGCTGCTGGAAGAGGTGCGGCTGCTGGAAGAGATAGCCCAGGCCGACTTCCTCAAATGCCGCCACTACCTGATAGATTACGCCAACGTCCTGTCACCGGCCGACCTGACCCACTGGTTGGTGCGCGCCGAACCGGGCTACCCGCAGCTGCCCATCAGCGGCGAGTACGCCGAGACGATAGACCACATGGTCCCGGTGCTGCGCGACAGGGGGACGGGCCGGTTGCAGGTGGACAACAGCCGCTACCGCTACGGCGTCATCGCCTCGTATCAGTTGACCCGCACCTGGGATTGGCAGCGGCCGTTAGGCGACATCATCACCTCGGCCAGCGGGCCGCTCATCATCTGCGTGGACGCGCGCAAGGTACATCCGGAGCGGGTGTCCGGGGCGACCAACTTCTGGGAAGGGATGCGGCGCAGCAATGAAAACCTCGACGCCGAGCAAGCGAAGCAAGAAGCGGTACAGGCGCTGCTGGCGCGCAGCGAGGCGGTCCACCACGTGCAGGTGCTGTTCATGGTATTGGACAAAAAGGTAGACCGGCTGCGCGAGCGGCTGCGCCACCTGCGCAACACCCAGAGCGCCTACTTCAAGCTGGACAGTCTGCACGGCTACCAGGCGGCGGCGGGGGCGATGTTCGGTCCGGAGGCGCGGCCGACAGGCTTGCCGCACGGCCACCACAACGTCCTGAGCAGCGGCGCGGCCGTCTGCGCCGGGATGTGGGGGATAGGGCGAGAACAGGAGACCAACGGCATCTATGTCGGCATCTCCCACGACGAGAACAGTCCCCACGTCAGCTTCCTGGAATGGAAAGGCAACGACCCCTTTCATGCCATCATCCTAGGACTCACAGGCCTGGGCAAAACAGTGTTTTCGCAGGCATTGGCCTGGCGGCTGGTCGAGCAAGACGTGCAGGCCATCTTCCTGGAACCGCAGGGCCACTGCCGCCGGTTGGCGGCGCTGGCCGGTGGGGAGAACGTCTCCTACCACGAAATCTCCTACGACAAGGCGCGGCTGAACATCCTCGACGTGGTCTACGAGAACGAGACCGAGCAGTACGACCACGTTATCACCCTGCTGGCTTTGCTCTTGGACCCTGTCGGCCACCAACCCCGCCGCTTCGACAACGCCGAAGTCGCCGCCATCCGCAAAGCGCTGCGCCAGACCTACGCCCACTACGACTGGCAGAGCGAACTCCTGGTAGACCGCACCCTGACCCCGACCCTGGAGAGCTTCTGCCGCCAACTGCACATCGTCGCGGAAGAAGACTGGGAGAACGGGAGACGAGGAGACTGGGAGAACGGGAGACAAGGAGAACGGGAGACGACCTCTCCAAGTCTCCTTGTCTCCCCGTCTCCAAGTCTCCCAGTCTCCCCCTCTCTCGTCGGCGGTGCTGCTTCTTCTCTGGCGCAGGAGATAGAGAGTCTGTACGTCTATGGGGATTATGCGCCGGTGTTTAATGGGCCGAGCAACCTGGACCTGACGCTGCAAGAGCGGTTGGTGTTGTTCAACTTCCAGCATGTGCCGGAGCAGCGGCGGGCGTTGTTCTACTACGCGGTGCTGGCGGGCATCAACTTGCAGGTGCGGCGGCATCCGCGTAAGCGGGCCATCTTCGTGGACGAGGTCCACTACATGGCGCGGGAATCGCGGCTGATGGGTTTCCTGGCCCACATGGTCAAGACGGTGCGCACCTATGGGGCGGCGGTCATCATGATAGACCAGAACCTGGAGGCGTTCATCGGCGTGGAAGGGGCGCGCGCCGAATCCATGCAGGCGGGCATCAACGTGGCGGCGGGGCAGATGATTCTCGACAACCTGGCCTGGAGCGTCACCTTCCCGCTGCCGGAGAAGGCGGCGGCCCGCTTCGCCCAGCAGTATCCCGGCGAGATTCTCTCCTCCCACGTGCAGTTCCTGGCCCGCTACAGCAGCAACAAAGAAGCCGGCGCCGGCCGCGCCGTCGTGCGCTACAAGGGACGAGCGGAGAAGGTGCAGATGGTGCTGCGGCCGATGGAACGGCAGTGCCTGTTGGGAAGCTGATGAAGTTTGAATTGTGAATAGCCTGCCCTGAGCTTGTCGAAGGGGGGAATTGTGAATTGTGAAGTGGAAGAAGAAATTGTCAATGGTTCATTGTCAATTGTCAACGGAGTGCGGAGTGCGGAGTGCGGAATGCGGAGTGCGGAGTGCGGAGTGCGGAGTGCGGAGTGCGGAGTGTTGACCACTGGTTACCAACCACTCCCAACTCCCAACTATCCACTATCCACTCCCAACTATCCACTCCCAACTCCCAACTATCAACTATCAACTGGTGGAGGAACAATGAGTAGTTCAGTCTTAGAAGAATTCGAGCGGTTACAGGCGGAGGTGTTAGCCCAATGCGCGGAAGTATAACGAATGGTCGCGGATTATCGTGACGGTGATGATTGAGGAATTAGAGGCGAAGATGCTAGCCAGCGACCTGCCGGTAGATGAAGAGGAGACGGGCAACCCGTTCTGGGGAAGTTATAGCGCCGGGCAGCCAGCCGGGTAAGCGGCTGGATGGCCGTCTGCGCCATAGGCCGACGGCCTGCCCGACAAAGGAAGGACAAATGAAACGATTGCAACAACATTGGGCCAAACGAGAACAACAACGATGGGAAACGGCCGTCGCCTGGTTTCGGGTGCGCTATCGGGAGGCATCTGGGGTGGGGCGGAGCGCGCGGCTGCTGTCGGGGCCGGTGGCCGGTGGGCGAGTGGCCTTGCGCTACCAACCGGGGGCGGTGTCCCAACTGTGGCTGGGCGTGCCGCTGCTCTACGCGCCGCTGCTGTGGCAGATGGCCGATGACTTCGGCTTCGTCTTGCACCAAGAAACAGTGCCGCCGGCTGAGCCGGAGCTGCTGGCCGCCGCCGCCGACCTGCCCTGGGGAACGGCCGTTTACCGCCCACATCGTGGATGGCAGCCTCTTCGTCAGCGGCGAAGAAACAGGCGGAGCCTACTTGCCCTCGCCAAATGGGGTGAAACAAACAGGCTGGCGGCTGCCCGAACCGCCGCCGGTAGGGATGGGGCTGGCGGCCGCCTGGCAGCCGGCAGAGCCGCCCGCCGACCTGCTGCCCACCTCCGGCGAAGGCGACAGTTGGCTGTTGGGTTGGAACCAGGCGGGGCAGATGCTGGCCGGGCCAGGGCGGGTCAACCTGTACGGCGCAGCAGCCGCCGACTGGCTGGTGGCCGGGTTGACCCAGACCATCGCCACCGGTCATGGCGGGCTGGTCATCCTCGACGGGTCGGCGACCTGGCTCCCCGGCTGAAACGGAAACCGGCCGTCACCCGGCTGTTGGGGCGCGGGGCGGCCGAAGGCGACAGGCTGCACTATCTGGACATAGACGGCGCGGCGGTGATAGACGGCTTCGACCCACTGGCGGCCGTAGGCGGCGAGAGCGAATCACGGCGGCGGGCGCGGCGGCGACAATGGTTTCGCCTGATGGGCGTCCATCGCACGGGCTGACCTTTGCTGGAGGAAGCGCCGCTGGGCGACCTGAACGGGCTGCACAAAAGTGGCTGGCGGCGCCGGCGCGGCAGCGCCGCGGGGCGGCGGCGGGAGCGTTGGAAGCGGCGGCGGGACGGCTGATGGCCGACCGGCAGGTGCGGCAGTGGCTGGAATGGCCGACCGACCGCTATGGCGGGCTGCCGCGCGGGGCGCTCATCTTCGGCTGTCGCGGACAGGAATGGGCGCGGCGGCAGCTGCTGTTGGCCGCGCTGCTGGCCGCCCACGGCCGTGCCCGGCGTCCGGCTAGTTTTGCATGGGCTGCCTGGGAAGAGCTAGAGCTAGAGAGAGCCAGGCGAGGCTAGAGGAAGAGGGGGAGAGCGAGGAGGATGACGAGGATGACGGAAGATAACGAAGATGACGAGAAGATGACGAGGATGACGAGGATGACGAGAGGGGAGGGGTGGGCGGTGGGGAGGGAAATGAGGCGCGGCGGGGGTGGAGGCGGCCGGTGCTGCTGGAGCAATGGACCGCTGCTGTCAGGCAGTTTGCCCGTCCTGACGGCCAGCAGCCGAGGCATACCGCCCCCCGGCCGCGCCGCTTCCTGGCGGCTGACCCGGTCCTGACCGAGAACCTCCACCTGCCCCCCGGCGAAGAAGGGCTGGTCTGCTAGAGAGCGGACTGCAAATCATACCCGGTGGTGAAGTTTGAATTGTGAATTGTGAAGTTTGAATTGTGAAGTGGAAGAGGAAGAGGAGATTGTCAATTGTTAATTGTCAATTGTCAACGAGGGGTGGAGTCCCAACTCCCAACTCCCAACTCCCAACTCCCAACTATCAACTATCAACTAAACCAAAAAGGAACCCATGACAACAGAAGAAATCCAGTATCACTTCAAAAAACCTATTCATCAGCCTGGTCTGCGTGGGGATAACGCTGCTGGTCCCGGCGGCGCTTTCTTGAACGGCATCGCCGGGACCATTCGCCCGACGACGCTGTAAGAGATATATCTACCTTTGCCGGAGGATGCCCAGGAGCTTCAGCCAGACCGAGCGGCTGGACTAACCCTGCTGAGCCTTGACGTATCTACACCACCCGGAACCGGCGGTAACGACCAGTGCGCTTCCTGGAGAGCCAA